>JAEZQX010000033.1 GCA_023441105.1 Pseudomonadota bacterium | reverse complement strand
GTGCTAGGCGCCCGCCAGGCGCCGCCGCAGGCGCACCAACAGGCTGTCGGAGGGCGGCGCCGATAGCGGGCGGGCCGGCTGGTCGCGCGACTGCCGCCGCTGCGGATCGGGTCCCGCGGCCTGCGGTCCGGATCCTGCGGCTGCGGGTGCGGCCGATGCGAGCGATGCGGCGAGCTGGGCCAGCGTCTCGACCGCGAAACGAGCCGGATGCAGCCGCACGCCGAACCGTTGCCGCGCTTCGGCGACCGCCTGCGTGACCAGCAGGGAGTGACCGCCGAGGTCGAAGAAGTTGGCATCGGCGTCGACCCGCTCGACACCGAGCAGGCGGCACCAGATTGCCGCCAGCGCGGTCTCCTCGGCGGTCTCCGGCAGCGCGCGCTCGCCGCCGGCGCTCCCTTCGACCGCCGTCGCGGCATCCCAGCGAGGCTGCGGCAGGCTGGCGCGATCGAGTTTGCCGTTGGGCAGGAGCGGAAACGATGCCACCGCCATGAAGTGCTGCGGCACCATGTAGGCCGGCAGCATCGCCGCGACATGCTCGCGCACGCCCGCCGGTGGCACGTCGCCGCCGTCCCTGCATCGCAACCAGGCGGCGAGCCGGACGTCACCGGGCGCGCGGGCCACCGCATCCACAACGGCCGCCGCCACGCCCGGATGCGACGCCAATGCCGCTTCGACCTCGCCGAGCTCGATCCTGAAGCCTCGCACCTTCACCTGGCTGTCGATGCGGCCGCGGCATTCGAGGTTGCCGTCCGCGAGATAGCGGCCCAGGTCGCCGGTGCGATACATGCGTTCATCGCTGCCGGGACGAAACGGATCCGGCAGGAACCGCTCGGCGGTCAGCTCGTCGCGGCCGAGGTAGCCGCGTGCGACGCCGGCGCCGGCGATCCAGATCTCGCCGGGCACGCCCGCCGGCAACGGATGCAGCGCCTTGTCGAGCACGTAGATGCGGGTGTTGGCGATGGGGCGGCCAACCAGCACCGGCCACCCCGACGGCGGCACGCGATGGCAGCTCGACCAGACCGTGGTCTCGGTCGGCCCGTACATGTTCCACAGCTCGCAGCGCTGCGCCAGCGCCTGCGACAGGTCGGCCGGCAACGCCTCGCCGCCGCACAGCGCCTTGAAGCCGGTGCCGCCGCTCCAGCCGCTGTCGACCAGCAGGCGCCAGACGGTGGGCGTCGCCTGCATCACGCTGACGCGATGGCGCCGCAACAGCGCCTGCAGGCGCTCGCCGTCGGCCGAATCGCCGGCCGCCGCGATGACCACCCGTGCCCCGACCAGCAACGGCAGCAGCAGCTCGAGCGCGGCGATGTCGAACGACAGCGTGGTGATGGCGAGCAACACGTCATCGGCTGCGAGGCCCGGTTCCTGCGCCATGCTCAGCAGCAGGTTGACGAGGTTGCGATGCGACACGGCGACGCCCTTGGGGCGGCCGGTCGATCCGGACGTATAGAGGACATAGGCCAGCGCATCGGCCGCGCCCGGCACTGCGCCGGGCGGCGCCGGGTCGGCCATCGCCGCATCGGGTGCGTCGATCGCCAGCAGCGGCGCGGCGAGCACCGGCGGATCGACGGCAGCGGCAGCGACGATCACCACGCCGGGATGGGAATCCTCGACCATGTAGCGCAGCCGCTCGGGCGGAAATGCCGGATCGAGCGGAACGTAGGCGGCGCCGGCACGCAGCACCGCGAGCATCGCGACCAGCATGTCGAGCGAGCGTTCGAGATGGATGCCGACCAGCGCGCCCGGCGCGATGCCCTGGCGGCACAGGCGGCTCGCGAGCTGCCCGGCACGCATCGTCAGCTCCGCATAGCTGATCGCCTCGTCCTCGAAGACGGCGGCGACCGCGTCCGGGGTGCGGCCGGCCTGCTGCCACACGAGATCGTCGACCCGGCCGTCGAGGAGCGAACGCTCGACCTTCACCCGCGCGGCCGGCTTCGGCCTTTCCGGCGCGCCAGCCGGTGCCGGTGACGCCATGACTTCACCTTGGTCGTTCATCATTCCTCGCTCCAGGCTTCGATGAGCGCCGCCTGCTGGTCCTGCGACAGCAGCGGCAGCTCGCCGATCTCGCAGTCGGGGTCGGCCACCGCGGCTTCCAGCAGCGCCTGGTAATGGTCGAGCCAGCGCCCGATGGTCTCGCCGTCGTACAGCGCGGTTGCATGGTCGCAGTCGAGGATCAGCCGGCCGTCCGATTCGACGATGTGCAGGAAGAGGTCGTAGAACGTCGCGCGCCGGCGGTTCTCATGGGCGACGACATGGCAACCCTCGAGCTCGAAGCCGGCGAGGAAGGCGCTGAAGTTGAACATCACCTCCGCAAGCGGCAGCCGGTCCGGGCTGCTGCCGAGCCGCAGCGCTCGCGCGATCTCACCGATGCCGACGTCCTGGTGGTCCAGCGCATCGAGCACGCCCTGCTGGGTCTGCGAGAGCAGGCTGGAGAAGGGCAGGGAAGGCAATGGCTGCGTGCGGATCGGCAACGCGTTGACGCAATAGCCCACGGCCTCGACATCGAGATGCGCCTGGCCGGCGGCGGGAATGGCGATGACCACGTCGTCCTGCATGCTCAGTCGCGAAAGCAGTGCGCTGAAGCCGGCGAGCAGCAGGTTGAACAGGGTGACCGACCGGGCGCGTGCCAGCGCGCGCAAGTCCTCCAGCAGGGCCGGCGCGAACTCGCGATGAACCGTGGCGCCGGCATGGCCGCGGGTCGCGCGCCGCGGCCGATCCGTCGGCAGCTCCAGGGGCTGCGGCGGCGACTGGCCGATGGCCGCCTGCCACCAGTCGAGCGCCTCCTGCGCGCGCCGGTCCGCGATCCGTTGCTGCAGGCAGCGGACATAGCTGCCGTAGGGCCGGGCAAGCGCTGCCGGGACCGGCTGGCCGCGGCGCAGCGCCTGGTAGGCCGCGGCGATCTCGCGCATCAGCAAGCCGCCCGAATAGCCGTCGAAGACGATGTGATGGAAGTACATCAGCAGGACGTGGCAGTCCGCCGACATCCTCGCCAGTTGGATTCTCGCGGTCGGGCCGGCGACGAGATCGAAGGGTTCCAGTGCCTGTGCGTCGATCAGCGCCGCAAGCTGCTGCTCGGCCTGCGCCCCCGCCGTGAAGTCCAATCGCCTGACCGGGCAGTCGGCCTGCGGATCGAGCCGCTGGGCGAGGCCGTCGGCATCGAAGCGCAGCCGGAATGCCTCGTGGCGCGCGACCGCCAGTTCGATGGCGGCGCACAGGCAGTCGGCATCGAGCCGACCGGTGATCCGGAAGATGTCCGATTCGTTGAAGGCGCAGGATGCCAGCTCGCTCATCTGCGAGGCCGACCAGAGCTCGCGCTGCCCCGGCGTCATCGGCAGCACTTGCGTCGGTGCTTCGTCCGGCGTGGCGGCAGCATCGTCGATGGCGGCAGCATCCTCGCTGGCGGCGGTCGCGACGATGGGCGCGACTGCAATGGGCGCCGCGGACGCGACCGATGCGGTGGCCGGCAAGGGCAGGGCGCTATCGAGTCGATCCGCGAGCGCGCCGATGCCGGTGTCGTCCTGCAGCAGCTGACGCATGGTGATCTTGATGCCGAACTCCGCCGTGCAGGCAGTGGCGAGCTCGGCGAGGAACAGCGAGTCGAAACCGAGCTGCACGAATGGCGTGCCCGGCGGCAGGTCGCGCGCCGCCAATCCCGACAGCCGCGCGGCGAGCCCGGTGAGCCGCTGGACGATCTGCTCGCGCCGGCCTGCGG
>JAEZQX010000518.1 GCA_023441105.1 Pseudomonadota bacterium | reverse complement strand
CCGCGGCGCCGGGGCGTCGCGGCGCTTCAGGCGGCGACGGCGGCGGCGAAGACGTAGCCCTGGCCGCGAACGGTGCGGATGATGCGCGCATCGCGCGAGGAATCGCCAAGCTTCTGTCGCAGTCGCGAGACCGACAGGTCGACGCTGCGGTCGACTGCCTCGATGCCCCGGCCGCGCGCCAGGTCGAGGAGCTGGTCACGCGTCAGCAGCCGGCCGGCGTTGTCGATGAACGTCGACAGCAGGCGGCATTCGACATTCGAAAGCTCGACTGCGGTGCCGCCGGGATCGAGCAGGCGGCGCTGGAGGCGATCGAACGTCCAGCCGGCGAAGGAGACGCAACTCGCCGCGTCCTTGCGGCGGCCGATGCGGATCCGTCGCAGGACCGCGTTGATGCGGGCCAGCAGCTCACACGGATCGAAGGGCTTGCCGAGATAGTCGTCGGCGCCAAGGTCGAGGCCCAGCACGCGGTGCATCAGGTCGTTGCGCGCGGTCAGCATGATGATCGGCATGCCCGACACCTGCCGCAGCCGCTTGCAGACCAGCAGGCCGTCCTCATCCGGCAGCATGACGTCGAGCAGGATCAGATCGAACGGGCGCAATCGCAACGCCCGGTCCATCGTCGCAGCGTCGGGGACGCCGACGACCTCGATGCCGAACCGGTCCAGGTACCCTTGGACGAGCAGCCGCAGATCGGCGTCATCGTCCACCATCAGGCAGCATGCATCCATCTGGCGGCGGATGTCCGTTCACCTGGCGCCGGCGGCGGCGCCTGGACGACCCTCTGAAGCGCGCGATTTTACGCTTCTGCCCCGGATGCGTGGGAGTAGCCGATGCGTTCGCAGAGCGCATCGCGAAGCGCCGGTTCCCCGGCCGCCAGCCTCGCCATCAGTGCCGGCAAGTCCTCGAACGGCGTATCGCCGGTGATCAGCAGGTCGAGCCGCGGATCGGCAAGCAGTCCGAGCGCCAGGCTCATGCGCCGGGCATGCGACCAGCGGGCACGCTGCGCCAGCGCAATCGAGCCCACCTGCGACGATCGCAGGGCCAGCCGCCGCGAATGGAAGGCCGCCCCCAGCGGCAAGGTCACCGGCCGATCGCCGTACCAGCTCATCTCCAGCACCGTCGCCTCGGCGCCGGCAAGCGCGAGCGCGAGCGGCAACCCAGCGGGATTGCCGCTCGCGTGGATCACCAGGTCGGCATCGGGCGTGGCGCTGCCGCTGTCGGCGAAGCTGGCGCCAAGCGCCGCCGCTACGCTCGCGCGCGCGGGGTTGGTGTCGATCACCTCCACCGCACAACCGGGAATGCCGGCCGCCAGCCAGGCGACCAGCAGCCCGACCACGCCGCCGCCCACCACCGCGATGCGATCGCCGATCCTCGGCGCCGCATCCCAGAGGCCGTTGATCGCGGTCTCCACGTTGGCGGCAAGCACCGCTCGCGACGGCGGCACGTCGCGTGGCAGCGGGTGGACTGCCGAGACCGGCACCAGGTAGCGGGTCTGGTGCGGATAGAGGCAGAACACCGGCCGGCCCAGCAGCTCCGGCGGACCGCCTTCGACGATCCCGACGTTGCTGTAGCCGTACTTCACCGGCCCGTCGAAGGACCCTTCCTGGAAGGGCGCACGCATCCGCTCGTGCTCCGTCGGCGGCACCGCCCCCCGGAACACCAGCGACTCGGTGCCGCGGCTGACGGCGGAGTGAAGGGTGCGAACCAGGACCTGGTCCTTGCCGCCAGCCGGCAGCGGCGCGGAACGGATCTCGCCGGTGCCGCGTCCGCTGCTCCAGAACGCGCGCGCGAAACGGGGGATCTGCACTGAGGACAACGAGGCTCCTGTCTCGACATCGGCGGCGGCATTGCTTTAACCGTTCGCCACCTCTTGGCCAGCGCCGATGCCGGGTCATTCTATGGCATGCCGGCGCCGACTCGCGTAGGATTCCCCGAGCCGATTACGCAACCGCGCGACGGCCTGATCGCGCCACGCCGCCCCTTCCCACGGATCCATGAACGACACGCCCGACGACCCGATGCCTGCGATGCTCAACGGGTCGCTGCCGGGCGCGCGGCGCCTGGCGCTCAGCGCCGCGCTGAATTTCGTCGGCGTCGGCGCGGCGCTGCTGCTCGGCGCGGCTTCGCTCGCCGAGCTCATGCCTGCCGCCGGCCACCTCTACTTCTACAAGGCGATGGGCGGCTACCTGCTGCTCCTGCTGCCGCTGCTTGCCTGCCTGCCCCTCCATCGCCCGCACACCCGCTTCGGCTCGGCCAACACCGTCACCCTGGTGCGCGCCGCCATCGTCTGCCTGCTGGCATCGCTCTATGGCGAGCAATGGAGCCACCACGCGCTGATCGTCACCGCGGTGGCCATCTTCGCGCTGACCCTCGACGGCGTCGACGGCTGGCTCGCGCGGCTACGCCGCACCGAAAGCCGCTTCGGCGCGCGTTTCGACATGGAGACCGACGCGCTGCTGGTGCTGGTGCTGTCGCTGCTCGCCTGGGAATCCGGCCGCGCCGGCGCCTGGATCCTGGCGGCCGGCCTGATGCGCTACGTCTTCGTCGCCGCCGGCAAGGCCTGGCCCTGGCTGGACCAGCCGTTGCCGCCGAGCCGCCGGCGCAAGACGATCTGCGTGCTGCAACTGATCGCGCTGATCTCCTGCGTGGCACCGATCCTGCCGGACGGCATGCGCACCGCCGCCGCGATGGCCGCGGTGGCCATGGTGAGCTGGTCGTTCGCCGTCGACATCGCCTGGCTGTACCGGCGTCGCCACCTGCCGCCGGCGGCCGGTGATGATGCGGCCGTCTGAAGCGGGACTGCCCCGGCGGCCCTGGCTGCAACTGCTGCAGCTGGCGCTGGCCGCGGCGTTCCTCAACGCCGCGCTGACCTTCGACAACCTCTGGCCGACGCCGGCCATCGTGCCATCGCTCGCGCTGTCGCTCGAGTTCCTTGCCCTCTTCGGCCTGCTGCTGGTTGCCGCCGCGCTGGCGCCGCGCCGGCGTGCCCGCCTGGTGACGCTGGTGGCGGTCGCCTTCACCTTCCTGGCGTTGTGCCGCTACGCCGAGGTCACCATGCCGGCGCTGTTCGGCCGGCCGATCAACCTGTACTGGGACGGCCGGCACATCCCGGACCTGCTGGCGCTGGCGTGGCAGCAGATGCCGCTGTGGCAGTCGACCGGCTCGGCGGCCGCGGCGGTGGCGTTGGTCGCCATGATCCACTGGGCCATGCGGCGTGCCGCCGACTGCGTCGCGCAGACGCTGGCGGCACG
>JAEZQX010000469.1 GCA_023441105.1 Pseudomonadota bacterium | reverse complement strand
GATGCGAGCAGTGCCGCCAGCACGCCGCGCGCTGTCGCCGCCCGCCACGGCAGCGAGGCTGCCGCCGAGGCCGGGGAGGCCACCGCGGCCGGGAAGGCGGCGGTCGACGTCACGGCAAGCGAGGCGGGCAGGGCAGCGGTCGGGATCATCGCGACGGGCGTCAGATCACGTAGAGGTCGACGTACTCGTGCACCGGCATCGCCTCCAGCGCCTGCTGGTCGAGCGAGACGGCGGCGATCGCCTCCTGCTGCTTGGCGGGGAAGCGACGGGCCAGGTTGGTCCGGAACTTCGCCTCCAGCAGCGGGATGCCTTCCTTGCGGCGCCGCTTGTGGCCGATGGGGTACTCGCAGACCACCTCCTGCAACTTCTTGCCATCGGTGAATTCCACCGTCAGGGCATTGGCGATCGAGCGCAGCTTGGGATCATGGTAGTCGGCGGTGAAGTCCTTGTCCTCGACGCAGACGATCCGGTCGCGCAGCTTGTCGATGCGCGGATCGGCAGCGACCGAATCCTCGTAGTCCTCGGCGGTGAGCCGGCCGAAGATGATCGGCACCGCCACCATGTACTGGATGCAGTGATCGCGGTCCGCCGGGTTGGCCAGCGGGCCCTTCTTGTCGATGATCCGGATGCAGGCCTCGTGGGTGCGGATCGTGATCCGCTTGACGTCGGCCTCGGTCTTGCCCAGCTTCTTCATCTGGTGGTGGATCTGCATGGCGCACTCCACCGCGGTCTGGGAGTGGAACTCCGCCGGGAACGAGATCTTGAACAGCACGTTCTCCATCACGTAGCTGCCGTAGGGCCGCTGGAATTCGAACGGCTTGCCCTTGAAGAGCACGTCGTAGAAGCCCCAGGTCTTGGCCGTCAGCACCGACGGATAGCCCATCTCGCCGGTCTTCGCGATCAACGCCAGCCGCACCGCGCGCGACGTAGCGTCGCCGGCTGCCCATGACTTCCTCGAGCCGGTGTTGGGCGTGTGGCGATAGGTGCGCAGCGACTGCCCGTCCACCCAGGCCAGCGACACCGCGTTGATGATCTCGTCACGCGACAGCCCCAGCATCTGCGCGACCACGGCGGTGGAGGCCACCTTCACCAGCACCACGTGATCGAGCCCGACCCGGTTGAACGAATTCTCCAGCGCGATGCAGCCCTGGATCTCGTGCGCCTTGATCATCGCCGTCAGGACGTCGCGCATCAGCAGCGGCTGCCTGCCGCTGGCGACGGCGTTGCGGCTGAGCCAGTCGGCGGTGGCGAGGATGCCACCGAGGTTGTCCGACGGATGCCCCCATTCGGCCGCGAGCCAGGTATCGTTGAAATCCAGCCAGCGGATCATGGCGCCGATGTTGAAGGCAGCCTGCACCGGATCGAGCTGGAACTGGGTGCCGGGCACCTTGGCCCCGTTGGGAACCACCGTGCCGGGCACGATCGGGCCGAGCAGCTTGGTGCAGGCGGGATACTCGAGCGCCTCGAGACCGCAGCCGAGCGTGTCGATCAGGCAGTTGCGCGCCGTCTCGTAGGCGAGCTTGCTGCTGACCTTGTACTTGACGACATAGTCGACGATGTCGACGAGAACCTTGTCGGGCGCGGGGCGGACGTTCGAGATGTGGCTGGACATGCGGAGAATCTCCCGGTTGCTGATCGGTCAAAAAGCGTCGCGGCGTCGACCGTTCCACCGGTCCCGCCGCGATCAATGATCTTGGTCGGGCATCCCGGCCCCGCCGGCTCCTGCACCGGCGGCTGCCGCCTGCCCGACTGCTACTTTGCTGCCTACTTCAACAGGACCGCCGGCCCCGAATCCGCCGACACCGTGCGCTGGTCGGCATGCACGCAGTTGTCGACCAGGCGCTGGCCGGTCTTCTGGTTCATCACCATCGTCTTGCTGGCGATCTGGATCATCAGGGCCTCGCTCCGCACGTCCTCCAGGCGCAGCGCGCCGGTGGGCGAGAGGATCGGCTTCATCGTGTACTTCTTCTTGTTGAAGCTCATGTCGACGTAGCCCGGATGCTGCGCATTGGCGTCGACCTGGATCTTCTGGTTGAACTCGCAGCCGCTCTCGCCCAGGAGCACTTCCTTGGCCGCTGCCAGCTGCTGCTCGTCGGCGGCAGCGATCTCGACTTCCGGCTCAGGCTGCGGTTCCGCCTTCTTGGCGGACTTCTTGGCCGGGGGGTTGCTCGCCTTCTTGACGGCAGCGGCATCCTTGGAGGCGCTGGCCTGCTTGGCGGAGGCCGGAGCCGCGGAGCCGGCCTTGGCGGGCGCGGGCTTCGCCGGCGCTGCGGACTCGGCCTGGGCGGCGACCGGCGCGCCCAGCGTCAGGAAGGCGACCAGGGCCGCACTGCCGAGCAGCGCGCCGACGGCCGAACCGGCCGCGGAGAGAAGCGGCAACGGACCGCGGGACGGAAAGGACGGAACGGAACGGGACATGAGGGATACTCCTTTGGGTGTCCTGGCTGCGTCACCTGACGACAGGCCGAAGACGGCTGGGGCCGCGAACACCGCTGGAGCACCCTTCATGCTCATCAGCGGTCCTTGAGAGGCTGGAACTTGAGGTTCTCCGGGCCGACATAGTTGGCGCTCGGACGGATGATCTTGTTGTCCACCCGCTGCTCCATCACATGCGCCGACCAGCCGGCCGTGCGGGCGATGACGAACAGCGGCGTGAACATCGCGGTGGGCACGCCCATCGCGTAGTAGCTGACGGCCGAGAACCAGTCGAGGTTCGGGAACATCTTCTTGACGTCCCACATCACCTGCTCGAGGCGTTCGGCGATGTCGAACATCTGCATGTCACTGGCCGCCTTGGAGAGCTTCTTGGCGACGCCCTTGATGACCTGGTTGCGCGGGTCGCTGATGGTGTAGACCGGATGGCCGAAGCCGATGATGACTTCCTTGTTCGCCACCCGGCGGCGGATGTCGGCCTCGGCCTCGGCCGGATCGCGATAGCGCTGCTGGACTTCGAAGGCCACCTCGTTGGCACCGCCATGCTTCGGTCCGCGCAGGGCGCCGATGGCGCCGGTGATCGCGGAGTACATGTCCGAGCCGGTGCCGGCGATGACGCGCGCGGCGAAGGTGGAGGCGTTGAACTCGTGCTCGGCGTAGAGGTTCAGCGACGTGTGCATCGCCCGGGTCCAGGCTTCGGGCGGCTTGCGACCGTGCAACAGGTGCAGGAAGTGCCCGGCGATCGAGTCCTCGTCGGATTCGACCTCGATGCGTCGGCCGTTGTGACTGTAGTGATACCAGTAGAGCAGCATCGAACCGAGGCTGGCCATCAGGCGGTCGGCGATGTCCCGCGCGCCGGCGGCATTGTGGTCGGCGCTCTCCGGCAGCTGGCAGCCAAGCGCCGAGACCGCGGTGCGCATCACATCCATCGGATGGGTGCTGGCCGGCAGCGATTCCAGCGTGACCCGGACCGCAGCCGGGACACCGCGCCAGGCGCGCAGCTTGGCGCGGTAGCCGGCGAGCTCGGCGCGATTGGGCAGCTTGCCGTGCACCAGCAGGTAGGCGACTTCCTCGAAGTCGGCCCTCTCCGCCAGGTCCAGGATGTCGTAGCCACGATAGTGCAGGTCGTTGCCGGTGCGTCCGACGGTGCAGAGGGCGGTGTTGCCGGCCGCGACCCCGGACAGGGCGACCGATTTCTTGGGCTTGAAGCCGCCGGGCTGACCGTCGGCGCCGGGATTGCCGGCGGCCGCGCCGCCGGTTGCGGCGGCTTCGGGAGATGGATTCGGCAATGCTGTCTTGGGTGCTGACCTGCGGGATGTCGCCATGCGTGATTCTCCTCGTGCTGTATCGGATGCGCTACTTCTGTTGCGAAAAGAGCGCGTCGAGCTTGCGTTCGTATTCCCAGTAGCCGATCGCGTCGTACAGCTCGGCGCGGGTCTGCATCGTCGAAACGACGTCGGCCTGCGTGCCTTTCTGGCGCAGCGATTGATAGACGGTCTGGGCGGCCTTGTTCATGGCGCGGAACGCGGACAGCGGATAGAGAGCCATGGCAACGTTGACGCTCCCCAGTTCCTCCACGGTGAAGAGGGGCGTCTGACCGAACTCGGTGATATTCGCGAGGATGGGAACCTTGACCGCATCGGCAAACCGGCGGTACATCTCGAGCTCGGTGATCGCTTCCGGGAAGATCATATCGGCGCCTGCCTCGACGCAGGCCATGGCGCGATCAACGGCTGAATCCAGCCCTTCAACGGCCAGCGCATCGGTGCGCGCCATGATCACGAACGCAGGATCGGTGCGCGCATCGGCGGCGGCCTTGATCCGGTCGACCATCTCCTGCCGCGAGACGATCTCCTTGTTCGGCCGATGGCCGCAGCGCTTGGCGCCGACCTGGTCCTCGATGTGCATGGCAGCCGCACCCGCCTTGATGAGGCTCCGGGTAGTCCGGGCGACGTTGAAGGCCGACGCGCCGAAGCCGGTATCGACGTCCACCAGCAACGGCAGCTCGCAGACATCGGTGATGCGGCGCACGTCCGTCAGGACGTCGTCGAGATTGCTGATGCCCAGGTCGGGCAAGCCAAGCGAACCCGCGGCGACGCCGCCGCCGGAGAGATAGATGGCACGATAGCCCGCCTGCCTGGCGAGCAGTGCATGGTTTGCATTGATCGTGCCCGGGATCTGCAGCGGCTTCTCGTCCTGCACCGCCTGCCGGAACAGCTGTCCTGCGCTCATTGCGGAATCCTCTCTGGTTGCACCGGCAGCGCGCAGATCGCTGCGGCCGCCGGCAGGGGGGCGCATCGGCCGACGCGCCCCGGCGACGCGGCCTACTTCAGCAGGTGCTTGACGCCGTCGCGCTCGCCCAGCAGCTCGTCGAGCGTGGCCTTCATCCGCTCGCGGCTGAATTCGTCGATCTCCAGTCCTTGCACCAGGCTGTACTCGCCATTGGCGCAGGTGACGGGGAAGCCATAGATCACGTCCTCGGGAATGCCGTAGGAACCGTCGGACGGGATGCCCATGGTCACCCACTTGCCGTTGGTGCCCAGCGCCCAGTCGCGCATGTGGTCGATGGCGGCGTTGGCCGCCGAGGCTGCCGACGACAGTCCGCGGGCTTCGATGATGGCTGCGCCGCGCTTGCCGACGGTGGGAATGAACGTGTCGCGGTTCCAGGCGTCGTCGTTGATCAGCGGCTTGAGCGGCTGGCCGGCGGCGGTCGCGAAGCGGAAATCGGGGTACATGGTGGGCGAGTGGTTGCCCCAGACGATCAGCTTCTCGATCGACTCCACCGGCTTGCCCGACTTGGCGGCGAGCTGCGACAGGGCGCGGTTGTGGTCGAGGCGCAGCATGGCGGTGAAGTTCTTCTTCGGCAGGTCCGGCGCCGACTTCATCGCGATCAGGGCGTTGGTGTTGGCGGGGTTGCCCACCACCAGGATCTTGCAGTTGCGGCTGGCGTGGTCGTTGAGCGCCTTGCCCTGGACGGTGAAGATCGCGCCGTTGGCTTCGAGCAGGTCCTTGCGTTCCATGCCCTTGCTGCGCGGGCGCGCGCCGACCAGCAGGGCATAGTCGGCATCCTTGAAGGCGACGGTCGGATCGTCGGTGACCACCACGCCGGCCAGCAGCGGGAAGGCGCAGTCATCGAGCTCCATCACCACGCCCTTGACCGCCGGCAGCGCCGGGGTGATGTCCAGCAGCTGGAGGATGACCGGCTGGTCCTTGCCGAGCATGTCCCCGTTGGCGATGCGAAACAGCAGGGAATAGCCGATCTGGCCGGCGGCGCCGGTCACTGCGATGCGCTTGGGAGCTTTCATGATGTGAGTCCTGGAGGGTTGAAGGATTCGTTCCCCGGATGGCGCGCCCCGGAAATGTCAGTTCGAATGGTAGGCCTGCACTTGCCTCGCGTCAAACTGTTAAGCTATCTTATATAAGACATAACATCGCTTATGACATCGGGATTGAAAATCAACCCGGACATCGACCCGGCAGGCATGGTCGAACCGCTCGAAACGCCGGCAGCATCAGGCGGAGTTCCGCTATGAAAACACATCGGGAGAGCGCTCCCGAGCCGCCGCGGTTCCAGCCGCTGTACCAGCAGATCAAGGCCGCAATCGTGCAGGGCATCGAGTCGGGCGAATGGGCCCCGGGCCAGATGATTCCGAGCGAGATGGACCTGGCGCGCCGTTTTGCCGTCAGCCAGGGCACGGTGCGCAAGGCGATCGAGGCGCTGGCCGCCGAGAACCTGCTGGCGCGGCGCCAGGGCAAGGGCACCTATGTCAGCTCCCACCAGGAGGCGAAGGCGCAATTCCGCTTCCTGCGCCTGCGGCCCGACAGCGGTCCGGCGGCGCAACCGGAAAGCCGCATCCTCGACTGCCGGCGGCTGCGGGCGCCCGGCGATGTCGCCCGCGCGCTGTCGATCCGCAGCGGCGAGTCGGTGCTGTTCATCCGGCGGCTGCTGACGTTCGACGACCAGCCGGTGGTGCTCGACGACATCTGGCTGGCGGGCGAGGAGTTCCGCCAGCTGACCGCGGAGCGGCTGGCCACGCATTCCGGGCAGCTCTATGCGGTGCTGGAGACCGAGCTCGGCACGACCATGGTCCACGCCCGCGAAAAGCTGCGCGCGGTCTGCGCCGGCGAGGACGAGGCCGCGCGCCTCGGCGTTGCGCCCGGCCATCCGCTGCTGTTGGTCGAGCGGGTGACGCTGACCTTCAACGGCCGGGCAGTGGAGCTGCGCCGCGGGCTGTGCCGCACCGACCACCACCACTATGCGAACGAGTTGTAGGTGGCCGCGATGGCGCGCCGCAGCGGCGACGGGATCACGCACGACGCCGGCGTCGCCAAGTTGCGGCGGCGTACGCCCAGGCGTCGCGTTGTTGCCCCGTCCAAAATGCGTAACAATACTTGGTTGACGCAGGCATCGTTCGTGTCTGCGCATGTTTTCGCAAGCGAGGCATTGGGAATCCGAATCCATGGCTGAAATCCACAAGGGGCAGCGCGCCGCCCGGCCCGAATACCGCAACCTGAGCTTGGGCGACCTCTCGACCTACCGCTATCCGCCGCCGGCCATCGTCTCGATCCTGCACCGGATCAGCGGGGTGCTGCTGTTCCTGGTGGGCATTCCGTTCATCCTGTACCTGTTCCAGAACAGCCTCACGTCGGAGTTGAGCTTCGAGAACTATCGCAGCGCCGTCTCGTCGTGGTTCGGCAAGCTGGTCCTCCTGGCGCTCATCTGGGCCTTCATCCACCACCTGCTGGCCGGCATCCGCTTCCTGCTGCTGGACCTGCACATCGCCGGCGAGCGGGAGCAGGGCGCCAACACCGCCCGCGTGGTGCTGGGCCTGAGCGTGCTGCTGACGCTGGTGTGCGCGCTGCTGCTCTTCGGGGTGCTTTGATCCGGCCTGAGCCTTGTCTGCTTCCTCGACAACTTCTCCGACAATTCCTCCGGACTTGTCCCATCTCTTCCCGGGAGCGCTCGGCGCTTCCTCAGCAAAGGCTGTCGCATGACTACCAAGCGAATCGTCACGGGCGCCCACTACGGCTTGCGAGACTGGCTCGGCCAGCGCATCACTGCCGTCGCCCTGGTCCTCTACACCCTCTACCTGCTGTTCGCCGTGATGGCCGTGCCGGAGCTCGGCTACGACAGCTGGTACAAGCTCTTCCTCAGCCCGTTCATGCGGGTGGCAACGCTGCTGGCAATGCTGGCGCTCATCTACCACGCCTGGGTCGGCATCCGGGACGTGCTGATGGACTACATCAAGCCGACCTGGATGCGCCTGTCGCTCCAGATCGTCACCTTCGCGCTCCTGGCAGGCTATGCCTGCTGGACCGTGATCATCCTCTGGAGACTATAGTGAAGCTTCCCCGAGGCGCCCTCGGCGCTGGCCGGCGGCCGGAGGCCAATGGCGGTCGGCAGGCAGGCACACCTGCGCCGGCCCGTGCTGCACGGAGGGCCCATTGACATGGCCGACGTGCTGAACCATCTGGCCAACAACCTGCCGCGGCGCAAGTTCGACGCCGTGATCGTCGGCGCCGGCGGCTCGGGCATGCGCTGCTCGCTGCAGCTGGCGCGCGCCGGCTATTCGGTGGCCGTGCTCTCCAAGGTCTTCCCGACCCGCTCGCATACCGTCGCCGCCCAGGGCGGCATCGGCGCCTCGCTCGGCAACATGAGCGAGGACAACTGGTACTGGCACATGTTCGACACCGTCAAGGGGTCGGACTACCTCGGCGACCAGGATGCGATCGAGTTCATGTGCCGCCTGGCCCCCGAGGTGGTCTACGAACTCGAGCATTTCGGCATGCCATTCGACCGCAACGCCGACGGCACCATCTACCAGCGCCCGTTCGGCGGCCACACCGCCAACCTCGGCGAAAAGCCGGTGCAGCGTGCCTGCGCCGCCGCCGACCGGACCGGCCACGCGCTGCTGCACACGCTCTACCAGCGCAACGTCCAGGCGCGCACCCAGTTCTTCGTGGAATGGATGGCGCTCGACCTGGTGCGGGATGCCGACGGCGACGTGGTGGGCGTGGTGGCGCTGGAAATGGAAACCGGCGAGGTCATGGTGCTGGAGGCGAAGGTGACGGTGCTCGCCACCGGCGGCGCCGGCCGCATCTTCGCCGCCTCCACCAACGCCTACATCAACACCGGCGACGGCCTCGGGATGGCCGCCCGGGCGGGCGTGCCGCTCGAGGACATGGAGTTCTGGCAGTTCCATCCCACCGGCGTGGCCAACGCCGGCGTGCTGATCACCGAAGGCGTGCGCGGCGAAGGCGGCATCCTGCTCAACAAGGACGGCGAGCGCTTCATGGAGCGCTACGCGCCGACGCTGAAGGATCTGGCGCCGCGCGACTTCGTCTCGCGGTCGATGGACCAGGAGATCAAGGAAGGGCGCGGCTGCGGTCCGGATGCCGACCACATCCTCCTGAAGCTCGACCATCTCGGCGCCGACAAGATCATCAACAAGCTGCCGTCCATCCGCGAGATCGCCATCAAGTTCGCCAACGTCGATCCGATCCGCGATCCGATTCCGGTGGTGCCGACGATCCACTACCAGATGGGCGGCATCCCCACCAACTACCGCGGCCAGGTGGTGGCGCCCAGCGGCGACGATCCCAACCGCGTCGTCAACGGGCTCTATGCCATCGGCGAATGCGCCTGCGTCTCGGTGCACGGCGCCAACCGGCTGGGCACCAACTCGCTGCTCGACCTGCTGGTGTTCGGTCGCTCGGCCGGCGACCACATCATCGCCTCGAACTTCCGCCAGGCCAGCCACAAGTCGCTGCCGAGGGACGCCGGCGACCAGTCGCTCGCGCGCCTCGGGCGCCTCGAAGGCTCCGGCAGCGGCGAACGCACCCAGGACGTCGCCAACGACATCCGCCGCGAGATGCAGTCGCATTGCGGCGTGTTCCGGACCTCGGAGCTGCTGACGGAAGGCGTCGACAAGATCATGGCGCTCGCCGAACGGGCCGGCAACGTGCATCTCAAGGACAAGTCCCAGGTGTTCAACACCGCCCGCGTCGAGGCGCTCGAGCTGGACAACCTGGTCGAGGTGGCGAAGGCCACCATCATGTCGGCCGAGGCCCGCAAGGAAAGCCGGGGCGCCCATGCGCACCGCGACTATCCCGAGCGCGACGACGCCAACTGGATGAAGCACACGCTGTGGTATTCCGAGGGCAACCGCCTGGCCTACAAGCCGGTCAACCTGAAGCCGCTGTCGGTGGAGTCGTTCAAGCCGAAGGCGAGGACGTTCTGAGCGGTGCCAGGGACGAGCGCGGAAGCGGCTCCGGAATCGAATACAACGGCCCGCGGCCATCCCGCGGGCCCTGCAGCAATGTCGAGGTGAAGCAATGACTGGTACCCGTCGGATGAAATTCTCCATCTACCGCTACGATCCGGACAAGGATGCGAAGCCGTACATGCAGGACCTGGAGGTGGAGCTGCTGCCCACCGACAAGATGCTGCTCGACGCCCTGATGCGTATCAAGTCCGACAGCGACGATTCGGTCGCCTTCCGGCGCTCCTGCCGCGAGGGCGTGTGCGGCTCGGATGCGATGAACATCAACGGCAAGAACGGCCTCGCCTGCATCACCAACCTGCTCGAGCTGAAGGAGCCGGTGGTCCTCAAGCCGCTGCCGGGACTGCCGGTGATCCGCGACCTGATCGTGGACATGACCCAGTTCTTCAAGCAGTACGACTCGATCAAGCCCTACCTGATCAACGACACGCCGCCGCCGGAGAAGGAGCGCCTGCAGTCGCCGGAAGAGCGCGACGAGCTCAACGGGCTCTACGAATGCATCCTGTGCGCCTGCTGCTCCACCTCGTGCCCGTCCTTCTGGTGGAATCCGGACAAGTTCGTCGGCCCGGCCGGGCTGCTGCAGGCCTACCGCTTCCTGGCGGACAGCCGTGACCAGGCGACCAGCGAGCGGCTGGACAACCTCGAGGATCCCTACCGGCTGTTCCGCTGCCACTCCATCATGAACTGCGTCGACGTCTGTCCCAAGAACCTGAACCCCACCCGGGCGATCGGCAAGATCAAGGACCTGCTGGTGCGGCGGGCTGTCTGAGTCGTCTCCGCCTGCGCCGGCGCGCGGCAGCATGCTGAGTCCGGAGCGCCTCCGCAGGATCCGCTGGCGTGCGCGGCGCGGGCTGCTGGAGAACGACATCCTGCTCGGCCGCTATCTCGATGCCCGCGAACAGACGCTGACCGACGAAGACGTCGAGGCGCTCGATCGCCTGCTGGACCTGACGGACCCGGAGCTGCTCGACCTCATCCTGCGCCGCACCGAGCTGTCCGAAGCGCTCGACAGTGCGCGCGTGCGCCGCCTGCTCGAGGACCTGCGCGCCGCCTGAACGCCGGCGGCGGGCAAAGCGCCGATTGCTGCAGATGCGATAGCATTGACGCAATGGCGTAACAATTCACTGACCGCCCGGCAACGGGCGGCCCACTGGGAACCATCCAATGACGAGCAAAACCGCCTACAAAGCCACGCTTTCCTTCTCGAACGACGACGCGTCGGTCGAGTTCCCGGTGTACCAGGGAAGCACCGGCCCCGACGTCATCGACATCAGGAAGCTCTACGGCGCAACCGGCAAGTTCACCTTCGACCCCGGTTTCATGTCGACCGCCGCCTGCGAGTCCGAGATCACCTACATCGATGGCGACAAGGGCGAGCTGCTCTATCGCGGCTATCCCATCGAGCAGATCGCCGTGAACTGCGATTACCTCGAGACCTGCTACCTGCTGCTGCACGGCGAGCTGCCGACGCCGGAGGAGAAGGCGGACTTCGACTACCGGGTCACGCACCACACGATGATCCACGAGCAGATGAACCGCTTCTTCGTGGGCTTCCGGCGCGATGCGCATCCGATGGCGATCC
>JAEZQX010000445.1 GCA_023441105.1 Pseudomonadota bacterium | reverse complement strand
ACGCTGATCGGGCCGATCGTCGGCACCGGCGTCATCCAGTCGCTGACCGTCTGGCTGGGGGCGAGCGGCGTCGGACAGGTGACGCTGGTTCTCGGGTTCATCCTGATGGTCTTCGTGCTGGCGTTCCGCGAAGGCCTGCTGCCGACGCTGGGCGCGGCCTGGCGGGCAGTCGTCGGGAGATCCGGGGCGATGCGCAATGCCCGGAGCGGGCACCATGGATGAGCGGGCCGCAAAGCGTCCGGCCGCAGCCGACGGACCCGTGCTTCTGCAGACTCGCGCTCTCGAGAAGCGCTTCGGCGGCGTCATCGCGGTATCGAAGGTCGACTTCACCCTTCACGAAGGCGAGATCCGCTGCCTGATCGGGCCGAACGGCGCGGGCAAGAGCACCTTCTTCAAGATGCTGTCCGGGCAGATCAAGCCGAGTTCCGGCGAGGTACTGATGGCCGGCGTGAACCTCGCCGGCCATGAGCCTTTCCAGATCGCGCGTCGCGGCGTCGGCATCAAGAACCAGGTGCCGGACGTGTTGAACGGCCTGACGGTTCGGGAAAACCTCTGGCTGGCCGCCCATGCACATCCCGGCAATCGCAACGAAGCCCGGATCGTCGACGAGCTCGCACAGCGCGTCGGAATCGGCGGGATCCTGGATCGCCTGGTCGGCGAGCTCTCGCACGGCCAGCGTCAGTGGGTCGAGATCGCCTCGGTCATCGCGACGGAGCCGCGCCTGATCCTGCTCGACGAGCCGGCGGCTGGAATGACCGACGAAGAGACCGCGCAGACCGCCGAACTGATCCGGGAATTGAATCGCCACGCCACGATCGTCGTCGTCGAGCACGACATGCAGTTCATCGAGCAGATCGCGCAACGGGTCACGGTCTTCCACCAGGGTGCCGTCCTGCTCGAGGGATCGTTCGAGCAGGTCGTGTCCGACCCGGTCGTGCGCGACGTCTATCTGGGAAGGGGCCACTGAAATGCTCGAGGTCAGCGGAATTCGCTCGGGCTACGGCCGAATCCCGATCCTGTCGAACATCTCGTTCGGGGTGGACCAGGGCGAGTTCGTCGGGATCCTTGGTCACAACGGCATGGGCAAGACGACGCTGCTGAAGACGCTGGTGGGCCTGCTGCCGGCGACGGCAGGCGACATCCGTCTTGGCGGGCGCAGCATCGTGAAGCTGCCGCCGCACCAGCGCGCTGCGCAGGGCATCAGTTACGTGCCCCAGGGACGCGGCATCTTCCCCGGACTGACCGTGCGCGAGAACATCGAATTCGCATTGGCGGCAAAGTCCCTGCCGGCGGCCGAGGGCGTCTCCCGGGTGCTGGCCGAAATTCCGCGGCTCGAACGGCTCCTGGACCGGCAGGGTGGCACGCTCAGCGGCGGCGAACAGCAACTGCTCGCGCTGGCACGGGCGTTGGCCCAGCAGCCGAAGCTCGTGCTGCTCGACGAGCCTACCGAGGGCATCCAGCCGTCGATCATCGGCGAGTTGATCGAGCTGCTGCAGGGCTTGCGCGAACGCAGCGGCATCGCCGTGCTGCTCGTCGAACAGAACATCGATTTCATCCGCTCGCTGTCCGACCGGGTGCTGCTGATGCAGAAGGGAAGCATCGTGCGCCAGTTCCCGGCGAGCGAACTGTCGGACGCGATGGCCATGGGCGATTTCGCGGCCATCGGAAACTGACTGCATCGGAGGAGAAGCCATGAGCGACCAACGAACGAAGGGCGCCGCCCGGGTGCGCATGCTGGCCGCGTACGCGGCGCTGCCTTTGCCGACGGAGCGCGAGTCGGTCGTCGCCGCGACGCTCGATGCCTGGCTGCCCGACGCCAACGCGCTGAGCGAGAAGATGAGCGCCGAGGAGTACCGCGACCTGGTGCCCATCACCGTGCTCGGGCATCCCGAGGCCGAAGACCATGGGGAGCACTGAGATGGGCGACACCGAACGCACGATCACATCGCTGTCCCTTGCCGAGGCCGCGCGCCGGGTGAAATCCGGCGAGGTGTCGCCGGTCGAACTCGTCGATGCCTCGCTGGCGCGCATCGATGCCGTGAATCCCAGGCTTTCGGCCTACATCTCGGTGTTCGCGGACGAGGCGCGCAAGGTCGCGCAGGCGGCCGAGATCATGGCCTCGGCCGGCCACGACCTGGGCCCGCTGCACGGCGTCCCGATCGCGCTCAAGGACAACGTTGCGGTCCGAGGCACGCGAACGACCGCCGGCAGCAAGGTGCTCGCCGACTGGGTGCCGGCCCGGGACGCGACGGTGACCGCCCGCCTGCGCCAGGCCGGAGCGATCCTGGTCGGCAAGACCAACCTGCACGAATTCGCCTGGGGCGGGACCTCGGACAACCCGCACTACGGTACCGTGCGCAATCCGTGGAACGTCGAGCGTTTCCCGGCCGGGTCGAGCGGCGGGTCGGGTGCCGCGGTGGCCGCACGCACCTGCTTCGGCGCAATCGGTACCGACACGGGCGGTTCGATCCGTCTGCCCTCGGCGATCAACGGACTCGCGGGGATCCGTCCGACCTACGGGCGCGTCAGCAATCACGGCATCATCCCGCTCGCCTGGAGCATGGACACCGCCGGACCGATGACGCGGACGGTGGCGGACTGCGCCCTGATGTTCGGGGCGGTGGCCGGCCATGATCCGCGCGATGCGTCCACGGCGCGAGTACCGGTGCCGGACTATGTCGACGGTCTGGATGCAGGCATCGAGGGCTTGCGCATCGGCATCATTCCCGGCTACTTCTTTGATCATCTCCAGCGCCCGGTGCACGAGGCGGTTGTCGCGGCGCTGGACAAGCTGGTGGCGGCCGGAGCGGCCCTCGTCGAGGTCGACATCGGCAGCATCCACGGCAACATCTCGGCGCAGCTGACCATCGAGGCGGCCGAACCCAGCACCTATCACCAGCGCTGGCTGCGCGAGCGGCCGGACGACTACGGCGACGACGTGCGCACGCTGCTGGAGGTGGGGGAGATGCTTCTGGCCACCCACTACCTGCAGGCGCAGCGCTACCGCAACCTGCTGCGCAGCGAATTCATGGAGGCCTTCCGGCGCGTCGACGTCTTCGTGTGCCCCACGCTGCCATTCACCGCCACCCGCATCGGTGAGATGAAGGTGGTGATCGAGGCAGGCCAGGAGGAGGAGATGCTCTCGGCCATCATGCAGTTCACCGGCGTGCCCAGCCTCACCGGCTTGCCGTCGCTCAACGTTCCCTGCGGCTTCGATCCCGACGGCATGCCGATCGGCATGCAGATCATCGGCCGCCCTTTCGACGAGGCGACCCTGTTCCGCGCAGGGGCGGCTTACCAGGCCACCAGCGACTTCCACCTGCGGGAGCCGGATATCTGAAGATGGCGATGCAGCGCAGATTCCCGCGGCCGGCGCGTGCATCCGCCCGGCGGCCCCTTCTCTTTAACCTCAACGGCTCGGACTGGCAAACAGGAGAATGCATCATGCGCAAGCAGGCGATGACCAGGGCATGGCTGGCGGGACTCTCGGCCGCAGCGCTGCTGGCTGCGGCAGCGCCGGAGGCGGCAGCCCAGGCGAAGATCAGGATCGGGTTGCTCGAGGACATTTCGGGAGACCTCGCCTTGATGGGCATGCCGAAGCTGCACGGCTCGCAACTCGCTCTCGAAGAAATCAATTCGAAGGGCGGCATCATGGGGCGGCAGATCGAGCTGATGCACCTCGATCCGCAGGGTGACAATGCGCGCTACCAGGAATTCGCGCGGCGCCTGATCCAGCGCGACAAGGTGGACGTCCTGATTGGCGGCATCACCAGCGCTTCGCGCGAAGCGGTGCGACCGATCGTCGATCGCGCCGACAAGCTGTACTTCTACACCAACCAGTACGAGGGTGGCGTGTGTGACGCCAACATGATCAGCGTCGGGGCGGTGCCCGAGCAACAGCTGTCGACCCTGATTCCCTGGATGGTGGAGAAATTCGGCAAGCGGGTCTACACGGTGGCCGCGGACTACAACTTCGGGCAGCTGACCGCCGAATGGACCCGCGACCTGCTCAAGAAGGAGGGCGGCGAAGTCATCGGCCAGGAATTCATTCCCCTGGGCGTGTCGCAGTTCGGCCAGACCATCCAGAACATCCAGCGCGCCAAGCCCGACTGGCTCATGATGCTCAACGTCGGCGCGGCGCAGGATTCGTTCTTCGAGCAGGCTGCGGCAGCCAAGCTGAACCTGCCCATGGCGAGCCCGATCAAGGTCATGCTCGGCTTCGAGCACAAGCGCTTCCAGCCACCGGCCCTGCAGAACATGCACGCGGTGGCCAACTGGTTCGAGGAGATCGACACGCCGGCGGCGGAGGACTTCAAGAAGCGCTGGCATGCGAAGTTCCCCAACGAGACCTACATCAACGACATGGGCTACAACGCCTATGTGGCCATGTACATGTACAAGATGCTGGTCGAGACCGCCAAGTCCACCGACAAGGCGAAGATCCGGGAGGTGATCGCCACCGGCAACGCCTGCATCGAGTCGCCAGAAGGGAAGATCTGCATCGATCCCAAGAGCCAGCACACGTCGCACCACATGCGCATGATCGGCGTGAACGCCGATCACTCCGTGAAGGTCATCAAGGACTTCGGCGAGATCAAGCCGTACTGGCTGGGCGAGGTCGGTTGCGACCTGACCAAGTCCAATCCGAAGGAGCAGTACGCCCCGTCGAACCTGCCGTCGAAGAAGTAGCCGCGGAAGCCGCCTGATGTTCGCCGAGATCTTCTCCATCGTCTTCCAGTTCGCCGACGTCTTTGCCTTCCTCATCCTGGCGTCGGCGGGACTGGCCATCATCTTCGGGATGATGGGCATCATCAACATGGCCCACGGCGAGTTCATCACCTGCGGCATCTACGTGACGGTGATCGGCGTGCAGAACGGGCTGCCGCTGCCGGTGGCGCAGGCCTGCGGCGCCTTGTCCGCCGGCATCATCGGCGTGATCCTCGAGCGCACCATCATCCACCGGCTCTACGACCGGCCGCTCGATTCGATCCTCGCGACCTGGGGCATCAGCCTGATCGTGACCCAGGGCATGCTGGTGACGCTGGGATCCAGCTGGCCGGGGATCGGCACCCCGGCCGGCAGCTTCGAGGTGAGCCCCTACACCTTCTCGACCTATCGCGTGGTGCTGTTCGTGGCGGCGGTGGTGGTGATGCTCGGCATTTACTTCCTCTTCATGCGCACCGGCTTCGGCATCCTGGCGCGGGCGACCATGCAGAACGCCCGCATGGCACGCGCGCTGGGCGTGCGCACCCCGCGCATCTACGCGGCAAGTTTCGGCATCGGCGCGGCGTTGGCCGGCCTGTGCGGCGCTCTCTATGCCCCGACCATGACGCTGATTCCGACCATGGGCGTGACCTTCATCGTCGAGGCCTTCGTGACGGTGGTGGTCGGCGGCGCCAACGTGCTGCTCGGCACCGTGCCGGCGGCGGCCATCCTCAGCGTCATCCGCAGCGCCCTCAACGCCTGGCAGGGACAGATCGTCGGCCAGATCGGCATGCTCATCGCCGTGATCCTGGTGATCCGCGTCCTTCCGCAGGGTGTCTCCGGCTGGGTGGCGCGCCGCGCGCGCTGAGGACCTGACGATGCGAAACGTGCTGCGCGCCCTCAACGGGCCACAGACGATGGGCAACGGGCGAGCCTTCTGGAGCGCCTTCTGCGTGGTGGTTCTGCTGGCGATCGGCTATCCGCTCGGCTTCGACCCCTACGACGTGGGCAACACCGCCTACTTCCTGATCTGGATCTTCGCCGCGCTCGGCCTGTCGTTGATGTGGGGCTATACCGGCATCCTGTCCTTCGGCCAGATGGCCTTCTTCGGGGTGGCCGGCTACGGGTACGGTGTCATCTCCATCAACCTCGGCGCCGCCGGCGGCACCACGCTGCTGTCGCTTGCCGCAGCCGTCGCGATCTCCGCCGCGTTCGCCGCGTTGCTCGGCTACTTCATGATCTACGGCCGGGTCGGCGGGGTCTACTTCGGCATCGTCACCTTCGCAACCACGCTGGCGCTGGCGGCCTTCATGGGCCAGACCGCCGGGCCGGAATGGGCGATCGGCCGTGCCCGCTTCAACGGCTACAACGGCATGGGGGGCATGCCGCCGCTGGAGCTGCCCTGGTTCGGCGGCCCCGTCCCGCTCGAGGGCACCCTCCTCTACTACGTGGTCCTGGCCATGTTGCTGTCCACCTACCTGGGGCTGCGCTGGCTGGTGAACGGCCGCTTCGGCAACGTGCTGGTGGCGATCCGCGAGGATCCGCTGCGTGCCGAACTGCTGGGCTACGACGTGCGCCGCTACCAGCTGGCGGTCTTCGTGCTCGGCAGCGGGCTGGCCGCGCTCAGCGGCGGGCTCTACACCGCCTGGGGCCAATTCATCACGCCGGCCATCATGGGACTGCCGGCCGCCGCCATGCCGATCATCTGGGTGGCCTTCAGCGGCCGCGCCGACCTGACGGCGACGCTCGTCGGCACCTTCATCCTGCTGCTTTCCTTCCAGGCGCTGACGGTGTACAGCCAGCAGTACGCGCTGATCCTCATGGGCTTGCTGCTGCTGGTGACCGTGCTGTTCGTACCTTCGGGGTTCGTCGCCGGCGTCGGTCAATGGTTGCGCCGCAGCGGCAGTCGGCCGCCGGCCAGGACGATCGAGCCGAACCATCCCCAGCGCAATCCTTCATGACGTCGATCCTCGAGGTCCGTTCCCTGCACAAGCACTTCGGCGGCGCCAAGGTGCTGGTGGACGTCGACCTGGCAATCGACGCCGGCGAGATCCATTGCCTGATCGGCCCCAACGGCGCCGGGAAGAGCACGCTGTTCAAGCTCATGGTCGGCACCTACGAGCCGTCGGCGGGCAACGTGATGTTCCTCGGCGAGGACGTCACCACGCGCAAGCCGTTCGAGCGCGTGCGCCGGGGCATGAGCATCAAGATGCAGGTCCCCAGCATCTTTCGCGAGCTGCCGGTGCGGCAGAACCTGGTGATCGCCCTGCAGCAGCGACTGGCGAAGGCCGCCATCGACGCCGAGGCCCGGCGCCTGATGGCGCTGCTGGAGCTGCAGGCGCAGGCCGAACAGACGGCAGCGAGCCTGTCGCACGGCCAGCAGCAGTGGCTGGAGATCGGCATGGCGCTGGCGCTGCAGCCGAAGCTGCTGCTGCTCGACGAGCCGACCGCCGGCATGTCGCCGGAAGAGACCTTCCGTACCGGCGAGCTGATCCAGCGCCTCAATCGCGACGGCATGACGGTTCTGGTGGTCGAGCACGACATGACCTTCATCCGCCAGATCGCGCAGAAGGTCACCGTCCTGCATCTGGGCCGGGTGTTCGCGCAGGACAGCATCGGCGCGATCGTCGCCGATCCGCGGGTGGCGGAAATCTACCTGGGCAAGGGCCATGGCAACTGAAGCGGCACTGCGGATCACCGGCCTGCGCGCCGGCTATGGACAGACGCCGATCCTCCAGGGCATCGATCTCGAGCTCAGGCCCGGCGAGATCGTCAGCATCATCGGCCGCAACGGCGTGGGCAAGACCACCATCCTGCGCTGCCTCATGGGCCAGCTGCCGGTCACCGAAGGCAGGATCGAATGCCAAGGCCGGGACATCACGCGACTGAGCGCCGATGCCCGCGCCCGGCTCGGCATCGGCTACGTGCCGCAGGGGCGCGAAGTCTTCCCGCGGCTCACCGTCGCGGAGAATCTCGTAGTCGGGCGCCTGGTTGGCGGCACCGGCGGCCGCAAGCTCGACGATGTCGTCTATCGCTACTTCCCGAAGCTGCGGGAGCGGCAGCGCCAGCAGGCGGGAACGATGAGCGGTGGCGAGCAGCAGCAACTCGCTATCGGGCGCGCCCTGATCGGCAATCCGGCGCTGATCCTGCTCGACGAGCCATCCGAAGGCGTCCAGCCTTCCATCGTGCAAGGCATCTGCGAGACGCTCAAGGCGATCCGCGACGAGCTCGGCAGCACCATCCTGTTCGTCGAGCAGAACCTGGACACCATCATGGCGTTGAGCGAGCGCGCCTACGTGGTGGAGAAGGGCCGGGTGGTGCGGCATCTGGCACCGCACGAGGCAGCGGATCCCGAGGCGGTGCGGCGCAGCCTGCTGATCTGACCGGCTTTCAGGGCGACAGGTAGCGGATGAGCGACGGGTCGTCGCGGACCTGCTGCGAGGGTCCCTGCAGTGCAATCCGGCCCCGGTCCATGACGTAGGCGTAGCGGGTCACCCGCAAGGCGAGGGCGAGATGCTGCTCGACGAGGATCACGCTCATCGTCGTGGCCAGCTTCTCCAGCTGCTCGGCGATCTCCTCGATCACCCCGATCCACACGCCTTCGGTCGGCTCATCGAGCATCAGCAGCCTGGGGTGGCCGAGCAACGCCCGGCTGATCGCCAGCATCTTGCGTTCGCCGCCGGACAACGTGCCGGCAGTCTGTCCCAGCCGCGCGGCGAGCTTGGGGAAGATCTGCAGGACCTCCTCGATGTCGCGCGTCCGCCGTCCATTTGCGCCGAGCAGCAGGTTCTCCTTCACCGACAGGCCGGCGAATACCGAGTGCTCCTGCGGGACGTAGCCGATCCCGGCGCGGGCGCGGCGCTCCATCGCCATCGCGTCGATCCGGGCCGCATCGAGGCAGATCTCGCCCGACATCGGCGTGAGCTCGCCGGCCAGCGTCTTGAGCAGCGTCGATTTGCCGGCACCGTTGCGGCCGAGCACCGCGATCGCGCCGGTTCGCGGTGCCTGCATCGAAACACCGAACAGGACCTGGCTGCGGCCATAGCCGGCGCACAAGCCCTGGGTCGTCAATACGGGGGCACTATCCATCGTCGGGCAGCTTCAGACTCGGGTCGTATAGACTTCCTGCACCTTGGGAGAATGCTGGATCTGCTCCACGGTGCCGGTATCGAGGATGCGACCCTGGTCGAGGACCGTCAGCACGTCGCAGAAGTCGCGGATGAAGTCGAGGTCGTGCTCGACGATCACCAGCGTGCATTCGGAGCGGATCGGTGCCAGCAGCTCGCCGGTGACCCGGCGTTCTTCCGGACTCATGCCGCCGGTCGGTTCGTCCAGCAGCAGCAGCTTCGGGCGCGGCGCCAGTGCCATCGAGATCTCCAGCCATTGCTGCTCGCCGTGGCTGAGGGAGCCGGCCAGGCGGTCGGCGCGGGAGGCGAGACGAAAGCGCTCCAACGCCGTCATGACCTCGTCGCGCAAGGCGCGCCGGCGCGAGGAACGGATCAGCGACCATACGCCCTGGCTCGACTGCAGCGCGAGCAGGACGTTGTCGTACACGGACAACTCGCGCAGGACCGCGGTGATCTGGAACTTCAGGCTCATGCCGATCCGCGCACGCTCGTAGGGCGTCAGCCGGGTGATGTCGCGCCCCGCAAAGCTGATCGCCCCGGAAGTCGGCATATGTGCGCCGGCGATCGCCTTCAGCAGCGTGCTCTTGCCCGAGCCGTTCGGCCCGATCAAGCCATGGAACGTGCCCTGCCGGACGTCGAGGTCCACCCCGGCAAGAGCCTGCAGCGTGCCGAACTTCTTGCGCACCGCCCGTACTTCGAGCAAGGCGGCCATCGCTCTAGCTCCGGTCGATGCGTCCGGACTCGCCCGCCGGCGGACCGCGGTCGTCCCGCGGGCCGCCATAGGAGCCGATCCTTTCGCGTTCCGTGACCAGGAATCCGAGCAGCCCGCTGGGCTTGAACATCACCACCACCAGCAGCACGATCCCCAGGATCACCGGCCAGTATTGCCTGATCTCCTCCTGGTCGGCGAGCACGTAGCTGATGACCTCGATGAGCAGCGTCCCCAGGACCGGTCCGATCAGGGTTCCGGTGCCGCCGAACAGGCAGTAGAGCACCGCGACCGTGGAGAGCCCCGGCCCCATGCTGCCCGGTCCGATGAACCCCTGGTGGTAGGCGAACAGCGCACCCGACAGGCCGGCGATGAGCCCGGCAAACGAGAAAATCAGGGCTTTGAACAGCTGCACCCGGTAGCCGAAGAACGCCAGGCGTTCCTCGTTCTGCCGCATGCCGGCGAGCACCAGCCCGAACTGCGAGCGAGCCAGGTAGCGGGCAGCGAGATAGCAGGCAAGCAGCAGGATCAGCGCGAGGAAGTAGAAGGCCGTGCCTTCCACCAGTTCGATGCTGCCGATCTGCAGCAGCTTCACCGCCGACAGGCCATTGCCGGCGCCGACATACTGCCAGCCGGAGACCAGCCGCTCGGCCGCATAGGACCCGGTCAGCGTGCCGAGGGCGACGAAGATCACCGTCGGCGTGCGTCGTCCCAGCAGCAGGAACGCTGCGAAGACGAAGGCGAGCAGCAGGCCCACCGCCATGGCCAGCGGCAGCGTGCCCCAGGCGTGGCTGAACCCGAGGTCCCGGCCCACCAGCGCGACGATGTAGCCGGCGACGCCGAAGAACAGCGCCTGTCCGAAGCTCATGATCCCGGAGTAGCCCCAGCACAGGTCGAAGCTGATCGCCAGCAACGACAGGATCAGCACGTTGGTCGCCAGCGTCACCAGCTCCGGACGCTCGGCAAGCAGCAGCGGCGTCACCAGCGCGACGACCAGGGTGACGGCTTCGATGACCGGCAGCACTCGCCGGCCGGCCATCGACGAGTTGCCGGTCAACACTCCTTCGGGTCGACCATCGGGTAGGTCCCGGCGATGTCGTAGCGCAGCCTGCCGGCGCTGGCCTTGCACTGCCCGATGTACATGTTCATCTTGCAATGCATCTTGCCGGGCACCATCTCCGCGCCGCCGCCCGGCCCCCGCGCGAGGCTGGCCTTGTCCAAGGCCGCGGAGACGGCCTCGCGGGCAAGATCGCCATTGGTCGCCTTGACCGCCGCCTCGTAGAAGCGGATGCCGCGATACATTCCCGTCGATGCGCTGCCGGCGGTGAAGAGGAACTTGGAGTCCGGGAACTTCTTGTTGTAGCCGGCAAGCAGCTCCCTGCTGTACGGGTCCTCTACGCTATGGAAGAAGTCCAGGCAGCTCAGGAGCCCATCGAGTTCGTGCGGCGGATGGAAGTTGAGCGAGTTCTCGTCGTAGTACAGGCAGGCGACGGCGCCGCCGTTGCGCTGGTAGCCGGATTCGTAGAGCTGCTTCATGAAGGGCTGCACGCCGGGCGGGATGACGGTGCTGAACACGCAATCGACCTTGCCGTCCCGGATCTTGGCGATTGTCGCGGAGTATTCGGGCTGGTCCAGCGGGTAGTACTCCTCGAAGACGACTTCGCCACCGTTGGCTTCGATCACCTTGCGGGCGTACTTGTTCAGCAGCTGGGGCCAGACATAGTTCGCCGACGGCATCGCGAAGCGCTTCTTGCCCAGCTTCCTGATGACGTAGGGAATCAGCTCGTCGCATTGCTGGGCGGGCGTCGGGCCGACGTTGTAGAGGTGCGGGGTGCATTCCTGGCCTTCGTACAGCTGCGGATAGATGTAGAGCGTGCGTCCGCGGTTGACGATGGGGTCCTTGATGGCCTGGCGCATCGCACTCGTGATGCCGCCCAGCACCACGTTGACCTTGTGTTGCTGGATCAGCTTGCGGACATTGCCGACGGCGGTCTTCGGATCGGACGCCGTGTCTTCCAGGAAGAGCTCGACCGGGCGGCCGTTGATGCCGCCACCCTGGTTGATCTGCTCGACCGCGAACTGCGCGACCTGCCAGTTCGAGTTCCCCGACGGCGCGATAGGTCCGGTGATGTCGGTGGCAATGCCCATCCTGATCGGACTCTTGCCCTGGCCCCAGGCCGGACGCAGCCACCAGCTGCCGCCCGACCCGGCAGTCCAGCCGGCCGCGGCGAGCGCCCCGGCACCGATCAGGAGACCGCGTCGCCGGGCCGGCAGAACGGGCGCATGGTCCGCGTGGAGCCGGGTCATCTGCTTGGTCATCGTCTTCCTCCTGAAATCAGGCCCTGAGGCCGAAGCTTCACAATGATCAACGCGATCACGAACACCAGCGGATCGGCGAGCACCGGCTCGACGAGCCACGGCAATCCGGATGCCATTGCTCCGATCACCGCGCCGCCCAGGACGGGGCCTTCGAACGTGCCCACGCCGCCGAGCATCACCGACAGGAAGCCCTGGACCAGGAAGCGCAGTCCCATGTCGGCCGAGAGCTGGTATAGCGGCACGATCAGCGCGCCCGCCAGCCCGGCAAGGGCTGCGCCGAACGCAAAGGTCAGCGAGTAGAGCTTCTTCGTCGAGATCCCGCAGGCCCGGGCGAGCATCGGGTTCTCGAGCGAACCGCGGATCCGCAGGCCGAAGGATGTCCTGGACAGGAACAGCCAGCTGGCGATGATCGCCACCAGCGTCGTGAAGATGATGAAGGTGCGCCAGGTGGAGAACTCCAGCCCGCCGATCACGTAGAAGCCCGGCCAGGGCTCGGGAACCGGTCGGTATTGGCCGCCGAGTATCCCGCGGACGATCTCCCGGATCACGAGGCCGATGGCGTAGGTGCCGAGCATCGCGATGATCGGCGCGGCATAGAAGCGCCGGATGATGGTGCGCTCGAGGAGCAACCCGAACAGGCCGACCACCAGGGGAGCCGCGAGGATGCCCCACCAGGCATTGAGTCCGAGGTCGTGGGCCAGATATACCGTGAATGCGCCGAGCATCACCAGTTCGCCATGGGCGAAGTTGAAGATGCCCATCATGCTGGCGATGACGCCGAGACCCAGCACGATCAGCACCATGACCGAGACGAAGGCCAGGATGTCGAACGAGAGGCGGGCGAGGAACTCGAGCATGCCCGGCTCAGAACCAGCCTTGCCTGACGCCCGATCCGAGCATGGCATCGTAGGCGTCGACGCGACGGTCACGCAGGATCTGATTGAAGTCGTTCCAGTTCCGCTTGCGCCGCGCCTCCGACAGGTTGAGGTCCGCGACGATGGTCTCGGGCTCGCTTTCGCTGGCGGGCCCGGCAGCCGGCCAGCCGGTGTGCGAGACGATCAGCGAGCGCCCGAGGAAGGGCTGGCCGCGCTCGGTGCCGACGCGGTCGGCGGCGGCAATGAACAGCGAGTTGACGTGGGCCGCGGCCATCGCGAGGACGTTGGCCATGGCCGGCTGCGCAGGATCCTGTCCCGGAATGGGCACCCAGTTGGTCGGAACGCAGATGATGTCGGCACCCTGGAGGGCGCACAGCCGATAGGCTTCGGGGAACCAGCCGTCGTAGCAGATGAGCATGCCGATGCGGCCGAGCGGCGTGGCGAACACCGGAAAGCCGAGATCGCCCGGCTCGAAGAATAGGTTCTCCGCGGCCCACAGATGCATCTTCCTGAACGTCCCGACGTGGCCTTGGGGGCCGATCAGGACCGCGGAATTGAACAGCTTGTCCCCGGCCCGTTCGGCAACGCCGGCCACGATGTGGCAGCCATGACGGCCGGCGGCATCCGACCAGGCCCGGCAGGCCGGGCCGCCGGGGATCTCTTCGGCCAGTTGGAAGGCTTCGTCGCGCGTCTCGAAGACATAGCCGGACGCGCATAGCTCCGGCAGCACGATCAGCCGTGCGCCTGCCGCTGCCGCCGCATCGATGCGCGTGAGGGTGTCTGCGAGGTTGGCCTCCGGGCGGCCGACCCGGGGCTCCATCTGGATGCAGGCGACGCGCACTCCGCTCTCTGGCGACCGACCCTGATCGGTGCTCATCGGGCACCTGTCGTCGTTGGCAGGGGTTGTGCAATGCGTTGGTCGGTCCGGCGCAGGCGACCGAGCTGCGCGGCGCAGGACAACCGATCGGGATCGCAGCGCACGAGGTGTCGACCCATGAAAGCTTTCCCAGGAAACTGTCCGTTCGATGGTATGTCGCCGCGATCGGGGACGTCAACATGGAAGCCGCTGGTGCACCGTGGCGTCGTTTCGCGCTATTCTTTTTCGCTCGGGCGAACCGGCAGACTCCAGGTGCAGCCGCCATGTTGACGATCGACGCTCTTTCCGTCGCCCTGTCTCGTTCCCTGCCGGGGCTTCGCACATGAAGACCAGCGAGGCTTTCGGACGCCGGATGCTGCGCCGGCCGGTCCACCCTGCCGTGCCGTTCAAGATCGGCCTGCTGATCCCGACCTCCGGTTCGCTGGGCCTGCTCGGGCCGTCCGCCTATGCCTGCGCCCGGCTGGCGCGCGATACCTGGAATGCCGATGGCGGCCTGGACGGACGGGAGGTCGCGCTGACGGTGCTCAACGCCAGCGAATCTTCGCCGTCGCTGGTCAGTGAGCTGGACTCGCTGATCGAAGGTGGCGAGGTCGATGCCTTGGTCACACTCTGCAACACTGCCGTCTGCCGCCAGGTCAGCGAAGTCGTGAGGGCGCGCGTGCCGCTGATCTACACGCCTCATTTCGAGGGCGTGGGCCTGCCGTCCTGGGTCCATGCCATTGGCGAAACGCTCGATCGTCAGCTTGCGCCGGCGATCGACTGGGTGACGCAGCGCTATTCGCCCAAGCGCTGGTACCTGGTCGGCAACGACTACAGTTGGCCCCGGCGGTCGCATGCCCTGGCAGGCGGCTGCATCCGGGCGGGCGGCGCCGAAGTGGTCGCGGAGCGTTACGTGCCGCTGGGCGAGCATCGCTTCGAGCCCATCGTGGAGGAGATTCGCGAGCGGCGCGCGGACGCGGTGCTGATCTCGCTGGTCGGAGGCGAGTCGATCTACATGTGCCGGGCCTTCGGTGCCGCGGGCCTCGCGGGCAAGGTTCTGCGGTTGTCCGTCTGCATGGAGGAGAATGCGATCCTCGGCATGGGCCCCGAGAACACCGACGGCATGTTCGTCGCTGCCGGCTACTTCGCCAACCTCGAATCGGACGTCAACGGTGATTTCAAGGAGCGCTATCGCGCCTTGTTCGGCGAGCGCGCCCCGATGCTGAACTCGCTGGCGCAATCGGTCTTCGAAGGTGTCGTGCACCTCCAGCGCCAGGCCCAGGGATCGGGCAGCGCGCGCGTCCCGCGGATGCTGCGGAGTGTCAGGGCGCGCAAGCCTCGGCCGTCCGATGCCAGCAGGGACCCGGTCTTCCTCGGTACCGTCGAGGGACTCGGGATCCGGGTCATCCAGCCTCTCGTCGGTGAGCCTGGATGAATTCGGCCAGGAGGCGGCGTAGCCGGTCCTCCTGCTGCGGGCTGAAGGCGACCTCCAGCCGACTTCGATGCCCGCGGATTTCGGCGCCAAGGGCGTTGAACTTCTGGATGCCGAAGTCGGAGATATGCAGGATCACCCGACGCTGGTCGGCGGGATCCGCCGATCGCTGGATCAATGCCGCTTCCGTCATCCGGTCCACCACCTTGCTGGTAGCGGGCAGCTGCATGCCGGTTTCGGCGGCGAGCCCGGACATGGAGCGGCCGCGCTCGTCGGCCAGCACTTCCAGGACCCGCCAGAACTCGACCGGCAACCCTTCCGAACCGACGACGCGGCGCAATTCCGATGTCATCTGCCGACTCGCCTGGTTGAGCAGGCTATGCAGCGAGGGCTTCGCCGGCGCGGCGCTACGACGTCTGGCCATGGGGATCGATGGAGGACCTGATGCGTTCTGGCTTGATCCGGAGATTGCACCGGTTCAGCGTCCGGTGAAGGAGGCTCGCGCCGACCTCGCAGCGATTATCCTCCATCTGGGGTCGGCGTGTTTTACCGCGGGCGCTTCTGCGGCTGCCCTGCGTCGGACGGCGTCTTCGATGCCGTCGCCTGGAGTGGACGGCTGCGCTCCAGCACCTGTCTTATCGCCTGTTGCACTGCCGCCAGCTTGACGTCCTGGGCGTCGGCCTTGCGCGAGACGAGGGCGATCTGCACGGCGGGTGCCTCCCGGCCCAGGCTCAGGCTGCGAACCGGGTAGGCCTCGATCAGCCGCCGGTCGGGCCGGACCACGATCGAGACGCCGAGCCCGGCGTGGACCATCGCCACGATCAGGTGCACGGACTGGAGGTCGACGAGGGCGTGGGCGCCGGCCAGATGGCGCGCGACGTGACGCGCAGCCAGCCGCCCGGTATACGTCTGCGGATTCATGCGGATCCAGTCGTGGCTGCGGAACAGGGCGGCCAGGCTGTTGCCGGTCGAATCCGGCGGGGCCACCAGGACGAGTTCGTTGCGGATCAGCGGTATCCAATTGAGGCGTTGCGAGCCGCCGGTCGGTGGCTGCACCACCACGGCGGCATCCAGCCGGCCCGCCTTCACCGCGTCTACCAGCTCGACGCTGCGACCGCGCACCGGCCGCACGATCAAGGCCGGATGACGTTGGCGAAGATACTGGAAGGCGCCCGGCAGCAGTCCCATCTGCAGGGTCTCGATCACCCCCAGGCTGATCGGGCCGGCCACCGTCAACGCGCGGCGCTGACGCAGCGCCGACAGCCGACCGAGCGAGGGCCGCATCACCTCGACGATCTCGCGTGCCAGAGCCGTCGCCTTGACGCCGCGCCCCGACCGATCCAGCAAGGGCTGCCCGAAATGCTCTTCGAGCTGCTTCATCTGCATGCTGGCGGCGCTGGGCGTGATGTTGACCTCTGCGGCCGCGCGAGCCAGGCTGCCGGTGCGCACAACCGCTTCCAGCGTGTCGAAGACATGGAGATGCATCGCTCGCCTTTCATCAAGATTCCTGACGTAATGATCAACGATATATCGCTTTCGGTTGATCCTGCAGGTGGCTACGATGCCGGCTGCAACAACGTAGCCCGGAGCTGACGATGACCGCATCCCGCCGACCGCCCCTGCCGCATGCCTGGACCGCCGACGCATTGCGGAGCGATCCGTCCTGGATCCAGCAGCTTTCGGAGGAGGAAGTGGCGGGTTTCGAGGCCGGCCTCGCGCATGCCCGGGCGGCCGGCAAGCGCTGGCTGGAAATGACTGCCGAGGACTTCCCGGTGGGCGCGGCCGCCCTCGCCGCCCTGCAGCGCGCCTTCGCCCGCACCCAGACTGGTTACGGCATATGCCTGCTGAAGGGATTCCCCGTCCACAAGTGGAGCGCCGAGGACGCCCGGCTGGTTCACTGGGGGCTGGGCCTGCATGTCGGGGTGGCCCGGCCGCAGAACCGCGCAAGCCAGGTCATGAACGACGTGCGCGACGAGGGCGGCAGCTACAAGGTCAAGGGCGGCCGCGGCTACAACACCAACGCCGGCCTCGACTTCCACGGCGATTCCTGCGACGTCGTCGCGCTGCTGTGCCTCAAGGGCGCCAAGTCTGGCGGTACCAGCCTGGTCTCGAGCTCCATGTCGGTGTGCGAGGAGATCGCCCGGGTGCGGCCGGACCTGATCCCCGTCTTGAAGGCGCCGTTCCACCACAGTTACCAGGGCGCGGGTGACCCGGGCAAGCCGCCGTTCTATGCCTGCCCGATCCTGGGCGACCATGCCGAATACTTCGCCTTTCGCGCCAACCGCAAGAACGTGACAGCCGCTCAGCGGGACTTCCCGGAGGTCCCCCGCCTCACGCAAGCACAGGAAGAGGCACTGGATCTGCTCGATCGCCTGCTGCCCGACCCGCGGTTCTGCTTCTCCATGCAACTGGAGCCTGGGGACCTGCAATTGCTCAACAACTATGTCGTCCTGCATTCGCGGACCGACTTCGAGGATCATGCCGAGCCCGAGCGCAAGCGCCACCTGCTGCGCCTGTGGCTGGCGATTCCGCAGTCGCAGCCCCTGCCGGCGCAGTGGGAAACCTATTTCGGCGACGTGCGGCCCGGTTCGGTGCGTGGCGGCGTCCGCGGCAGCGAGCTCACCGCCGCCTATCTCGACTTCGAGGCCAGGCAGGCCAAGTCGCAGGGTATGCTGCTCAAGCCACAATGGCGTGCCGCGGCCGCACCGGGTGGCGTGACCGTCGCCGGATGATCCGGGCTACAGGCGAATCGAACAAAGGAGACGTGATGAGGATGATTGGAACTTTCTACCGGATGCTGGCCGCGGCAAGCATCCTTACCGTGGCCGGTGGCTCCGCCGCGGCCGACGATGCGGCGAACTACCCGGCACGACCGATCACGGTGGTGGTCGGCTATCCGCCCGGCGGCGCCACCGACATCATCGCGCGGCTGGTTGCCACCAAGCTGTCGCAGTCGTTCAACCAGCCGGTCGTCGTGGAGAACAAGCCGGGCGCCGGCTCGAACATCGCCACCGAGCAGGTGGTGCGTGCCAAGCCCGACGGCTACACGCTGTTAGTGGAGACGATTGCCAATGCCACCAACATGACGGTGTACAAGAACATCAAGTACGACTCGGTCCGTGACCTGGCGCCGATCGTCCAGTTCATGTCGTCGCCCAGCATCCTGTGCGTCGCGCCGTCGCTCGCGGCGACCGATGTCAAGTCGCTGATTGCGCTCGCCAAGGCCCAGCCCGGCAAGCTGACATTCGCCTCCTCCGGCGTCGGCGGCTCGCCGCACCTGGCCGGCGAGCTGCTCAAGCTGCGCGCCGGCATCGACATGGTCCACGTGCCGTACAAGGGAGCGACGCCGGCGCTGGTGGACGTGATCTCGGGCCACGTGTCGATGGGATTCAAGACATCGCTCGGCGCGCTCGACCACATCCAGGCCGGCAAGCTGCGCCCGATCGCGGTGGCCTACGGCAAGCGCCTTCCGGAGCTGCCCGACGTCCCGACCATGGCCGAGGCCGGCCTCGAAGACTTCGAGGTCAGCTCCTGGAACGGCCTGGCGGCACCCGCCGGGACGCCGGAGGCGATCATCCGCAAGCTCAACGAGGAAGTGAACCGGATCCTCGCCATGCCGGATGTGCGCGAGCAGCTCCGCACGCTGGGTGCCCAGGCAGTGGGCGGCACGCCGCAGGCATTCGCCGACTACGTGAAGGCCGAGATCGCGAAGTGGCGCGAGGTGATCAAGGTGGCCGGCATTTCGCTCGATTGAGCCGGCGAACATGAGCATCGGCGGTCGAATCGCGCTCCTCACCACGGGCGGGACCATCGTCTCGCGCATCGACGAGGCCACGGGTCTTGCCATGCCGGTGCTGTCCGGCGCCGAGCTGCTCCAGACATTGCGGGGACTGACCGACCCCGGCGACCTGGAGGTGATCGACTACATCCGCGTTGCGTCACCGCAGATCGCGCCTCGTCACTGGGTGGGACTGCACGACAGGATCCAGGCACTGGTGGCCCGGGACGATATCGGCGGCGTCGTGGTGACCCATGGCACCAGCACGCTGGAGGAGACCGCCTGGTTCCTCGACCTGACGCTGGACACGCGCAAGCCGGTGGTGCTGACGGGCGCGCAGCGCAATGCCTCGGAGGCCGGCTTCGACGGGCCGCGAAACCTGCTCGCCGCCCTGCGCGTTTGCCGCTGCGAAGACGCGCAGGGCCTGGGCGTGCTGGTGGTGCTCAATGACCACGTCAATGCCGCCCGCGAGGTGACCAAGACGCACACGCTGGATGTGGAAACCTTCCAGTCAGGTGATTGGGGCTACCTCGGCTCGCTGGTGAAGGACCGCGTGATCTTCCATCGCCGGCCGACGCGCCGTCTGCACCTGCCGCTGCAGGCCGGCGACCTCCCGGCAGTGGAGATCGTGTCGATGTACCCCGGCGCCGATGGCGCCCTGGTCAAGGCCGCCGCCGACCTGGGCGCCCGCGGCATCGTGATCCAGGCAGTGGCGTCCGGTCATGTCAACGAGGCGATGCAGGATGCGATCATGCAGGTCTTGCAGCGGAATATCCCGGTGGTGGTGTCGACGCGCATCCCGAAAGGCGGGACCCGGCTCGGCTACGGCTTCGCCGGATCGTCGCAGCAACTCGTGCAAGCCGGTGCGGTGTTGAGCAGCGATCTCTCGCCGTGGAAGGCGCGCATCTTGCTGATGCTTGCCATCCTGGCAGGGAATGCGGCGCCGGACCAGCTGCGCCTGCTGTACGAAGGCTGATGGCAGCTCCGGAGCTGAAGGACACACGCATGGACGATGACCGCAAGGACCTGAAGCAGCGACTGTCGGCGCCCGAGATCCTGGTGGCGCCCGGCGTCTACGACGCGCTCACCGCGCTGATCGCCGAGCAGGCGGGCTTCGAGGCCCTCTACCTGTCCGGCGCATCCATTGCCTATACGCATCTCGGCCGCTCCGACGTCGGCCTCACGTCGTATACCGAGGTCGAGCAGACGCTGTCGCGCATCACCGAGCGGGTCGCGTTGCCGGTCATCGTCGACGGCGACACCGGCTTCGGCAATGCCTTGAATGTGCTGCGAACCGTGAAAGGCTTCGAGCGAGCCGGCGCGGCCATGATCCAGTTGGAGGATCAGACCTTTCCCAAGCGCTGCGGCCACCTGGACGGCAAGGCGGTGGTGTCGGTTGCCGAGATGAGGGGCAAGCTTGCGGCGGCGCTTGACGCCCGGACCCGCCGCAGCACGCTGATCCTCGCCCGCACCGATGCCGTGGCGGTGGAGGGCCTCGAGGCTGCCATGGACCGGGCGGAAGCCTACCTCGACTGCGGCGCGGACGCGCTGTTCATTGAGGCGATCCGTTCTCCCGAGCAGATGGATGCGGTGTGCCGTCGCTTCGCGGCGCGCGTCCCCTTGCTGGCCAACATGGTGGAAGGCGGCAAGACGCCGATGCAGCCGGTTTCGGTGCTGCAGGCGATCGGCTTTCGCATCGCGATCTTTCCTGGCGGCACCGCGCGCGCCGTGGGTCACGCGCTGCAAGGCTACTATGCCAGCCTGCATGCGCATGGCTCGACGTTGCCATGGAAGGACCGCATGCTCGACTTCGATGGCCTCAACGAGGTGATCGGCACGCCGGCGCTGCTGGCGCTCGGGAAACGCTTCGGGGAGCGCTAGGCTTCCCGGCTCCTTCGCGACCTCCGCCGCCGATGGCGGCGGCGCCATCCTTGACACCGCTTCGAGGCCGCGTCAATACTGGCTTGCAGTAGACGACAAAGCTTCTCGCATGGTGCAAAGCCCATGGTTCAAAGCCTTGTGCGGATCACCTGGACCGGGGAGATCAACAACAGGAGGAGAACCATGTCAGGACGCCATTCTCTCGCGCGCCAGTTCCTCTCTCGCCCAAGCTTCTGCCATCCGCCCCTGGCTCGCTTGCTGTTGCTGTGTGCGACGGCTGCCGTCGCATTGGGCCTGCCGCTTGCGGCCGCGGCCCAGGGCGCGATCAAGGTCGGCTTCCCGATGATCCTGTCGGGCGGCGGCGCGCTGTTCGGCGAGCCGACGGTCAAGGGTGCCCAGATGCTGGTCGATGAGGTCAATGCCAAGGGCGGCGTGCTGGGGCGCAAGCTGCAGCTGATCGTGCGGGATACGAAGGGCGACGCCAATGAAGCGGTCCGCGTCTCGCGCGAGCTGATCCTGAAGGACAACGTCGACTTTCTCGTCGGCACGTTGACCTCGGCGGAGGGGCCGGCAGTGTCGCCGATCGCGCGTGAGAACAAGATCCTGTTCATCGCGCCGATCACCAAGACCGACATGCTCACCGCGCCGCAGAACCTGCATCCGTACGTGTTCCGGACGGCCTCCACGACGACCACCGAAGGCCGCAGCGCCGCCGAGGTCATGGCCAAGTGGCAGGACGTCAAGCGCGTCGGCACCATGAGCTACGACTATGCCTACGGCCAGGACGCCACCAGGGCCTTCGTCGAGCACATCAGGAAGCTGCGGCCCGACATCGAAATCGTCGACCAGCAGTGGCCCAAGCTGACCGAGCAGGACTACACGCCGTTCATCAACGCGCAACTGTCGCGCAAGCCCGATGCGGTGTTCTCGTCGCTTTGGGGCGGTGGCTTCCTGACCTTCGCCAAGCAGGCGCGGCCGCTGCAGTACTTCGAAGCGCTCAAGTTCCGCTTCGTCGGCGCGGGCGAGGCCGGCTCCATCGAAACGGCGAAGTCGATGGGCGCGGACTACCCCGTGGGCATCTGGGCGAATTCCTACGATGTATTCCACTGGGACAAGGCGCCGCCGTCGCACAAGGAATTCATCGAGCGACTCAAGAAGTACACCAGCGAGGAGCATCCGTCGTCGTGGCCGATCGTCGGCTACATGGCGATGCAGGCGCTGGTTGCCGGCATCGAGAAGGCCAAGGCGGTCGATTCGGACAAGGTGGCGAAGGCGCTGCTCGACATCAGCTTCGACACACCGCTGGGCAAGCAGACGATCCGCGCCAAGGATCACAACGCCAATCGTGGTCAGTTCTGGGGCAAGATGGTGAAGGATCCCAAGTATCCGTTCACGGTGATGTCCGAGGTCACCTATGTGGATCCGCTGGCGATGATGGACTGAGGGCCTCGTGTCCTCATCTCGGCAGAACGCCCTGGTGGTCGGCCGCGGCGGTGCGGTCGCGGGCGCCGGCGGGATCAAGAGCGGCGAGAAGGTGCTCGACATCCTCGAGTACCTGGCGAGCGCGCGTCGTCCGGTCGGGGTGTCGGAGGTGGCGAGGGCGGTCAACTTCCACGTCAGCACCGCCCACCGCCTGTTGCGCACCCTGGCCTCGCGTGGCTACGTCGACCAGGATGCCGCCTTGCGGCAGTACGTGCTCGGCCCGCGGCTGCTGGCGTTGTCGGGCGCGTTCGGCGGCGGCGCGATGCTGGTCCAGGTCGCGGGCCCCGAGTTGGAGCGGCTGCGCGATGCCATCGGCGAGACGGTCCACCTGGGCGTCTACCGGCGCGGCCGGGTGATCGGCGTCGCCAGCGCCCGGAGCCGCCAGCCGGTCAGCGTGACGCCGGGCGCCGACTTCGAGGACCCGGCCCATTGCTCCGCGCTCGGCAAGGTCCTGCTCGCCCATCTCGCGCCCGAGGCGCTGGCCGCGCTGCTCGCGGCAGGGCCGCTCGAGCGGCGCACGCCGCGCTCCATCACCCGCAAGCCGGAGTTGCTGCGGACGCTGGAGGTGGTTCGCAGGCGAGGCTACGCCACGGATGAGGAGGAGCTCGCGAGCGACCTTTGCTGCATCGCCGTTCCGGTTGCCGATTCCACCGGCCGGGTGGTTGCGGCCCTCAGCGTGGCCATGCCCAAGAGCCGCTTCCATGACGACGCCGTCGGCGGCTGGACAGGCATGCTGGCGGCGTCGGCTGCGCGTGTCGGCGAGCGCCTGCGCGGCGACGACTGAGAAGCCGGTGATCGAGCCAGCGTTCCTGTTCGGGCAGTTCGTCAGTGGCCTGTCCACGGCCATGTACCTGTTCCTGATCGCATCCGGCCTGTCGCTGATCTTCGGCGTGCTGCGCGTGCTCAACTTCGCCCATGGCTCCTTCTACATGCTCGGGGCCTACCTGGCTTGGCAGCTGGTCCAGTGGCTGGGTCCCCGCACCGAAAGCTTCTGGCTGGCGGTCCTGGGCGCTGCGCTTGCGGTTGCGCTGGTGGGGGCCCTGATCGAGCGCCTGCTGCTGCGCCACATGTATCGCCGCGAGGAGCTCTACCAGTTGCTCTTCACCTACGCCCTGGTGCTGGTGATCTCCGACGTGGTGAGGTACACCTGGGGCACGCAGCAGCTCGGGGTGTTCCGGCCGCCCAGCATGGAAGGCGCCTTCCGCGTGCTCGGCACCAACGTGCCGCTCTACACCGTCTTCATCATGGTGCTCGGACCGTCCATCGCGCTGGGCATCTGGCTGCTGCTGAACCGCACCGGCCTCGGCCGGACCGTGCGCGCGGCGGCGCTCGATCGCGAGATGCTCTCCGCGCTCGGTGCCAATGTCGGTTGGCTGTACACCGGCATGTTCGCGCTGGGTTCCTTCTTTGCCGGCCTGGGCGGCGCGCTGGTGACACCGGTGCGCAGCCTGCTGCCGGGCATGGACGTCGAGATCATCGTCGAAGCGTTCATCGTGGTGGTGATCGGTGGGCTTGGCTCGCTGTGGGGAACCTTCCTTGGCGCGCTGATCTATGGCCAGGTGCTTGCCTTCGGCATCCTTGTCTTCCCGCGCTTTTCGATCTTCGCGGCCTTCGTGCTGATGGCGGTGATCCTGGTCGTGCGTCCCTGGGGCTTGTTCGGCAAGCCGATCGAGCGGTGATGCGATGAGCACGAGGCCGCAACCTGGGTGGATCGGTCGGATGCCGTGGATGACCATCGTCCTGCTGGCGCTGGCGACGGTGCCCTGGCTGGGATCGCGCTTCTACACCTTTCTCGCCACCGACATCGTCATCCTCGCCTTGTTTGCCACCAGCCTGAACCTGCTGCTCGGCCAAACCGGCCTGGTGTCGTTCGGGCATGCGGCCTACTTCGGCGTCGGCGCCTACACCTGCGCGATCCTGATGAAGACGCACGGCGCGCCCTTCGCGGTGGGCTTGCTCGCGGCGCCGGTGCTCGCCGGAGCGGCTGCCGGGATATTCGGCTACTTCTGCGTGCGCCTCACGCGGATCTACTTCGCGATGCTCACGCTGGCCTTCGCCCAGATCGTTTGGGGAATCTGCTTCAAATGGAACACGGTCACCGGCGGCGAGCAGGGCATGTCGGACGTGCCGTATCCGGACCTCTCGTGGATGGAGGCGCTGCCATTCATCGGCAGCCTGCGAGTCGGCGAGCAGTACTACCTGCTGGCCCTGGGCATCGTCGCCGTGTGCATTGCACTGCTGCGGATGATCGTCGATTCGCCGTTCGGTCGCATGCTGAGCCTGATCCGGGAGAATCCGGAACGCGCCCGCTTCGTCGGGCTCGACGTGCGGCGCTACGAGCTTGGCGCCTTCGTTCTCGCCGGGGCTTTCGCCGGCGTTGCCGGCGCCTTGTTCGGCCTGTTCAACCGTGGCGTCTTCCCCGACTTCGCCTACTGGTCCAAGTCGGCGGAGGTCCTCATCATGGTGATCCTCGGCGGCATGGGCCACTTCTGGGGACCGGCCATCGGCGCCGGCGCGCTGATCCTGCTCAACCAGCAGATCAGCGCCTACACCCAGTTCTGGCCTTTCGTCCTCGGCACCACGCTGATCATCCTGCTGTTCGTGTTTCCCGGCGGAATCGCCGGCACGCTGGCCTCGGCATGGGCGCGCCTGCGCGGCTAGCATGACGGCGATACCCGAGGTCAAGACGGCAGCCACTGCCACGCCGGGAGCCGCCGCCCCCTTGGTTGCCGGGCCGGCCGGACCTGCGGGAATGCTGACCGTGCGCAACCTGCGCAAGAGCTTCGGCGGCTTCACCGCGATCGGCGGCGTCAGCCTGTCGCTGTCACCGCGCGAGATCGTCGCCATCATCGGCCCCAACGGAGCTGGCAAGTCGACGTTCTTCAACCTCGTGACCGGCCATATCGTCCCGGACCAGGGCGAGGTGCATTTCGAAGGGCGCGCCATCACCGGCGCACAACCGCACCGGATCTGCCGCATGGGGATCGGGCGCTCGTTCCAGCGGATCAACATCTTTCCGAAGCTGACCGTGTTCCAGAACGTGCAAGCGGCGATGATCGCCGACCGTGGCAAGGGTCATCGACTGTGGGGACGGTCGGCCGATCTGTTCCGCGACGAGACGATGGCGTTGCTGGAGTCGATCGGCCTCGACGGGCAAGCGGCAGCGATCAGCGGCGAGTTGTCCTACGGGGCGCAGAAGCAGATCGAGCTCGGCATCGCCCTGGCGAGCCAGCCGAGGCTGCTGTTGCTCGATGAACCGACCGCGGGCATGTCGGCGCGCGAGACCCGCGAGGCGATCGACCTGCTCGAGCGGATCGCCGCCGAGCGCGGGCTGTCGCTGCTGTTCACGGAGCACGACATGGAGGTGGTGTTCTCGATCGCGCAGCGAGTCGCGGTACTGCACCAGGGCCGCCTGATCGCCGAGGGCACGCCGGCACAGGTGCGGGAGGATCCGGAGGTCCGGCGGGTCTACCTCGGGGCAGGCCGATGAGTACGGCAGCCACCGGCGATCGGGACGGCGTGCTGGCCGCTGATCGCGCCGCCGTGGCGTCGGATGCCCTGCTCGACGTACGCGAGCTGCATGCGGCCTACGGCCTGTCACGGGTGCTCTTCGGCGTATCGCTGCAGGTCGCGCGCGGCGAGTGCGTCTGCCTGCTGGGACGGAACGGCGTCGGCAAGACGACCACGATGCGCGCGATCATGGGGCTCACGCCGCCCGCCGGCGGCACCGTGTCGTGGCAGGGACGCGAAGTGACCGGATGGGCGCCGAACCGCGCCGCGCGATCCGGCGTCGGCTTCGTGCCCGAGGATCGCCGCATCTTCGCCGACCTGACCGTCTGGGAGAACCTGGAGGTGGCGCAGCGCGCCGCGGCGCGGCCGGGACGCTGGCACTTCGAGTCGGTTTGCGAGCTGTTTCCGAAGCTGCGAGAGCTGGCCGATCGCCGGGGCGGCAACCTCTCGGGCGGCGAGCAGCAGATGCTCACCATCGCCCGCACCCTGATGGGCAATCCGGAGTTGCTGCTGCTCGACGAGCCGTCGGAAGGCCTGGCGCCCCTGGTGGTCGAGCATCTGCTGGAGCAGGTGCGGCTGCTGCGCGATGAGGGGCTGACGATCCTCCTGGCCGAGCAGGGCGTCGACTTCTCGCTCGCGCTCGCCGACCGGGTGTATGTGCTCGAGAAGGGCAGCGTCCGCCATAGCGGCCCTGCCGAGGAGCTGCGCCGCGACGAAGCGCTGCGCAACTCGCTGCTGGCGCTGTAGCCCCGTGCACCGCGGCCGTTTCCGAGCCGGCTGCCGTGATCCGCAACCGACCGATCTTTCGATTCCGCCGTTCTGTTCGATGACCAACCAGGAGACCCACCATGCCGTTCGTGAACATCCGCATCAACGAAGGACACTCGCGCGAGCGCAAGGACGAGATCGCCCGGCGCGTGGTCGAGGCCATCAACGAAGTCACCGAGATTCCGCGGGAATCCATCTGGGTGGTCTTCGAGGATGTGTCGCGCGACGACTGGTACGTCGGTCCCACGCGGGTAAGTCAGATGAAGAAGAAATGAGGGGACGAAGATGAGCGTCGAGATTCGCGATCCGCGATTTCGCGAGGTCGTCGGCGATGAGGTTGTCTTCGACAAGCTCGCCACCGGCTTCCTGTTCACCGAAGGGCCGCTGTGGCACAGCCGCGAGCAGTATCTCCTGTTCTCGGACATGCCAGGCGATCACCTGCGGCGCTGGAGCCGGCGCGACGGCGTCACGACGTATCGCAAGCCCTGCAACCAGTCCAATGGCTTGGCCTGGGACCTGTACGGCCGGCTGATCGCCTGCGAGCATTCCTCCAGCAGCCTGACGCGCACCGAGGCCGACGGCCGTATCACCACGCTTGCCTCGCACTGGCAGGGCAGGGAGCTGAACAGCCCGAACGACGTCGTCGTCGACGGGGCCGGGGCCATCTACTTCACGGATCCGACCTACGGCCGGTCGGAGTTCTACGGCCGTCCGCGTCCGGCACAGCTGGACTTCCGCGGTGTCTACCGGTTGCTCCCCGACGCGGGCGGCGGCGGGGCGCACCAGTTGTCGCTGCTGGCGGGCGACTTCGGCCAGCCCAATGGCCTGTGCTTCTCGCTCGATGGCAAGCGGCTCTTCGTCAACGACACGGAGCGCGCCCACATCCGGTTGTTCGAGCTGAAGGCGGATGGATCGGCCAGCGGCGGCGACGTATGGGCGGAGACCGTGGGGGAGGGCGCCGGCGCGCCCGACGGCATGAAGATCGACAGCCAGGGCAACGTCTATTGTTGCGGTCCTGGCGGTATCCACGTCTTCAGTCCTCAGGCGCGATGCCTCGGTGTGATCAGGGTGCCGGAGTACACGGCCAACTTCGCCTGGGGCGACGCCGACGGCTGCAGTCTCTACATCACGGCGTCGACGTCACTGTACCGGATCAGGACCCGGGTTCCCGGGCGCTTGCAGATGATCTAGGCGCTTCAGTCCGCGATCGCCTGCGCAACCAGCCCCTTGATCAGGCGGCGGTAGGCAGCACGCACCGGACTCGGTGCCTGGGTCATGTAGACGCTGCAGACCTGCTCCTTGGGATCAGCCCAGAAGAAGGTGCCGGCGTAGCCGGCCCACATGAACTCTCCCTGCGATCCGTGGACCGGCGCGATGCCGTCGCCCTGCCGCACCATGAAGCCCAGCCCGAAGGTGTAGCCCGGCACTCCCATCAGCAGCATGCCCGGATTGAAGGCGGTGTTGATGGTGTTGCCGAGGTGATCGGACGTCATCAGCTTGACAGTCGAGCGAGACAGGATGCGCGCGCCGTCGAGCTGGCCGCCGTTGAGCATCGCCTGGCAGTAGCGGAGGTAGTCGCCGGCGGTGCTGACGCCGCCGGCGCCGCCCGAGTCGTTGCCCGGTTGGCTGCTGACGTCGATCAGCTTGTTGGCGGCTCCGGTGGCAGGGTCCTTGGCGAACGGCTCGGCAACCCTGGACATCTCGTGCGTTGCCACGAAGAAGCCGGTGTCCTTCATCTTTAATGGCGTGAACATCCGCTCCTTCATGAAATCGCCAAGACGTTGGCCGGTAATCGCTTCCACCACCCGACCCTGTACATCCACTGCGACGCTGTACTCCCAGTTCGTTCCCGGCTGGTGGGCGAGCGGCGCCTTGCCCACCCGCTCCGCCATCTCGGGGCCCGGCAGCTCGCGCGAGTCGAAGTCGAGATCCGGCTTGTAGACGCCAGCCTTGATGTAGGCGTCACGGACCAGCGTGTTCTTGGTCAGCTCGCCATAGGCGAGGCCCGCGGTATGGCGCAGCAGGTCCTGGATGGTCGGCTCGCGATTCGCCGGCGCCAGCTTGAAGGTGGCCCCATTCAGCACCGGGTCGAAAGTGGCGACGCTGACCATCGGATTCTTGAACGACGGGAGGAATTTGGAAACCGGATCGGTCAGCTGCACCCGCCCGTCTTCCACCAGCATCATGAGCGCCGTCGAGACCAGCGGCTTGGTCATCGAATAGATGCGGAAGATCGAGTTTTCCTGCATGGGTGCGCCAGCCGCATTGTTGAGGCTGCCGAAGGCCTTGGCGTAGACCAGCTTGCCATGGCGGGCAACCATCACGACTGCACCGGGCAGCTTCTTGTCGTCGACCTCCTTGGTGAAGGTCGCGGTGATCCGCTCGAGCCGTTCGGGGGACATGCCAACCGATTCGGGTGAGGCAGTCGGAAGGGGCTGCGCCAGAAGGCAGGCTGCTCCCGATAGGGCAATGACTGCGGTGATGTATCGGGTGAGCCGAGGGGGTGCGAGATGTGTCATTTTGTCTCCTCGATGTTCGTCATCGCTCAAGCGCTTGGCGCCGGAACATGGCGAGGCTAATGTATCGAGCGGCCCGATGGCAAGGAGGATCAGTGCCGAGCCCGAGGCTGCCCAGGTTGGCGCTGCTGCCGGCATCTCAAGAGCGATCGAGCTTGCCAACCGGCAGTGCAGTGGCAGCATCGAAGGAGGGTGCCATGCGATCTGAACTTGAACAGCATGTGCCGCGTACGGCTTGCGATCCTCGTGACCGCGGCAGGGCCGCCAGACGCCGGGCCGCAGTGCTGGTGGCAGCGGCCTGTGCAGGCATCGGGCTGGCGGCGGAAGCGCAGGATAAGCCGCTCGGCCAGGCGACGACACCGGACGGCAAGATCCGCGTGGAGGTGCTGTCGCTGAAACGGATCGAGGGCAACCTGGTCACCTTGCGCTGGCAGATCGTCAACGACGGCTCGGGAGACTTCTCGATGACGCCCGGCAATGCCCGCCTGGTCGACCTTGCCGGTCGCCGTCAGTACGAGCCCGGCCTGTACAGCACCCGGTGTGTCTCCAAGCCGGATGAGCGGACCCCGTGCTGGGCGACCTTCGCGGCCCCGCCGTCGGCAACCAAGTCCCTCGCGGTCAAGTTCTACGAGCAGTTCGAGCTGGTGACTGGCATCCCGGTCACTGATTGACCGCGATGTGGCTTGCCCGGCTTCGATGCGCCATGCCTCGCCTTGCGCGAGGTCTGATGGCGGCAGCATTGGTCTGGGCGGGTTGGGCAGCATGGGCGGATGCCGCCGAGCCGAGAATCTCGGAGCTGCGGGTGCCCAGCCAGCCGCTGGAGTTTCCGGCCGCCTCCGTGACCTTCGCGACCTCCGCGATTCCGTTCGCGGAGGCGCAACTCTCCTTCCCCAGCAGCCTTGTCCAGATGCAGAAGGCCGACGCGGTCGAAGTCGATCTCCCCGCCGACGTGCTGTTCGACTTCGACAAGGCGGAGTTGCGTCCCGAGGCACGGGAGGCGCTGCGCGAGGTCGCGGCGCTGCTGCTGCAGAAGCCGCGCCGCTCGATCGCCATCACCGGCCATACCGATGCAATTGGCCAGGACGCCTACAACCAGCGGCTGTCGGAGCGGCGCGCGCAGGCCGTCAAGAACTGGCTGGTCGCCAAGGAAGGCATCAAGTCTCCGCCCATTGGCACGGCAGGGCGCGGTGCCCGCGATCCGGTCGCCCCCAACAAGCGGCCCGACGGCAGCGACGATCCCGAAGGTCGGCAACAGAACAGACGGGTCACGATCGTGTTCAGGTGATCGGGTGAGGCGCCGGCAGCGGGCGGCGGTTGAGCGGACCGCGGCGAGATGCGATGATCCATCCGCCCATGAAGCTCGATCCTGTGTCCCTGAGGTTGTTCATCGCGGTGATCGAGCTGGGCTCGATCGCCTCCGCCGCCGAGCGCGAGCATATCGCGGCCGCCGCCATCAGCCGGCGGATGGCGGATCTGGAGCAGCACCTGGGAACGCCCCTGCTGCGGCGACATGCCAGGGGCATCGAGGCGACGGCGGCCGGATTGGCCCTGCTGGGCCTCGCGCGCCGGGCGCTGCACTTTCTCGACGACGTCCCCTTCCAGTTGCGTGATTTCGCGCACGGACTGCGCGGGCAGGTTCGCATCTTCGCCAACATCTCGTCGATCACGCAGTTCCTGCCCCAGGACCTCGGCAGCTTCGCCCGGGCCCATCCGAAGGTGGGCATCGTGCTGGAGGAGAGCAACAGTGCCGCGACGGTCCGCGCGGTTGCCGAGAATGCGGCCGACATCGGCGTGTTCACGGCCTTCGATCACGTGGACTCCGTCCAGTCGCTGCCGTATCGGCGCGACCGGCTGTGCCTGGTGGTCGGTCAGCAGCACCGGCTCGCCAAGCGCAAGCAGGTCGCCTTCGAGGACGTCCTGGCCGAGCCGTTCGTCGGCTTGCGCACCGGCAGCGCGATCAATCTGCTGCTGTCGTCGCAAGCGTCGCGGCTTGGGCGTCCCTTGCATGTCCGGATCCAGGTGACCGGCTTCGATGCGCTGTGCCTGATGGTGTCCCAGGGCTTCGGCCTGGGCGTGGCGCCGGTCGGGGTGACCCGCCTCTACTCGCCGGCCCTGGGTGTGCGCGAGGTCGCCTTGAAGGACGACTGGTCCAGGCGTGAGCTGCGACTGGCGATCAGGAGCCTCGACGGCCTGCCACCGGCGGCGCGCCGCCTCGTCGAGCACCTGCAGTCGATTGCCAAGGACTGAGGGCGAGGCCGGGCCCCCAATCACCTCTGCAGCGCGCCCGCCAGGGGTGTCGAGCCATCGCCAACGGCGATGGGCCGCCTGCAAACCGTTGCTTCTCTGTCAGGTGCTTGTCGCCCACAATCGCGGCTCCGATCATTCCATCCAGGAGACAACATGCCAGCGCCGTTACCCTCTCGTCGTCGCGTCGTCGCCGCGCTGCTCGCACTGGCCGTAGCCGGACCGGCTGCCGCTCAGAGCTGGCCCGAGCGGCCCATCCGCATGGTCGTGGGGTTCGCGCCCGGCGGCTTCACCGACGTGTTGGCGCGGTTGATCGGCGAGAAGCTGGGCGAGCGCCTGGGCCAGACGGTGGTGGTCGAGAACAAGGCCGGGGCGGCGGGCACCATCGGCGCAGACATCGTGGCCAAGGCCAACCCGGACGGCTACACGCTGCTGCTGGGACACAGCAATTCCAACTCGGTAGCGCCGGCACTGTATCCGAAGCTGCCGTATGACGTGATCAAGGACTTCACGCCGATCGTCCGCGTGGCCACCACCCCGCTGCTGCTGACGATCAATCCCGCCGTGCCGGCAACCGACGTGAAGAGTTTCGTCGAACTCGCCAAGAGCAAGCCGCAGGGGCTCACCTTCGGCTCGTCCGGGCATGGCAGCTCGCAGCACCTGGCGGCCGAGCGCTTCATGCTGGCCACCGGGACCAAGATGACCCACGTCCCCTACAAGGGCAGCTCGGCGGCGATGGTAGACCTGCTGGCCGGCCAGATCGACCTGAACTTCGAAAGCCCGCCGAATGTGCTGAAGCGGGCGGAAGCGGGGCAGCTGCGGGTGCTGGGCATCACCAGCGACAAGCGCTCGCCGCTGCTGCCGCAGGTGCCGACACTGGCCGAGGCCGGTGTGCCGAATGCCGAGATGCTGCAGTGGTTCTCGGTGATGGGCCCGGCGAAGCTGCCGCCGGAGATCACGCAGAAGCTCAACACGGAAATCCGCGCGGTCCTCAAGCTGCCGGAAGTCGTCGAGAAGATCGCGTCGCAGGGCGGAGAGATCGTCGCCGGACCGGCCGACGAGTTCGCCGCCTTCCTGGCCAAGGACACGGCCTCATGGGCAGAGCTGGTCAAGGCCGCCAATGTCCGCATCGAGTAAGGGACCGCCGATGACCGCCAAGACATCGGACCTGTGCGACGCCTGCGACGGAGCGCTGGCCTGTGCCCTGCCTTTCCGCGGGTTCGGCCGCCGGCGATCGTTCTCCGGCACCATCCGCACCATCCGCTGTCATGAGGACATCGCGCTGATGCGGGACGTGGTCGGCCAGTCCGGCCGCGACCAGGTCCTGGTCATCGACGGCGGCGGCTCCCTGGCCCGTGCCCTGTTCGGTGACGTGATGGCCGGCATGGCGCAGCGCAACGGCTGGGCAGGGCTGGTGATCAACGGAGCGATCCGCGACGCGGTGGAGATCGACGCCATGGACATCGGCGTCAAGGCCCTGGGCACTGTCCCGCGCCGCGGCGAACGCAGCGGTGCCGGAGAGGTGGACGTACCGGTCCGCTTCGGCGGCATCACGTTCAACCCGGGGCAGCGGCTGGTGGCTGACGAGGACGGCGTCATCGTGCTGCCGGCCGGCATGCGCGAGAGCGACATCGACGTCGAGGACGCCGTCGCGGCAACGGCCGCCTATGCCGCAACCCCGCGCACGGCAGGATGAAGACGCCGCGCACGCTCTATCGGCGCATCGTCGACGATCACGTCGTCCGGCCGGTCGGTGACGCGGGCCAGGTGTTGCTGTACGTCGATCGCCAGATTCTCAACGAATACACCAGCCCCCAGGCCTTCGCCGCTCTCCATGCCGCCGGGCGGACGGTGCGGCGGCCATCCGCGACGGTGGCAGTGGTCGATCACGTCAATCCGACCACGCCGGAGCGCAACTCGCGCACGATGATCATCGCCGACGCGGATCGCGCGCGGCAGGTCCGCACCCTGGGGGAGAACTGCGCCAGGCATGGCATCGAGCTCTTCGACATGCTGGATGCGCGCCAGGGTATCGAGCATGTGGTGGCCAGCGAGCAAGGACTGGTGCTTCCCGGCATGGTGATGGCCGCGGGAGATAGCCACACCACGACCCACGGCGCCATGGGAGCCCTGGGTTTCGGCATCGGCAGCAGCGAGATCGAGCACCTGCTCGCCACCCAGACGCTGGTCTATACGCCGATGCGAACGATGCGGGTCGAGGTCCGCGGCCGCCTCGGAAGCGGCGTGACGGCAAAGGACCTGGTCCTTGCGCTGATCAGGCGCATCGGCGCCGACGGGGCCAGCGGCCATGTCATCGAGTACACCGGCGAAGGCATCGCGGCGCTGGGCATCGAAGGGCGGCTGACCTTGTGCAACATGAGCGTCGAGGCTGCCGCACGCGGCGCAATCGTCGCGCCCGACGACACCTTGTTCCAATACCTGCACGGCCGGGGGGGGGGGGGCCCCGCGGGGCGCCGGTGGGGTTGAGCAAAAGA
>JAEZQX010000325.1 GCA_023441105.1 Pseudomonadota bacterium | reverse complement strand
CCGACCTCCCGGGGGGCGCGGCGGGCGGACGCAGAAGCCAGATCCGCGCCCGCGTGCTCACCGGCAACGGCGCGGGTGCGGGCTTGCCGCAGGCATCCGCCGCCGAGCCTGCCGCCGCCGGCGACCTGGCGGCGCTGGATCCGGCCTACGAGGCGCTCGCCGGCGGCAGCCTGCCGGTCGACCGGGTGGTGCTGCTCGAGGACCTCGCGCACCTGGAGGAGCGGGCCCAGGAGCTGAAGCTTGCCGCCATGGGGCGGCTGTCGGCATCGATCGCGCATGAGATCCGCAACCCGCTCGGTGCCATCCGCCACGCCGGCAACCTGCTCGGCGAGCAGGTGCCGGAGGGCCCGCTGCGGCGCATGACCGCGATCATCGAGTCGAACTCGCTGCGCATCGACCGGATCGTCGAGAACGTGCTGTCGATCGCACGGCGTTCGGCGGCGCGCGAGCCGGTGCACCTGGGGCAGTTCCTCAACGCCTTCCTGCCAGAGTTCGTCGCGCAGGTCGATACCAGCTGGGAACGCATCGCCGTCGACCTGCAGAGTGGCGAGGCGCTGCTGTTCGATCCCACCCACCTGCGCCAGGTGCTGGTCAACCTGCTCGGCAACGCCCTGCGCTATGCCAGCGACACCCCCGGCGCGATCGTGTTGCGCTGGCAGCCGGCGGGCGACGGGCGCGTGGTCCTGCGGGTGCTCGACGATGGCCCGGGCATCGATCCGGCCGTGCGGCGCCATCTCTTCGAGCCGTTCTTCACCACCGAAAGCCGCGGCACCGGCCTCGGCCTGCACATGGCGCGCGAACTGTGCGCCGCCAACGGTGCCGGCTTGCGCTACGAGACGCGCGCGGGCGAGCGCCACCGCGGCGGCTTCGTCATCGATCCGGCGTTGGCCGCCGGCCGCCCGGGCGATGCGCGGGCGAGCGGCGCCAGCGGCCAGGGTCCCCTACCACGAGAGACGCAATGGCAGCGGAAGCAGACGGCGTGAGGCCGGACGCGGCACGGCCGGACGGCGCGAGGTCGCTGTCCCGGGGGGCGCGGGTGGCGCGCGTGCTGGTGGTCGACGACGAGGAGAACCTGCGCGAGCTGATGGAGCTGACGCTGGTCGGCATGGGGCTTGACGTGGACGTGGCCGCCGACCTGACGCAGGCGCGCCGGCTGGTGATGGAGCAGAAGTATGCGCTGTGCCTCACCGACATGCGCCTGCCGGACGGCAACGGCCTGGAGCTGGTCAGCCTGATCACCTCGCGCAGCCCCGACACCCCGGTGGCGGTCATCACCGCCTACGGTAGTGCCGAGAATGCGGTGGCAGCGCTGAAGGCCGGCGCCTTCGACTACCTCGCCAAGCCGGTGGGGCTCGACGCGCTGCGCGCGCTGGTGCGGGCGGCGCTGCAGCTGCCGACGCCGACTGCCGCCGGCACGGCTCAGGTGGCGACCGCGAAGAAGGTCCCGGGCAGCGATGGCGCCGGGCTGCTGCTCGGCATGTCGCCGGCGGTGGAGGCGGTGCGCTCGAGCATTGCCCGCATGGCCCGCAGCATGGCACCGGTGGCGATCACCGGCGAATCCGGTTCCGGCAAGGAGCTGGCGGCGCGGCTGATCCACCAGATGGGTGCGCGACCGCAGGGGCCTTTCATCGCGGTCAACTGCGGCGCGATTCCCGAGAACCTGATGGAGTCGGAGTTCTTCGGCTATCGCAAAGGCGCCTTCACCGGCGCCGACAGCGACCGCACCGGCTTCTTCATGGCCGCCAACGGCGGCACCCTGTTCCTCGACGAGGTGGCCGACCTGCCGCTCGCGATGCAGGTCAAGCTGCTGCGCGCCATCCAGGAGAAACGCATCCGCAAGGTCGGGGCCGTGACCGAGGAGCCGGTCGATGTCAGGATCATCAGCGCCACCCATCAGGACCTGGCGCGCTGCGTCGAGCAGGGCCGCTTCCGGCAGGACCTGTTCTACCGGCTCAACGTCATCGAGCTGCTGATGCCGCCGCTGCGCGAGCGGCTCGAGGACATCGAGGTGCTGGCACAGGCGATCCTCCTGCGCCTCGCCGAGCGCGCCCAGCTGCCGGCGGCGCCGCGGCTGGCGTCGGTGACGCTGCGCTACCTGCAGAGCTACCGCTTCCCGGGCAACGTCCGCGAGCTCGAAAACATCCTGGAAAGGGCGCTGGCATTCTCCGACGGCAAGGTGATCAACGTCGAGAACCTCGGCCTGCGGCCGATCGTCACCGACGACAGCGAGAGCGAACGCCCGCCGGCCGAGGCGACGCCGGATACGCCGGCGGCGGCGATGCCGGCCACCGCAACGCCGGCCGAGCTGCTCGATGACGACGGCGTGCCGCGCTCGCTGCCCGACTACCTGGACCAGCTCGAACGCGAGGCGATCCGCAAGGCGCTGGAGAAGACCGGCCAGAACCGCACGGCCGCCGCCAGGCTGCTGGGGATCACGTTCCGCGCGCTGCGCTACCGCATGCAACGCCTGGAGATGTGATGCGGGTCGATGACGCCGGCTGGCTTGCCGGCGCGCGCCAGGTGCAGAGTCCCAATTGCGATGCCCGGCCGGCGGCGACGGTGATCGACACCCTAGTGATCCACCACATCAGCCTGCCGCCGGAGCATTTCATCGGCGACGCGATCGAGCGGCTGTTCACCAACCGCCTCGACATCCGGGCGCATCCCTATTTCGAGCGGCTGCGCGACGTGCACGTGTCGGCGCATTTCCTGCTGCGCCGGCGCGGCGAGTTGCTGCAGTTCGTGAGCTGCGAACAGCGCGCGTGGCATGCCGGCGCCTCGCGGTTGCTCGAGCGCGAACGCTGCAATGACTTCTCGATCGGCGTCGAGCTCGAGGGCAGCAGCGCGCGGCCGTTCACCGACACCCAGTATCGCCGCCTTCGGCAATTGGTCGGCGCGCTGCGCAGCCGCTATCCGCTGCGCTTCATCGCCGGCCACAGCGACATCGCCCCCGGCCGCAAGGACGATCCCGGCCCGCTTTTCGATTGGCGAAGACTCGAGCCGGATCTCCATCTGGCAGGCATCGCGCGGCCGTTCTGAGCGCTGTCCCGCGTCGATGCTCGATGGCGGCGCCGCGAGTGCGAAAGCACGCGGCTCAGGCGGCCAAACCGCCCGCGAACCGCGTCCGGACGCCGACTCGAACCGGGATTGCAGAAGCGGCGCGCCTTGGCGGGCGACCGGCCGACCGCGCCTTCCCGGGAACGCGATCGGCGCTTGCGGTACCTTGGGTCGCGCACTAGAATTAGTCGTCGAATCGGGATCAGGACGCTACCTGTAGTGTCCTGTCCGATCGCGGAGGCTGTCGCGGGGCTGTCGAAGAACGCCCGAGGATCGTCATTTCGGGACGCTTCATCAGGAGGCAGGGGGGTCAGAGCCATGAGAAAAGCCGACAGGAAACCGGGTCGCCGCAACCAGCCGGGCAGCGGGCGCAGCGCGCGCCGGCTGCGCCGTCCAATGGGCCGGGCGTAGCCGGGTCCATCCGAATCAACCGGTGGCGAAGTGACAGCGCCGCCGCCGTCCGAACGAGCCACCGGCAGGTGGCTACAACAACCAAGAGGGTCAAAACAATGCAATGGATTGGTGAGTCCGTGCGCGAATCGTCGTCGCCGCGCGGCGCAGGCATCGCAGCCGTCGCCCACGAGGCCGGCACGTCGGCCGAACATCGCTTCGAGGATTTCAAGGTCATCCGCCGCAACGGCGCGGTGGTCGAATTCCAGCCGGAGAAGATCTCGATCGCGATGACCAAGGCGTTCCTGGCCGTCAATGGCGGGCAGGGCGCGGCCTCGGCGCGGGTTCGCGAGCTGGTGCAACGACTCACCGAGGCGGCGACCGCGGCGCTGATCCGCAACAAGCCCGCCGGCGGCACCTTCCATATCGAGGACATCCAGGACCAGGTCGAGCTGGCGCTGATGCGCTCGGGCGAACATGACGTGGCCCGCTCCTATGTCCTCTATCGCGAGAAGCGGGCGCAGGAGCGCGCGGCGCGCCGCGCCGAGCAGGCCGAGCCGGCGCACGGCCTGACGGTCACCGACGGCGGCATCGCCCGGCCACTCGACATCGCCGCGCTGCACGCA
>JAEZQX010000324.1 GCA_023441105.1 Pseudomonadota bacterium | reverse complement strand
CGTGCCGGCGACCGTCGGCAACTTGCGCGCATTCATCTGCTATGTCTTCTCCGTGAACGGCGGGGACCCATGCTCACGACCTCCCGCACCTTGCGTACTACAAAACTCTCGATTGTACCGGGCCGGCTGGTTTTCGTATACTGACCCACCCATTCCGACCAGGTTCGCGATGAAGTTCGAAGGCACCTCCTCGTATGTTGCAACCGACGACCTGAAGCTGGCCGTCAACGCGGCCATCACGCTGCAACGGCCGCTGCTCATCAAGGGCGAGCCGGGTACCGGCAAGACGATGCTCGCCGAGGAGGTGGCCGCGGCCATCGACGTGCCGCTGCTGCAGTGGCACGTCAAGTCGACCACCAAGGCCCAGCAGGGTCTGTACGAATACGACGCGGTGTCGCGCCTGCGGGATTCGCAGCTCGGCGACGAGCGGGTCAAGAACATCGAGAACTACATCGTCAAGGGCGTGCTGTGGCAGGCCTTCGAGTCGGAGCAGCCGATGGTCCTGCTCATCGACGAGATCGACAAGGCGGACATCGAGTTCCCGAACGACCTGCTGCGCGAGCTCGATCGCATGGAGTTCCACGTCTACGAAACCCGGCAGACGGTCCGCGCGCGGCACCGGCCCATCGTGATGATCACCTCCAACAACGAGAAGGAGCTGCCCGACGCCTTCCTGCGCCGCTGCTTCTTCCACTACATCAAGTTCCCGGACCGCGAGACGATGCAGGCCATCGTCGACGTCCACTTCCCGGGGCTGAAGAAGCAGCTGCTCAAGGAGGCCCTGGACAGCTTCTACCAGATCCGCGAGTTGCCCGGGCTGAAGAAGAAGCCATCGACCTCGGAGCTCCTCGATTGGCTGAAGCTGCTGGTGGCAGAGGACATCCCCGCCGAGGCGCTGCGCTCGCGCGACGACAAGACGGTGATCCCGCCGCTGCACGGCGCCCTGCTGAAGAACGAGCAGGACATCCACCTGTTCGAGCGGCTGGTCTTCATGGCGCGCCACAACCGCTGAGCACGACGCCGCCTCCGGCAGGCATCTTCATCGAGGATCGCGAATGGCACGCTGGATCGAACCGGTCACGCTGCAGGGCGCACACGTCCTGATCGAGCCGCTGCAGGCGGCCCACCGCGACGAGATCGTCGCCGCCGCCACCGACGGCGAGCTCTGGAAGCTCTGGTACACCAGCGTCCCCGCGCCGCAGGCGGCCGATGGCTGGATCGCCACCGCCCTGAAGCAGCGCGCCGAGGCCGGCGCCATGCCGTTCGTGATCCGGCGGGCGCGGGACGGACGGCTGGTCGGTGCAAGCCGCTACTTCAACGTCGCCGCCGAGAACCGCCGGCTCGAGATCGGGCACACCTTCTATTCGTCGAGCGTGCAGCGCACGCCGATCAACACCGAGTCCAAGCTGCTGCTGCTGACGCATGCCTTTGAATCCCTCGGCTGCCTCGGCGTCGAGCTGCGTACGCACTTCATGAACCAGCAGAGCCGCCGCGCGATCGAGCGCCTCGGCGCCAAGCTCGACGGCGTCCTGCGCAGCCACCAGGTCATGCCGGACGGCAGCCTGCGCGACACCTGCGTCTACAGCATCCTGGCGACCGAATGGCCGGCGGTGCGCAGCAACCTGGCCTTCCGGCTGTCGCGCGACTGAATCGCCGTGGCGGGCGCAGCCGGTTGCTCGATGCTGGCCATGGCCATGGCCCTGGCGCTGCTGTCGCCGGGCCCGGCCGTCGCGCAAGTCCCGCCGCCGCCGGTGCGAACCGCACCGGCCGCTCAGGACTCGTCGCCTGCCGGGACTGCGGCACCTGGCCCGCCCGCCCGCCCGATCATCGACGACCAGACACTGCGCCGAGAATACGAGGCCTATCGCGCGAGCCTCGACGGCATGCGCCTCTATCATGTGCACTACATCCGCGTGGCGACCGAGGAGAAGGCGCGCGACCTGATCGCCAGGATCCGCAGCGGCGCCCGCTTCGAGAGTCTGGCGCGCGAGCATTCGACGCATCCGGAAAGCGCCGCCAAGGGCGGCGACCTCGGCACCCACGCCGGCTGCCGCTGGGCCAAGGCGACGCTGGAAATGCTCGATGCGCTGAAGCGCGGCCAGACCTTCCCGCGTCCGGTCAAGGGCACCCACGGCTGGGGGATCTACCGCCTCGAGTCGTTCAGCGACGTGCAGCCGCGCTCGTTCGAGCAGTACCGCAACGAGTTGCTGTCCGGCAAGTTCGAACCCGAATGCCCGTGGGTACCGCCGGTCACCGTGGCGCCCGGCGGCGGGGGCATGGCGCCCAAGTAGGCCGCCGGCGCAATAGAATCAACCTCATGGGCAGAGCCACGGGCCAAGCGACATGCTGATCGACTTCTTCCTGCACCTGCGCGCGGCCAGGCTGCCGGTGTCGGTGAAGGAATACCTGATGCTGCTCGAGGCCGTCTCCAAGGGCGTGATCGGCCCATCCATCGACGACTTCTACCACCTGTCGCGCGCCTCGCTGGTCAAGGACGAGCGCAATTTCGACAAGTTCGACCGCGCCTTCGGCGCCTACTTCAAGGGCGTGCAGTCGCTTCCCGGCATCGAGCTCGACCTGCCGCTGGATTGGCTCAAGCGCCAGTTCCAGCGCGAATTCACCGCCGAGGAGAAGGCGGCGATGGAAGCGATGGGCGGCCTGGACAAGCTGATGGAGCGGCTGCGCCAGCTGCTCGAGGAACAGAAGGGGCGCCACGAAGGCGGCAGCAAGTGGATCGGTACCAACGGGACCTCGCCGTTCGGCAACGGTGGCTACAATCCGGCCGGCGTCCGGATCGGCGGGCCATCGGCCGGCAACCGGACGGCGGTGAAGGTGTGGGAGCAGCGGGCCTACCGCGACTATGACGACGAGGTCGAGCTCGGCACGCGCAACATCAAGGTCGCGCTGCGCCGGCTGCGGCGCTTCGCGCGGGACGGCGCCGAGGACGAGCTGGACCTCGACAACACCATCGCCTCCACGGCGCGCAACGCCGGCTACCTCGACATCCGCCTGCGCCCGGAGCGCCACAACACGATCAAGGTCCTGATGCTGCTCGACGTCGGCGGCACGATGGACGATCACATCACCCGCACCGAGGAGCTGTTTTCGGCGGCCAAGTCCGAGTTCAAGCATCTCGAGTTCTACTACTTCCACAATTGCGTCTACGACTTCGTGTGGAAGAACAATCGTCGCCGCCATGCCGAGCGGCTGATGACCTGGGACCTGCTGCGCAAGTTCAACAGCGACTATCGCCTGGTCCTGGTCGGCGACGCCACCATGAGCCCCTACGAGATCCTGCAGCCGGGCGGCTCGGTGGAGTACAACAACGAGGAGCCGGGCGCGGTCTGGCTGCAGCGCCTGGCGGAGCACTTCCCCCGGTTCGCCTGGCTTAATCCGGAGCCCGAGGGCGTCTGGGAGTATCGCCAGTCGATCTCCGTGATCCGGCAGTTGCTGGCCAATCGGATGTATCCGGTGACCCTCGCCGGCCTGGAGCGCGCCATGCGCGACCTGACCCGCTGAGCCAGGCGCGCCCGAGTAAACGCCGCGGCCGGGGGCGCCGCTGACGGGCTGGCGGGCCGGGCGCCGTCAGCCGCCCTCCCCCGGAGGCCGGCCGGTTTCCTGCAACGACTGGCAGTAGGCATCCTCGAACAACCGCTTGCCCTTGCAGGTCGTCCAGAAGACCCGCTGCTGGCAGACCACCCGCTTGTGCAGGGCGACGCCGTCGCACTCGACGCAGATCTGGCGCTGCACCCCCGTCAGGTCGGCGCAGCCCTGGGGAATCGGCACCGGCCGCGCTGCCGGCGCGGCAGGCCCGGCCGGCTGGGATTTCGCCGGCACCGCCTTCGTGG
>JAEZQX010000262.1 GCA_023441105.1 Pseudomonadota bacterium | reverse complement strand
AGACTGCCGGCTCGATCCTGCAGCTCTCCGAGCTTGCCGGCGAGCTGAAGAACTCGGTGTCGCGTTTCAGGGTCGAATAAATGAACGGTCAGCAGGGCGTCGACATCGTCGCGTTGTCGTGGTGCATCCCGGAGATCCGGGAGTCGCTCGCGCGCGCAGCCACCGAACTCGATCAGCATCTAAGTGCGGAAGCCGGGTCCACCGGCCACCTGAAGAACGCGCGCATCCACCTGCACCAGGCGCACGGTGCGCTGCAGGTGGCCGATGTCGCCGGCGTGCTGGTCCTGACGCAGGAAACCGAATCGATCATCGAGCGCGGCGAGCGTGAAGAGCTGGCGATCGACAACGACGCGGTCCTGGCGCTCAAGCGTGCCCTGGCCGCGGTGGCGGAATACCTCGAAGACCTGCAGGCCGGCTCGACGCTGCCGCCGGTGGTGCTGTTCAGCTTCTATCGGGCGCTGCTGCTGCTGCGCAACGCCGAGCGCATCGATCCTGCCGACCTCTATTTCCCCGACCTGTCGATCCAGCCGCCGGCCGCCATCCTGGCGCAGGGCGATGCCGCCGACGGCGACGACATCGGCATGATCGCCGCTTCGGCGCGTCGCGAGTTCGAGCGCGGGCTGCTCGGCTTCCTGCGGGGCGACGACAACGCCAGCGCGATCAGGACCATGCATGCGGCGATGGTGCGCATGCAGCTGGCGAACCCGGCGCGCCACGCGCGCGCCTTCTTCTGGATGTCGCTGGCGCTGCTCGATGCGCTGAAGCATGCGGCATTGCCGGTCGATCTCTATGCCAAGCGGCTGGTGGCGCGCGTCAACATCCAGGCGCGCCGCACGCTCGAGAGCCAGGATCCGGTCGCGGACCGCCTGCTGAAGGACCTGCTGTTCGCACTGGCCCGCGCCCAGGACACCTCGCCGGTGGCCTCCGAAGTCCGCCGCCACTACAACCTTGCCGGCACCGTGCCGGCCGATTTCGAGCGCGTCCGCTACGGCCTGTCCGACCCGTCGATGGTGCGGCAGGCGCGCGAGGCCGTCTCGGCGTTGAAGAAGTCGTGGGAGAAGGTCGTCCGCGGCTCGCAGAAGGAAGTCGAGCCATTCGCCGAAGCGGCAGCGGACCTGGTCGCCGCGATGCGCAAGCTGCCCTACCACGGCATGACCGAGCTGGCCGACGCGCTGGCGTCGGTGCCGGTGGCGCTCAAGTCGGTGTCCGCCTCGGACGAGGCATTGTCGCTGGAGGTCGCGACCGCGATCCTGTTCGCCGAGGAGGCGCTCGACGGCGGCCTGCGCGGCGAGCCGGCCTACGATACCCGTGCCGGCCAGCTGGGCGGCCGCCTGCTGGAGGTGCTCAACCGTCCGGCCAGCTTCAACGAGGCTGCGCCGCAATGGCTGGTGGAGATCTCGCGCAAGGCTTCCGAGCGGATCACGCTGGGCGTCTTCGTCAACGAGCTCAAGTCCAACCTGCGCAGCTGCGAGCAGGCGCTCGACGGCTACTTCCGCGATCCGGCGACCGCCGGGCAAGTGGCTGCGGTCCAGCCGCTGATCGGGCAGTCGATGGGCGTGCTGAAGGCGCTCGGCTACCTCGAGGCAGCCAAGGCCTGCGCGGCCCTGAGCGAGGACGTGCAGGAGATCGCCGACGACGCGCGGCCGACCACCGCCCGCGACCACCAGCGCATCGCCAACAACCTGAGTGCGCTCGGCTTCTTCGTCGAGTCGCTGCTGCAGCCTGCCGGCCAGGGCGCCACCTACCGCTTCGACGACGCCAGCCGCGAGTTCCGCGCCCTGCCGGGCGAGCGCCGCAGCAACCGGGCCGATGACCGTCCTGCGACGGACGTGCCCGCGGTGGGCGGAGAAATGGATGTCGCGGTGGAGGTCGTCGGCTCGACCGAGTCGCGCATCGTTGCGGAGCGCAGCGCGCTGGTGCCGTGGCTGTCGATGCTGGCAGCCGCGCCGCAGGCGCCGGATGTCCACGACAACCTGCAGCGCTGCCTGGTCGCCCTCGAACGCGATTCGGTGCTGGTCGACGACGTCGAGCTGAAGCGTCGCTCCGCCGATGCGCTGAAGCTGCTCGGCTCGCTGATCCAGGCGACCCAGGCCCCCGGTGTCGGCGGTGCGGTCGATGCCCAGCAGCTCGATGCACTGGTCAAACTGGTGGCGCAGATCGCTGGCGTGCCTGCGCCGGCGCTCGCGGAGGTCGTCGTGGCGCAACCGGCAGTAGCCGAGGACGATGCGCCCGCCGACGATGACCAGGAGCTGCTGGAGATCTTCCTGCTGGAAGCGGACGAGGTGCTCGCGGCGATCTCCGAATCGCTGCAACAGAGCCGCGTCGCGCCGTCCGATGCCGCGCCGCTGACCACCATCCGCCGCGCCTTCCACACGCTCAAGGGTTCGAGCCGCATGGTGGGGCTGAGCGCCTTTGGCGAGGCCGCCTGGGCGTTCGAGCAGGTGCTCAACAAGTGGCTGGCGGAAGAGCAGCCCGGCACGCCCAAGCTCTACCGCCTGATCGAGGCCGGCCACGAGCTGTTCTCGGTCTGGGTCGCGCAGCTGCACCAGGATTCGTCGGCCAGGATGGATGCGGCCGTGCTGATCGCCCAGTGCGAGGCGATGCGCGACGGCCGCGAGTACCTGCCGTCGGCGGCGCCGGCGGTCATCGAGGCTCCGGAGGCCGTCGAAGCACCGATGCTCGTCGAAGCGCCGGTGTTGGTGGAAGCGCCGGTGCTGGTGGATGCGCCGGTGCTCGTGGAAGCGCCGATGCTCGTCGAAGCGCCGGTCCGGGCGGGTGAGGCTTCCCCGCCTGCCGTGGCTGACGAGGTCGCCCAGCCTGCAGAGGCCGCGGCGCCGGAATTCTCGGTCGAGGACCTGGAAGCGTTCGTGGCGGCAGAGGACGAGTTCGTCGTCTCGGCGGATGCTTCCGGCGAGCTGACGTTCGACGTCTCCCTGGACTCCGCGCAGGATCATCCGCGCGACGCTGCGTCGGACGAGCCCGTCGACGCATCGTCCCATGTGCCGGAGCTCGCACAGGAGCCGGTCGAGTTCGAGCCGGCAGCGTTCGAGCTCGAGCCGGTGGTGGCGGAGGAGCCGGCGCCGGCTGTGTCGGATGAGCCCGCGCCGACGGTTCTTGACGAGGCCGCAACGGTCGCCGCGCCGGTGGATGCCGGCGTGGTCGCCGACTCGCAGCACGGCGTCGAGCCGATCGAAGCCCCCGAGTTCGTCGAGGCTTCCGGGTTTGTCGAAGCCGTCGAGCCGGCCGGATCATTCGAGCAGGTCGAGGCACTCGAGCCTGCCGAAGCAATCGAGTCGGTCGAACCAGTCGCTTCGATCGAGGAGGTCGAGGCGATCGAAGCAGTCGCTTCGATCGAAGCCGTCGAGCCGATCGAAGCGGTCGCTTCGGTCGAAGCAGTCGAGCCGGTCGAAGCAGCGGACTTCTTCGCAGCTGCTGCTGCCAACGCGGACGCCGCGGCCGCCCAGCAGGCCGTCGACGCCGAAGTCTTCGCCTTCCTCGACCAGACCGCTGGCCACCAGGAGCAGGCTGAGGCAAGCGAACCGGCGGTGGCTGTGCCGGTCGTCGTGGCGCCGGATGTCCCGGCAGTGGATGTCGCCGTAGCGGACGTCGTCTCCGTCGAGGAAGTGTCGTTCGTGCCCGAGGGGGCGATGGCCGATGCGGGCGATGCAGTGAACGCGTCCGATGAGCTCGGTGCGTTCGAGGCCATCGAGGCCATCGAGGCCATCGAGGCCATCGAAACCGGCGACGCGGTGGCGGATCAGGCTGACGATCGAGTCACGCTTGCCGAAGCCGTCGCTGACGTCGAAGCGGGACCAACCCAGCCGATCGAGGATGTCGAAGCGGCTCGCCAAATCGAACCCGCCGCGCCGGCGGTAGCCGCGCCGGTCGCGGCCGTCGAACCGATCGAAGCCGCCGTCCCCGCCGACAAGGTCTGGATTGGCAGCCGCAGCATCGACGCGCAGCTCTTCGAGATCTTCAACGCCGAGGCCGCCGACACGCGCCAGCGGCTCGACGCCGGCCTGTCGGCCTGGCGCGAGCGGCGCGAGCGCACGGCGCCGGAGTCGCTGGTGCGCGCCTTGCACTCCCTGGTGGGCACGTCGCGCCACGTCGGCCTGCTGCAATTGCGGGCGATCGCGGAGCCGGCGGAGCAGTTCCTGCTCAACCACGCCAAGGCGATGCGGCCGCTGCCGGCCGATCATTTCGCGCTGCTCTACGCGGCGATCGCGTCGATCAACTCGATGCTCGACCAGTTCGCCCAACGCCTCGAACCGCAGCGCGACGCGCAGTCCGAGCGGGCGATGATGGACTTGGCCTTCCAATGGTCGAACCCGGAGTCGATGGCGGAGGCGGTCGAGGGCGATCGCACCGACCGCGGCGAGGCGCTTCGCAAGAAGGCCGCGCAGGTACTCGGCGCGGCGAAGCAGGCGGCGGAAGTCGAGCACGATTCGCTGCACGGGCTGGTCGACGAGATCGATGCCGACCTCGGTCCGATCTTCTTCGAGGAGACGGACGACCTGCTGCCGCAGATCGACCAGAACCTGCGCCAGTGGCGCGCGCATCCGGCCGATGAAACCGCGGCCAACGGGTTGATGCGCCTGCTGCACACCATCAAGGGCAGCGCCCGCATGGCCGGCGCGATGCGCTTCGGCCAGATGATCCACGACATGGAGACGCGGGTCGAGGAGGCGATCGGCCTTCCCGAGGTGCCGGAGACGCTGGTCGACCAGCTGCTGGCCCAGTACGACCAGGCGTTCGCGACCTACGAGGTGCTGAAGTCGCCGGAGTCGGCGCAGCCGGCCGTTGCTGCCGCTGCGCCTGCCGTGGCGTCCCCGGTTGCCGCGCTGCCGGCCGCCCGGCCTGCAGCGCAGCCTGCGGGCGCACGCAATGCCGGCGATCCG
>JAEZQX010000259.1 GCA_023441105.1 Pseudomonadota bacterium | reverse complement strand
TGAAATACAGATCGCCGCGCTTCTCGCCGTGATACTCGAGGATATTGGTTTCCACGATCGAATCGACCGGGCACGACTCCTCGCAAAAACCGCAGAAGATGCACTTGGTCAGATCGATGTCGTAGCGGGTGGTGCGCCGCGATCCGTCCGCCCTGACGTCGGATTCGATGGTGATGGCCAGCGCCGGACAGACCGCCTCGCACAGCTTGCAGGCGATGCAGCGCTCCTCGCCATTGGGGTAGCGGCGCAGGGCATGCAGTCCTCGGAAGCGCGGCGACTGCGGCGTCTTCTCCTCCGGATAAAGGACCGTGATCTTGCGCGCGAACATGTAGCGGCCGGTCAGCCGCATGCCCTTGAGCAGTTCGACGAGCATGAAGCTCGAGAAGAAATCCTTGATTGCTTGCATCTCAATCTCGATAACGCAGGATTGCCACACCCCAGCCGCCGCTCCCGGGCGGCGCCGCCAGGCCGGCAGCCGCCGCGGAACCGGCTTGCCGAAGGCACTTCGGAAGAAGCGTCATTTCCAGATGTTGAGCGGGGTCTGCATCCAGATCGCCACCAGGATCAGCCAGACCAGGGTGACGGGGATGAAGATCTTCCAGCCCAGCCGCATGATCTGGTCGTAGCGGTAACGCGGGAAGCTGGCGCGGAACCAGACGAAGAGGCTCACCATGAAGGCGGTCTTGGCGAAGAGCCAGAACCAGTCCCAGAACCACTGCGGGCCGACGTTCAGTCCCAGGGTGAAGAACGGCTGCCAGCCGCCGAGGAACAGGATGGCTGCGACCGCCGACACCAGGATCATGTTGGCGTATTCGGCGAGGAAGAAGATCGCGAACGACATGCCGGAGTACTCGACCATGTGGCCGGCAACGATCTCGGATTCGCCTTCGACCACGTCGAACGGATGGCGGTTGGTCTCCGCCACGCCGGACACGAAGTAGACGATGAACACCGGCAGCAGCGGCAGCCAGTTCCAGGAGAGGAAGTTGATGCCGCGGTCGGCGAAGTAGCCCCTGCCCTGCCCCAGCACGATCTCGGTGATGTTCATGCTGCCGGAGACCATCAGCACGATCACCAGCGCGAAGCCGATGGCGAGCTCGTACGACACCATCTGCGCGGCCGCGCGCAGCGCGCCGAGGAAGGCGTACTTGGAGTTGGACGCCCAGCCGGCCAGGATCACGCCATAGACCTCGAGCGATGTCAGCGCCAGCAACAGCAGCAGGCCGGCATTGACGTTGGCGAGCGCGCGGTCCGGACCGAAGGGAATCACCACCCAGGCGGCGAGCGCCGGCATGATGGTCATGATCGGCGCCAGGATGTACAGCACCTTGCTCGCCTGCGTCGGGAGGATGATCTCCTTGAGCATCAGCTTCAGGCCGTCGGCGATCGGTTGCAGCAGGCCCTTGAAGCCGACCCGGTTCGGCCCGATCCGCAGGTGCATGAAGCCGATCATCTTGCGTTCCCACAAGGTGAGGTAGGCCACGCACAGCATCAGCGGCGCCACCAGCGCCACGATCTTGACCAGGTTCCAGACGATCGGCCAGACGCCGCCCAGAAGGCTTTCGCCGTGCATGCCGACGGTGTCTATCCAGCTCATTGAACTGCCCTCCTGTCGCGAAGCGCGACATCCTCCCCGCGGGAGGTCGCGCCCACTTCGGGCGGCCGTGCGTGGGCGCTCATGCCTGCTGTCCCGAAAGTTCGGCCCGCGCGTCCGCCAGGTCAGTCTCGCCGGCATCCTCCGGCGGCAGCTTCGCCACCGAAATCGGGCCGAACATCGACGGCAGTCCGGCCGTGCTCGGATGCGCCGCCGACACCTGCACCACGCCCGGCGCCAGCCGGTCCTCGCGACGCGCGACCAGCACCGCGGAGCCGCCCGCTTGCGTCAGCCGCACGCGGTCGCCGGCGACGATGCCGAGCGACGCCATGGTCGCCGCATGGAACAGGGCCGCCGGCGGCCGGGCATCGCTGGTCAGCTGCAGGCTGCGGGCGCGCCGCACCAGCGGGTCGCCGGAGTAGATCGGCACGTCGGCCAGCCGCTGCAGCGGCGTGCTCGCCTGCACCGGCGGCGGCAAGGCGCTGCCGCCCGCCTGGTTGCTGAGCCGCGCTTCGAAATGGCGACCGTCGTCGGAATCCGGCTTGCGGCCTTCCGCGAGGAAGCCCTGCAGCGCCTTCGCCCGCACCGCCTCGCTGCTGTCGAAGCCGAAGTCCGGGACCTCGAGTGCGTTGCCGATCACCCGCAGCACCTTCCAGCCCGGCCGGGCCTGGCCACGCGCCCGGGCGACGCCGTGGAATGCCTGCAGCCGGCCCTCGCAGTTGATGAAGGAGCCACTGGTCTCGGAGAACGGCGTTATCGGCAACAGGCAGTCCGCCAGCTCCAGCAACTCCGGCGACTGGTAGGCGGTGAGCGCCACCACCGTCTTCGCCTGCCCGAGCGCAGCCCTGGCGGCGACCGGATCGGCGCAGTCCAGGGTCGGCTCGATGCCCATCAGCAGGTAGGCCTGTCGCGGCTGCGCCAGCATGGCACGAGCGTTCAGGCCCTCGCTGCCCGCAGCCGGCAAGGCGCCGGCCAGGTGGCCACCGACCGAATTGGCGGCTTCGCCGATCACGCCGAGCGTGGCACCGGTGAGCGCGCCGATCGCCTGGGCAACCCGGGCGAGCTCGCCATAGGCGGGATGCTGGACCGCGGCGTTGCCGAGCCAGATGACGCTCTTCTCGCCGCCGATCAGCGCCTCGGCGGCCGCGACGGCGGTTGCCGACGGCTCGATCCCGGCATAGATGTCCGGCACGGCCGTGCCCTTGCTGCGGGCGCAGGCGACCAGCACCTCGATGAGGGCGGTGACCCAGCGATCCGGCGCAACGGTGAGGTTCGCGGCCATCGGCATCAGCCAGTCCTGTGCGACCGCATGCAGCGACATCACCCGGGCCCCGCCCTTGGCGGCGGCGCGCACCCGCGCCGACAGCAGCGGATGGTCCTTGCGCAGGAAGGAGCCGACGATCAGCATCGCGTCGAGCGAGCCGATCTCCTCGATCGAGTGCCCCAGCCAGGGCACGCCGGCCATCGCCTGGTCGAGCGAGAAGTCCGACTGGCGCAGGCGGAAGTCGACGTTCTCCGAGCCGATGCCGCGCATCAGCGCGCCGGCCAGGTAGAGCTCCTCGACGGTGGCCGTGGGCGATACCAGCGCACCGATCGCCTCCGGCCCGTGCTGGCGGCGCACCTCGCCCAGCGCATGGGCCAGGTAGTCGAGCGCGATCTCCCAGGCGACCTCATGCCAGGCGCCGTCCTGCTTGATCATCGGCGCGAGCAGGCGATCGGGCGCGTTGATGCCTTCATAGGAGAAGCGGTCGCGGTCGGAGAGCCAGCACTGGTTCACCGCCTCGTTCTCGAACGGCAGCACGCGCATCACGCGGTCGTGCTTGATCTGCACCACCAGGTTGGAGCCGAGCGAATCGTGCGGCGCCACCGAGCGGCGGCGGGTCAGCTCCCAGGTCCGGGCCTGGTAGCGGAACGGCTTGCTGGTCAGCGCGCCGACCGGGCAGAGATCGATCATGTTGCCCGACAGCTCGGAGTCCACCGTGCGCCCGAGGAAGCTCATGATCTCGGAATGTTCGCCGCGCCCGGCCATGCCGAGCTCCATCACGCCACCGATCTCCTGGCCGAAGCGCACGCAGCGGGTGCACTGGATGCAGCGCGTCATCTCCTCGGCCGCCACCAGCGGGCCGATGTTCTTGTGGAAGACGACCCGCTTCTCCTCGACATAGCTCGAGGCGGAGGCGCCGTAGCCGACGGCGAGATCCTGCAGCTGGCATTCGCCACCCTGGTCGCAGATCGGACAGTCGAGCGGATGGTTGATCAGCAGGAACTCCATCACGCCCTGCTGCGCCTTGATGGCCTTCTCCGACTTCGTATAGGCCTTCATGCCGGCGCTGACCGGCGTGGCGCAGGCCGGCAGGGGCTTGGGCGCCTTCTCGACCTCCACCAGGCACATCCGGCAGTTGGCCGCGATGGACAGCTTCTTGTGATAGCAGAAATGGGGCACATAGATGCCCAGCTCGTTGGCGGCATGCATCAGCATGCTGCCCTCGGGCACCTCGACTTTCCTGCCGTCTATCTCGACTTCAACCATTGCTTTCCTGGAACCTGTTGGTTGCCGACCGGGATCGCCGGACGGCGCTGCATCGGCCTCGGACTCAGATGTAGCCGGGCACGATGCACGACTTGTGTTCTACGTGGTGGGCGAACTCGTCCCGGTAGTGCTTCAGGAACGCCCGCACCGGCATGGCGGCGGCATCGCCCAGGGCGCAGATGGTGCGGCCCTGGATGTTGTCGGCGATCCGGTTCAATTGGTCGAGATCTTCCTGCCGCCCCTCGCCGTGCTCGATCCGGTGGACGATGCGGTACAACCAGCCGGTGCCTTCGCGGCACGGCGTGCACTGGCCGCAGCTTTCCTCGAAGTAGAAGTACGACAGCCGCTCGAGGCTCTTCACCGCGCAACGCGTCTCGTCCATCACGATGAGCGCGCCGGAACCGAGCATCGAGCCCGCCTTGGCGATCGAGTCATAGTCCATGTCGCAGGCCATCATGATCTCGGCCGGCAGCACCGGGCTCGAGGAACCGCCCGGGATCACCATCTTCAGCTTGCGCCCGCCGCGCACTCCGCCCGCCAGCTCGAGCAGCTTGGCGAACGGCGTGCCGAGCGGAATCTCGTAGTTGCCGGGCCGCTCGACGTCGCCGCCGATGGAGAAGATCTTGGTGCCGCCGTTGTTCGGCTTGCCGGTCTCGAGGAACTTCAAGCCGCCGTTGCGGATGATCCACGGCACCGCGGCGAAGGTCTCGGTGTTGTTGATGGTGGTGGGCTTGCCGTACAGGCCGAAGCTCGCCGGGAACGGCGGCTTGAAGCGCGGCTGCCCCTTCTTGCCCTCGAGCGATTCCAGCAGGGCCGTCTCCTCGCCGCAGATATAGGCGCCGTAGCCGTGGAAGGCATGCAGCTGGAAGCTGAACTCGCTGCCGAGGATCCGGTCGCCGAGATAGCCCGCCGCTCTCGCTTCCTCGAGCGCCTCCTCGAAGCGCTCGTAGACGCCCCAGATCTCGCCGTGGATGTAGTTGTAGCCGACGCTGATGCCCATCGCGTAGGCGGCGATGGCCATGCCCTCGATCACGATGTGCGGGTTGTAGCGCAGGATGTCCCGGTCCTTGAACGTCCCGGGCTCGCCTTCGTCGGAGTTGCAGACCAGGTACTTCTGGCCCGGGAACTGCCGAGGCATGAAGCTCCATTTCAAGCCGGTCGGAAATCCCGCACCGCCACGGCCGCGCAGGGCCGACGACTTCACCTCGGCAATCACCTGCTCGGGCGTCATCGGCTCCGAGCCGTCGCGCCCGAGGATGCGCCGCAGGGCCTTGTAGCCGTCGCGGGCCTCGTAGTCCTTCAGGTGCCAGCCGTCGGCGGAGGTCAGTCCCGCAAGGATCTGCGGAGCGATGTGCCGGCCATGGAAACAGGTTTCCTGCACCCGCGCATCGATCAACAAGTCTCTTGCACCCATCTTCAGCTACTCCGGTTCGCGACGCCTCAGGCTTTTGCCTTGAGCTCGTCGATCAGCGCGTCCAGGCGCGCGTTGTCCATGAAGCTCTCCATCCGCTTGTTGTTCACCAGGCAGACGGGGGCGTCACCGCAGGCGCCCAGGCATTCGGTCTCGACCAGCGTGAACATGCCGTCGGCGGTGGTCTCGCCGTAGTCGACGCCCAGCCGGTCCTTGAGGTACTCGCCGGCCTTCGCGCCGTCGCGCAGCGCGCATGGCAGGCAGGTGCAGACGCCGATCTTGAACCGCCCGCCGGGCCGGTTGTTGTACATGTTGTAGAAGCTCGCCACCTCGTAGACGGCGATCGGCGCCATCTCCAGGTAGGCGGCGATGTCGTCGATCACCTGCGGCGTGATCCAGCCGGTTTCGTCCTGGGCGATGGCCAGCGCCGCCATCACCGCCGACTGCTTCTGCGCGGCGGGAAACTTGGCGAGCTCGCGGTCGATGCGCTGGTACGCCGGGGCCGACAGCAGCGGCGCGGCCGGGCTGGCG
>JAEZQX010000239.1 GCA_023441105.1 Pseudomonadota bacterium | reverse complement strand
ACCCGCTTCTGCCTTCGTCAGCGGACGGCTCCCACAACAGCCCGGCCTCCTGACACCCGCCGCCACCGCTGCCACCAGCCGGGTTGTTGGAGGTTTGGAGGGGTGGGCGACGATCGCCGCGCCGAGGTGACAGACGGTCCGGCGGGTCGTTGCTGGATTAGGCCTGCGTCGGAGAGCGCCCGAGACTTAAGCCTTTTCGTCCGGCGCTTGCCGTCCGGCGCTTGCCTTATCCTGCGGCGCCTCTTGCGGGGAGGCCGTCGCGTTTGGGCTCGGCGGGATGGGAGATGCCTTCGAGGGCTTCGGAGGCGAGCTCCTCGCTGCCCCTGACTGCGATGTCGCCCAGCGAGACGATGCCGACCAGGTTGCGGTCGGCGTCGATGACCGGCAGGCGGCGGATTCGGGCGGCTTGCATCATCTCGACCGCTTCGTCGACGGTCTGGTCTTCGCGGCAGCAGCGGACGTCGCGGGACAGGATTTGCGTGACGGGTAGTTGGTCGGGCGCCAGGCCGCGGGCTACGCACCGGACCGTGATGTCGCGGTCGGTCACCATGCCGACCAGGCGGGCGCCGTCGCATACCGGCACGGCGCCGATGTCGAGCTCCGCCATCAGCTGCGCGGCGGCCTGGATGCTGGCCGCCGGCTCGATGGTCCGCACGCCCCGGGTCATCACGTCGACGATTCGCGTCATGGCAAGGCTCCCGAGAAAGCTGCCCGGTCGGCAAACATCGTTCCTCTTCCATCGTTCCTCTTCCCGCCGGCGCGGGCGGCGATGGGCATGTGCGTTGCCGACCCTCCGCTTTCGAGGAGCGGAACATGGCAAAGTGCGACAAGTGCGGCAACGACTACGACAAGGCGTTCAAGGTCACGATGGGCGACCGGACCCTCACCTTCGACAGCTTCGAATGCGCGATCAGCATGATGGCGCCACGCTGTCCCCATTGCGACTGCACGATCATCGGCCACGGCCTGGAGGCCGGCGGCCGCATGTTCTGCTGCAACCACTGTGCAACCGGAGCCGGGGTCACCGGCCTGCGCGACCGGGTCTGAACGCCACGCGCCCAACGGAGAGCCGCCAATGAGCAAGCAAGCGACGAGCAAGCCACAGATGCAGGACGAACCGACCCTGCCGTTTCCGAAGCAGCACCAGGAGTCGCCGGGCCTGGAATCGAAGCTCGATCCGAAGCCCCGCTTCGAAGCACGCCGGTATCGGCCAGCCGGGAAACTGGACGGCAAGTGCGCCCTCATCACCGGTGGCGACTCGGGCATCGGCCGCGCCGTTGCGGTGATGTACGCCCGCGAAGGGGCGGACGTCGCCATCGCCTACCTGCCGGAGGAGCAGTCGGATGCGGAGGAAACCCGGCGCCACGTGCAGGCGGCCGGCCGGCGCTGCGAGCTGCTGCCCGGCGACCTGACCGATGCCGCCTACTGCAACGAGCTGGTCGAGCAGACGGTGAAGGCCCTGGGCAAGCTCGACATCCTGGTGTCGAACGCGGCACACCAGAACCGCAAGCCCAGCCTGGAGGACGTGACCGACGAGGAGTTCGACCGCACCTTCAAGACCAACATCTACGCCTACTTCCGGCTGGCGCGGGCGGCGCTGCGGCACATGAAGCCGGGAGCGGCGATCATCGCCACCAGCTCCGAGACCGGGATCCAGGGTTCCCAGCAGCTGCCGGACTACTCGGCCACCAAGGGCGCCATCAATGCCTTCACCAAGGCCCTGGCGCAGAGCCTCATCCCCAAGGGCATCCGGGTCAACGCGGTGGCGCCGGGTCCGGTCTGGACGCCGCTCAACCCCGCCGACGCCGGCCTGACGCCGGACAAGGTGGCGCAGTTCGGCAGCTCCAACCCGATGGGCCGGCCGGCGCAGCCGGAGGAGCTGGCGCCGGCGTACGTCTACCTGGCGTCGGACGCGGACTCGTCATTCGTGACGGGGATCGTGCTGCAGGTGATGGGCGGCGAGACTACCGGCGGGTAGGTTCGAATGCTTCTTCGTTGTTAGCCGGCTGCGAGGCAGGGGCGGGCGCGCTCGCGCCTGCGATTGCGCCGGCGCTGCGCGCCGGTGTCCTCGGCGTAGCACCATGTTGGCGGCCGGAGCCGCGCGCGGCCGTGTCGCGGTGGCCTGAGCTGGGATCCCCGGCTGCCGGCCTGCCGCGCTCGCCGTAACTCAGCATTACGTTGCGTTCGGGCACGTCGCCGATCGCGGCATGGCGCCGTTTCGCCGCCTCCGATCTGGGCGGGAGAGAGCGATCTTGCTTGGCCTCTCCAGGGACCGCCACTCGCAGGGATCGCGAGCAACAACCGGACCGGACATCCCGTCATTCATGATTACGTCGTCTTTGGGCGCTTTTCGTGGAAGACGGGCGCGGGCCTGCAGCGCGTTTCCGCGGAAACGTTCGAGGCTCGGCGACGCCAGCAAGCCGCTGCAATTGCCCTTCCGAGTGTCGGACTTTCTGCCCACTGGGTGGGCAGGGGATACGATGGGGGCGGTTTCGAAGCACTTGCCGGGAGGAACCACAATGACTTGCCATTCCCATACCGCCGACCGCACCGAGGCCGGGGCTGCGTCCGCATCCGGTTGCAGCGGTGCCTTCCGAACCGGCAGCGGCTGGTATATTGCCGCCACCGTGCTGGCCTTCCTGGTGTTCTGGCCGGTCGGCCTGCTGATGCTGGCCTGGGCGCTGTGGCATCGCCAGATCCGCGCGTCGGCATGGTGGCAAAGCCTGCGAGGCGTGCGGCCCCCGACGATGGACGACTTCAGCGCCTTCGCGCGGCGCCGGCCGAGCAACGAGGCGCTGGCGGAATACCTGGCACGCGAGCAGCAGCGCCTGCGCGAGGAACAGCAGAAGCTCGACGACCTGGTGAAGGCGTTCGAAGCCTTCAAGGAAGCCGAACGCAAGGCCAACGACCAGCGGGACTTCGAGAACTTCCTGCGCAGCCGCCAAGGCGGCCCGCAGGAGCCGACGGCCTAGCGCTGCTTCAGCGGGGCACCCCCGCTGCGGCGGCGAGCGACGCCTCGTTGGCGTTCAGCTCCTGGCCGGCGTGCTGCGCCGGCCGCTGGTCGCACAGCCAGGCGATGATCGCCGCCGCATGTTCCGGTGGCGCCAAATGCTCGCGCGGAATACGGCTGACCTCGTTCATGCCGGAGGCGCGAATGCGCACTTGCATGTCCGTATCCACCACCCCGGGGCGCAGGCTGAAGGTCGCGATGCCCTGCGCGCCGTACTCCTGGGACAGGGCCCGGGTGAGCATCAGCAGGCCGGCCTTGGAGCTGCAATAGGCGGACCAGCCTTCGCGCGGCGCTTGCGCGGCGCCGCTGGAGACGTTGAGGATGGCGGCGGCCGGACTCGCCAGCAGGGCCGGCAGGCTGGCGTGCACCACGTGATAAGCGCCTACCAGGTTGACGCTGATCGCCCGCGCCCATTGCCCGGGATCGGTATCGCCGACATGGCCGATCGGGTCGATCTGGCCTGCATTGTTGACCACGATGTCGAGGCGCTGCCAATCGTCAAGCACGCGCCCCACCGCGCCGCTCACGGCTGCATGGTCGGCGACGTCGCAGGTTTCGATGCGGCATGGGACCCCGAGCGTCGCGACCTGCCGTGCCACCGGTCGTGCTGCCTGGGCGTCGCGCACCGCGAGCACCGGCGCGATGCCGCGGCGGGCCAGGGCGAGCGCGGTCGCCGCGCCGATGCCG
>JAEZQX010000200.1 GCA_023441105.1 Pseudomonadota bacterium | reverse complement strand
ACACGTGCGGCACCTTGGTGAACATCGCATGCGACACCCAGTCGACGCCTTCGCCGCCCATCTGGATCAGGCCCTCGGTGTCGCGGTTCATCCAGCTCGCCATGAAGTGGCAGCCGATGCCGGCCTGGGCATGCGAGCCTTCCGGCACGCGGGTGCTGGTGTTGTGCGGGCAGCCGGCACAGAAGTAGGGCAGCCGCTTGACGCTGTCCGATTCGTTCGACAGCAGTTCCGGCAGCGTGAAGTCGCGCACCAGGCTGCGCCGGTCGAGATCCGCGAAGTGCGCTGCCAGCCAGTTGGCGACGATCTCGATCAGCCTCGAAGGACGCAGCTCGCCCAGTGCCGATACCAGCGGACGGCCCAGTGCGTCCTGCTTGCCGACGATCACCGGGCGGTCGGCCGCGTTGTAGAGCATCGAACGCATCTGCTCCTCGACCACCGGCCCCTTCTCCTCGATCACCAGGACCTCCCGCAGCCCGCGCACGAACTCGCGCATGCGGGTCGGCTCGATCGGATAGGTCAGGCCGAGCTTGTAGATCCGCACGCCGTGTGCCGCCAGCGTCTCCGGCGTGATGTCGAGCCGGCGCAGGACCTCCATCAGGTCGTAGTGCGCCTTGCCGGCGGTGACGATGCCGAGCTTCGCCTGGGGGCTGGCGACGACATGGCGGTCGATGCTGTTGACGCGGGCGAAGGCGCGCACCGCCTCGAGCTTCGCCTGCAGCCGCTGCTCGATGAGCAGCGAAGGCAGGTCGGGCCAGCGGTAGTGCAGCCCGCCCGCGGGCGGCACGTAGCCGGTGAGATTCATGACGGTTGCCGCGTCCTGCCAGGCCGCGAGGCGCGCGCTGACCAGGTCGAGGTCGACGGTGGCGCCGCTTTCGACCACTTCCGACAGGGCGGTGAAGCCCACCCAGTTGCCGGAAAAGCGCGACAACGCCCAGCCGTAGAGGCCGAACTCCAGATAGTCGGCCAGGTTCGCCGGGGCCACGACCGGCGCATGCCAGGCCTGGAACGCCTGGTCGCTCTGGTGCGGCATGGACGACGACACGCAGCCGTGATCATCGCCGGCGACCATCAGCACACCGCCTCGCGGCGAGGCGCCGTAGGCGTTGCCGTGCTTCAGCGCGTCGCCGGCGCGATCGACTCCCGGTCCCTTGCCGTACCACATCGCGAAGACGCCGGCGCAGGTGCGCTCCGGATCGGCTTCCACGCGCTGCGTGCCGAGGACCGCGGTCGCGGCCAGCTCCTCGTTGATGGCGGGCAGGAAGCGGATGCCGCTTTCCTCGATCTTGCGGCCCGCCTTCCAGACAGCCTGGTCGACCATGCCAAGGGGGGAGCCGCGATAGCCGCTGATGAAGCCGCGGGTGTCGAGACCGGCGGCGGCATCACGCTGACGCTGCATCAGCATCAGGCGGACCAGCGCCTGGGTGCCGGTCAGGAAGACGGCACCGCTGTTGCCCCAGAGGCTGTCGCTCAGGCGGTAGTCCGGGCGAGCGAGTTGCGAATGGGAGCCTGTCGTTGGCTGGGAGCCGGTCGTTTCGGGCATGGCAGGATGTCCTCGTGCTGGCCAGTCAGCTTATCCAACCCGGATGGGAAAGTGTTTCCCATTTTCCCTCCGTCTCGGTCTGTAGGAGAATGAGATTCTTGAAAGTGCCGGATGAATAGAATGAATGAGCTGGATAAGCACGATGTGCGCCTGCTGACGGAATTGCAGCGCGATTCCCGCCAGACCGTGCAGCAACTGGCGGCGGCGGCGGGCCTGTCGAGTACGCCCTGCTGGAAGCGGATCAAGGAGATGGAGCGCAGCGGCGTGATCCGCGGCTACAGCGCGCTCATCGACCGGGAGAAGGTCGGCCTGGCGCTATGCGTGCTGGCGGAGGTGAATCTGTCGCGGCATAGCGAAGACGATGTGCGCCGGTTCGAGGAAGCCGTCGCGGCGTGCCCGCAGATCGTCAGCTGCTATGCCACCACCGGGCAGGCGGACTACGTGATCAAGGTGCTGGTGCCGGAGATCAAGCATTACGAAGCCTTCCTGCACGAGACGATCTTCAGGCTGGCGGGCGTGACCCACGTCCGCTCGAGCGTGGTGCTGAAGGAGGTCAAGGCCGAGACGCGGCTGCCGCTCGACGATGCCGGCACCGCGCCGCAACCGCGCCGCCGCGTCGCCCGTTGAGGTCCTACACCGACAAGGTCTTCGCCGGGCTTGCGCTGGTGATCCTGATCGGGTTGCTGGTCGAAAGCCTCGGCTTCGCCGCGCTCGAGCGGCTGACGGCGCGGCGCTGGGGCGTGCAGGCCTGACCGGCAGTTGCAGAGGCTGGTGACTCGTTCACTGCCAGCGCGTCAGGTCGCGCCGGCCTCGAGCTCGGCGACGCGCTTGCGAAGCGCCTTGTCGGCTTCGAATCGCGCCGTGCAATCCCGTGCGACCGCCATCGCGCCCACGACCGAACCTGCCGCATCGGTCACCAGTCCGAAGCTGAGGTCGACGTACAGCTTGTTCCCCTGCTTGTGCATCGAACGGGTGGTGCGGACCTGGCTGCCGAGTTTCGTCCGCCCGTTTGCGGCGGCCTGGTTGAAACCGTTCCAGTGCGCCGCGCGAAAGCGCTCGGGAATGATGATGTCCAGGCTCTGTCCGATGGCCTCGGCGGCGGCGAAGCCGAAAAGCGCCTCGGCCGCACGGTTCCAGACCCGGATGACGCCGTGCCGATCCGAGACGATGACCGCGTCCGGCAATTGCTCGACGACGCCCTGGTACAGCGCCGGCGCGGCGTCGCCGACCGGGCGCGCCGGGAGCGGGTCGGGATGATCTGCCGGGCTCATGCTCGAGGTCTCCTGTCTGGCCTGGCCTGGATGCCTGTCGTGACTATGATGCCATCCGGCACCCGTCGCTGTCCCGGCGGCCGCCTTGCCGCGGTCGTCGCG
>JAEZQX010000183.1 GCA_023441105.1 Pseudomonadota bacterium | reverse complement strand
GTCCGCTGCCCGCGGACCACGAGGCGAGCGGGATTCCGCTGCAGCCGATCGTCGACACCCGTCCGGAGATCTGGATGCTCGGCTCGAGCGGCTACGGCGGCTCGCTGGCCGCTCATCTCGGCATCCGCTTCGCGTTCGCGCATTTCATCACCGCCCACGGCGGCGAGGAGGTGGCGCGCCACTACCGGCAATCATTCCGGCCCGGCACCGAGCCGGCACCGCACTGTGCGGTCGCCGTGTTCGTCATCTGCGCCGATACCCAGGCCGAAGCTGAGCGCTGCCTGAAGGCGGTCGACCTGCGGCGAGTGGAGATGGCCTACGGCGTGAATGCACCGATCCCGTCGCTGGAGCAGGCTGCCCAGTGGCAACCGGACGAACGGGCGCGGGAGATCGCCCTGGCGGAGCGGTCCCGGAGCATCGTCGGCACCCCGGAGGTGGTCGTCGAACGGATGCTCCAGCTCAAAGACCTGTACCAAGCGGACGAGCTGATCGTCCTGAGCGTGGCGCCGAGCTACGCTGCCCGCCAGCGCACCTACGAGTTGCTGGCCGAGGCGTTCGAGCTGCCTTGAGGCCGCGCCCCGGGCACCGCGGCAGGAGGCAAGCGCCTGCCCCGTACCCCACAACGCCGGCCGCGTCAATGGCCAAGAAGCCCCTTTCATCAGGTTTACGCCGCCTTACAGCTTACTTACGGGTACCTGATCCATTTTTGCGAATTTTGTGACGGCCGGGCTTACGACTGTGTCGACGCCTTAGACTCTAGCCCGCGCAAAACCGGCCCCACCGGAAAACGCGTGCAACAAGACGAACCAGACCCTGGAAGGACAATGCTTCAAAGAACATCTCTCGCAGTCGTGATGATCTCGATTTCGATGGCGGCTTGTGGCGGCGGTGGCGGCACGGACGGGACGGCAGTCTCCTCGAGCCCCACCGCGCCGGTTCCCTCACCTTCTCCCGCTGCCTCGCCTACCCCGGGCGCCGCTCCCGCGCCGGCGCCAAGTGCTTCGAGCCCGGCGCCGGTCGGCTCGCCGTCACCTTCCCCGGCGCCCCAGCCGGCGCCCAGCGCACCCATGGTCGACGGCACGGCCGTCCGGGCGGCTCTCGAAGCAGGCGTTTCTCCCAGCCCAACCCCTGCCAACCCCCTCACCAATGGCCGACAGGTCGCAGCCGGCCCTGGCACTTACTACTACATCGAGGGTGCCTTGAAGAGCTTCAGCATTGGCACCGGTCCCACTGGCCGCCCCACTCTTGCCGCGGTCGTCGACGTCAAGCCACAGATGAACAACGGCGTGCTCACTTCGGTAACGGCCAACGGCCTCAACCTCGAGGGCCCCACCCTGGACCTGCGCTCGGCGGACCTGCCCCTGGGCGAGAACGCAGCCACCTGGACCAGCGGCAGCTCGTCGGCCACCCTGCGCGTCGAAAACGACAACGGCCAGGCCAACCGTCTGCGGGTCTGTTGGGTTGTCGACCTTCCCTCCGACCAGCGGGTGGAGCGCCTGAAGCGAGTCACCTGCGGCATCTACGATGCCAACCAGCCGGGCAAGGATGTCGGCGGCTACATCCGCGACACCATCGGCAGCGACGTAGTCACTTATTCCGGTAGCTGGTAGATCCCGCGGCCGGCCGCTGGGCCGGCTTCCCGTCCGTCCATCGCACCCGAAGTAGACTCGGGGCACCGGCGCGCCTTGCGCCGGCGGACGACGACCGGGAAAGCGGGAATGAGCAAGGAAAAGGACAGCAAGTCGGCGGCCAAGGTCGCCGCGACCGGTGACGGCCTGCGCAAGGGCCTCACCAGCTACGGCGACATCGGCTTCTCGATGTTCCTGCGCCGCGCCTTCATCAAGGGCGCGGGCTTCAGCGACTCGGCGCTGGACCGTCCGGTCGTCGGCATCGTCAATACCGGCAGCGCCTACAACCCCTGCCACGGCAACGCGCCGCAGCTGATCGACGCCATCCGGCGCGGCGTCATGCTCGCCGGCGGGCTGCCGCTCGAGTTCCCGACGATCTCGATCGCCGAGAGCTTCTCGCAGCCGACCAGTATGTACCTGCGCAACCTCATGTCGATGGACACGGAGGAGATGATCCGCGCGCAGCCGATGGATGCCGTGGTGCTGATCGGCGGCTGCGACAAGACCGTGCCGGCGCAGCTGATGGGGGCGGCTTCGGCCGGCATCCCGGCCATCCAGCTGGTGACCGGGGCCATGCTGACCGGATCGCATCGGTCGGAGCGGGTCGGCGCCTGTACCGACTGCCGTCGCTACTGGGGGAAGTTCCGCGCAGACGAGATCGACGAACAGGAGATCACCGCCGTCAACAACCAGCTGGTGGCAAGCGTCGGCACCTGTTCGGTGATGGGAACCGCGAGCACGATGGCCTGCATCGCCGAGGCGCTCGGCATGATGGTCCCGGGCGGCGCCTCGGCACCGGCGGTCACCGCCGACCGCATCCGGGTCGCGGAGGAGACCGGCCAGCTGGCGGTCGCCATGATCGGCTCCCGGCTCACCATCGACCGGATCTTGACGGCGGATGCCTTCGAGAACGCGCTGCGGGTGCTGCTTGCCATCGGCGGCTCGACCAACGGCCTGGTGCACCTGGCAGCCATCGCGGGCCGGCTCGGCTTCGAGCTCGACCTGCCTGCGCTCGACCGGATGGGCCGGGAGACGCCGGTGCTGATCGACCTCAAGCCGTCCGGACAGTACTACATGGAGGACTTCCACAAGGCGGGGGGCATGCCGGCGCTGCTGCGCGAGCTGCGTCCGCTGCTGCATCTCGACGCACTGACCGTCACCGGGAGAACCCTCGGCGAAGAACTCGAGCGGGCGCCGGCGCCTTTCCAGCAGGACGTGATCCGGCCTTTTGCGCAGCCGATCTACCCCCAGGGCGGCATCGCGGTGCTGACCAGCAACCTGGCGCCCGGCGGCGCCATCATCAAGCAGTCGGCAGCCTCCCCGGCGTTGATGGAGCATGAAGGCCGGGCGGTGGTCTTCGAGGACGCCGAGGATCTCGCCGCCCGGATCGACGACGAATCGCTCGATGTCAGCGCCGACGACATCCTGGTGCTCAAGAACATCGGCCCGGCCGGCGCGCCGGGGATGCCCGAGGCGGGCTACCTGCCGATTCCGAAGAAGCTCGCGCGCGCCGGCGTGAAGGACATGGTGCGGATCTCCGACGGCCGCATGAGCGGCACCGCCGCCGGTACGATCGTGCTTCACGTCACGCCGGAGTCGGCTGTCGGCGGCCCCCTTGCCTACGTGCGCACCGGCGACCGGATCCGCCTGAGCGTGTCCCGGCGACAGCTCCAGTGGCTCGTGTCCGATGACGAGATCGCGCGCCGGCGCGCGCAGGCACCGGTGACGCCGCCGACGGCCGCACGCGGCTATCGCAAGCTTTTCCTGCAGTCCATCACCCAGGCCGACCAGGGCGTGGATTTCGATTTCCTGCGGTCGGAGCAGGCTGCAACGAGGATTCCGCGCTGCTGACCGGACGGTCGAAGGAAGCGAGCGAACGGGGGCTTGAAAACCCGTTGGAAGATCCTATTTCCTGATCAGCGGGTGCCGATGGCGGGCCCGCCAATCACATATCGCTTCCTTGGAGGATATAGCAGCATGAACACTCTGGATTTCGCCCCCCTCTACCGTTCGGCCATTGGGTTCGATCGTCTCGCGCAGCTGATGGACAACGCCTTGCGCGGTGACTCGCAGCCGAGCTATCCGCCGTACAACATCGAGCTGATCGAGCAGGACAAGTACAAGATCACCATGGCGCTCGCCGGCTTCGAGCGGTCCGAACTGGATATCGAGGTCGAGCAGGATTCGCTCAAGATCACCGGTCGCAAGCAGCGCCCGGCGGCCCAGGCAACGTACCTGCATCGCGGCATCGCCGCGCGCGATTTCGAGCATCGCTTCCAGCTTGCCGAGCATGTCAAGGTGGTTGGCGCCAAGCTCGAGAACGGCCTGCTGAGCATCGATCTCGTCCGCGAGATCCCGGAAGCGATGAAGCCGCGCCGGATCTCGATCAACGGCAGCGACAACGTGCAGGTGCTCGAGCGCCAGGCAGCGTAACTCTGCCGCCTGATCGCAGGAGCCAGTAGTCTCCGCCAGGACGGCCGATGCTGTCCTGGCGGACCCGGCATCTGGTCGTGGAGCCTGGCGCCGCGCAAGCAGCGCCGGGCTCGTTGCGTTGGTGGCGGGCCGGACTCGTTGGTCGGCCGTGCTGACCGCCGGCCGGCGGCTCGGCCAGGCGGCCGATCACGCCTTCCGCGAGAGCGGATCTCCCGCAGTTCTGGCTATAATGTCTGGCTAGACTGCGATGTACCCGACACGGAGAGGTGGCAGAGTGGTCGAATGTACCTGACTCGAAATCAGGCGTACGGGTAACCGTACCGTGGGTTCGAATCCCACCCTCTCCGCCAGGAACCTAGCAACGACGCGGTTCTTCGGTTAGTCGACATCTTCAAGCCGCCCCACAGTTATCTCAAGACTCGGCTCCGTTCGTGACCGTCGACGACGGGACGCGATGCTCCCTGCCGGGCAGCCAGGAGCGCGCTGCAATCAACGACCCGGGCGACGATCAGTTCAATCGAAGTGGCGCCCGCGTCCTCGGCAACCGAGAACGCCTTGGGAGTCCACGCGACTGGGCCCACGCTTGCACGAACGTCTACGCCGGTGCCCCCTCGTCGGCGCCGGGTGACCCACCGTCTTGACGCCCAGTCCAAGCCGCGGGCGATAGACTGAGAACCAGCTGCTGGAACATTAACCGCAAGGAAGACTACTTCACTACTTCGAGATGACGAGCCTCTACACCCTGGCTTTTCCGCTCCTTGAGCATCAGGACGCTGCGTGGATCGACGCCTTCCGAGAAGCCCACGACCCACAGCATGCGATAGTCGCAACGCACTTCACGCTTGTCTTCGGCAGCGACAAAGTTTCGGAGAAGACGTATCTAGAGCACGTCGAGGCGGTGAGCGCCTCGGCGTACCCGATAGACTTCACCTGCCGCTATGCAATGCTCAGCACGGAGCCCGGAAGCGCCCGCGGCCTGATGTTCCTTGTGCCCGACGAGGGGTTCAGTGGACTGTCCCTGCTGCACGATCGGCTCTACGAAGGGCCCTTGTCAGCCAACCTCCGCCTTGACCTCCCGTTCGTGCCCCATATCACTATCGGCGCGAGCGGGGACCGCGCTGATGCAAGACGGCGGTGCGACGAGTTGAACTCTCGCCCTTTCTGCGTTCAAGGAAGGGTTGCCGAGCTTGTGGTTGTGGCCAATGAAGGCGGCATGTTGCGGACGATCGGGACGTACCCACTCGCCGGCTAGCTGCGTGGGATGCGTCCTGAGCGTATGCTCCTGCGGCCCCTACACAGCGCCAGCCTAAGCGAGAGTTCCGATAGTCGAGTCCCTCGCGGCTTCAGCCTATGAGCTGGCCGATGACCCACCCGTGGATCGTCGTACGCGTCGAGACCGACACGGAGCTGCGCAAGTGGTTCGAGGAGCACCCGGACCGGCATACAGCCGCCTGAGAAGGATGCCCTCGACTACCCGGTAGCCAAGACCCACCCACGGATCGATCACGGTCAGTTCGATGATCTGTGCGGTCGCGCCAGTAGCTGACCCCCGGTTCGCGGACTCGCTGCAAGTGCCGCGCTGACACTGACCCGGTGCTCGCCCAGGGACAGAGACCGCAAACAGCAGCAGACGTCAAGCTTCTTGCCGGGCAAACTGCAATGTCCATTGCCGAACTCTTCGCTGCCCCTTGGCCAGCAGCGGCTTCTCCACCAGCCTGTAGACGAGCACGCCAACAAGAGCAGATGACGCCAAGGCTGTCACGAGTACCAGGTCAGGGTGGATGCCGACGCGCTCGACCAGTTCTTCAAATGCCATGATCACGAACAAATGGGACAAGTAGATCGAGTAAGACGCATCCCCGAGCAGCTTCATCGTCGTTGCCCAAAGCCCCTTTCCGATCGATACCGAGCCGACGACCGCGCAGAAGACCAGGAACATCGGCAGCCCCCAGTACAGGGCGCGAAGGGGGCTCGTCATACCCTCTACAGTGTCCGATCCTCCGCTCGCACCTCCAGTTGGGCCGTCCCAGCCATTTGCCGCGAGCCAGTCCGGCTCCATCCAGAGTGCGACGATCAATGCCAGTAACGTTGTGGCGGCAAAGATCGAGAAAGGAGCCAGTAGCCTTCGCATCTGACATCGTTCCCAAAGGATGAAGGCAAGGACGCCAAATCCGAATTCCCAGAGGATCGGATTTGTGAACACCTTCCACGCTGCGGATTCCGCTGCCAACAGAAAGCCCAGAAGCGGCGCGATCGCAGTCATCGCCAGGAGGACAACCGGTCTTGCGCCGCCGCCTGTACAGATGAGGATGGACACCAGAAAGTAGAACGCAAACTCGAATGCGAGCGTCCACCCGAGATAGTGCAGCGGCCATGAATACGTCTCATCGTCGAACACAGGAATGAACGTGATCGAGTTGAGCAAGGAAGACGGGTCCACATCGATACCCGCACGGATCAGATTGGCCAACATCAGCGCGGACGCAAGGTAGAAGAGCGGTGCGATGCGGACGAACCTGAGAGCTAAGAAGGTGCTCGCACCCCACGGCCCCACGAATCGGCGGGCACTGAGAGACATGACGAAGCCGCTGATCACAAAGAAGAGATCGACGCCAATGGCACCCATTTCCGCAACTGCGTGCGAGGAAACGAGCCAAGAGTCGCCTAAGGGGCTATCCATCGAGACAGCGAGAAGCCCGGCGTGGTTGAACACGACCAGCATGGCGGCCAGCCCACGAAGTACTTGAACGGACTCGAGCCGACGGCGCTCCGAATGCCCTAGGTAGGGAGGATAGGTTGCAGCTTCCAATTTCGTCCATCACCGGCAGATTCACAAGCTGTGCGCAACCGACGGCGCGCAAAGCAGGGATTGATCGCGGCAGCCCAGGCTCGGAGGCGGAATTGGCCACCGGAATCGGTGCGGCTGCCAGCAAGGTGAAGGACGAGGAACTACATCGGTCGGGAGATCCTACGCGGTGAATCCGATAACTGAAGAATAGCGCAGATCGAAAGCGGGCAGAGTCCATGCCCACACGTGGATGCAAATCCGCGATAAGTCTTACATTCCAGCTCGAGCCGGATGCGACTGCGCCTCTGGCCTTGGCTAGCCATACCCGGAGCGGCCGACCCGGTCGACGCGGCACCTCCTCAGGAGCCCTTCAGGACTTCGGCCACCAGCTCCTGTGCCTCGACTTGCACGCGTCGCAGATGGTCGGCGCCGACGAAGCTTTCGGCATAGATCTTGTAGACGTCCTCGGTTCCCGAGGGCCGTGCCGCGAACCAGCCGTTCTTCGTCGACACCTTGAGCCCGCCGATCGGGTTGCCGTCTCCCGGTGCATGGGTGAGGATGTCCTCGATCCGGTCGCCGGCGAGTGTCGAAGCACGCACCTGCTCGGCAGTCAACTTCGCGAGCCGCGCCTTCTGCTCCCGGTTGGCGGGCGCATCGGTGCGCTCGTAGTGCGGGATGCCATGCTTTCGCGTGAGATCCTGGTACAGCTCGCCGGGGTCGCGGCCGGCCGTCGCGCGGATCTCCGCGGCCAGCAGGCCGAGGAGCATGCCGTCCTTGTCGGTTGTCCAGACGGTGCCGTCCTTGCGAAGAAAGGACGCGCCGGCGCTTTCCTCACCGGCGAAGCCGAGCGTGCCGGCGTGCAGCCCTTCGACGAACCACTTGAAGCCGACGGGAACTTCGACAAGCTTGCGGCCGGACGCGCGCGCCACGCGGTCGATGAGGCTCGAGCTGACGACGGTCTTCCCGATTGCCGCACCCGCGGGCCATCCCGGTCGATGGCTGAACAGGTAATCGATCGCCACCGCCAGGTAGTGGTTCGGATTGAGCAGGCCCGCCGAGGGGGTCACGATGCCGTGCCGGTCGTGATCCGCGTCGTTGCCGAATGCGACGTCGAAATCCTTGCTGAGCGCGATCAGGTTGGCCATTGCATGCGGGGACGAGCAGTCCATGCGGATTCGTCCGTCCCAGTCGAGGGGCATGAACCGGAATGTCTGATCGACTTCCTTGTTGATGACTTCGATGTCAAGCCCGTAGCGCTCGGCGATCGGGGCCCAGTAGGCGACGCCGGCGCCGCCCAGGGGATCGGCTCCGATGTGCACCCGCGCGCCGCGTACCGCCTCGACGTCGAGCACGTTGACGAGGTCGGCGGCGTAGGCGCTGACGTAGTCATGGCGATGCGTCGTGGCGGCCCTGCGCGCCTGATCCAGCGGGACACGGGCGACTTGCGCCGGCACGTGCGCCAGCAGCCGGTTCGCCATGGCTTCGATCTCGGCCGAGATCGTAGTCTCGGCCGGTCCGCCATGCGGCGGGTTGTATTTGATCCCCCCGTCCTCCGGCGGGTTGTGCGACGGCGTAATGAGGATCCCGTCGGCAAGGCCGGCCTTGCGGCGGCGGTTGTGGGTCAGGATCGCATGAGAGACCGCGGGCGTCGGCGTGTAGCCCCCGTCGTGCGCGATCATCGCTTCGACGCCATTGCCCGCCAGCACCTCGAGGGCCGTGGCGAACGCCGATTCCGAGAGCGCGTGCGTATCCATGCCGAGGAACAACGGGCCATTGATGCCGGCCTTCTTCCGGTAACTGCAGATCGCCTGGGTGATGGCGAGGATGTGCGCCTCGTTGAACGACCGCTTGAGTGCCGAGCCGCGATGACCCGAGGTGCCGAACGCCACCCGCTGCGCCGCATCGGCTGGATCCGGACGTTCGCTGAAATAGGCCGTGACGAGGCGTGGAAGGTTGGCGAGCATCGCCGACGGGGCGAGCTTGCCGGCGAGAGGATGGATGGCCATGATGTCTCCGGAAGTCCTTGAAGCCAGCGGCTAGTATCGTCGAGGCCGCCGGTCGCAGGTACCGGATCGCCAGTGGCGTGTCTTGACCGCCATGGTGCCCGGCCGCTTTCCCTGCCCTCAGGCCAAGGCTGCCTCCAGGACGACCACGCTGCGCGGCATCGCGAGGTACTGGTTGCCGACCGTCTCGGCAGCCGGGTCCGGCATCGCAATGTCATGGGGCGGATCGAGCCCGGTATCGGCTGCGCGCCGCCACCGGTAGCGCGGCAGCGCGGGCAACTCCACCATGCGCGATTCGTCGGACATGTTCAGGATGACATGCAGGGGCATCTCGCCGGCCTTGGCACCGGCCAGCGTGTAGGCAAGGAACCGGGCGTTGCCATCGGACCAGCCAGGCGCATCGAGGCGTTCGCCGTGCCAGGCGATGTCCCGCATCTCGCTTCCGAGCACGGGACGGCCGCTGAGAAAGCGCCGTCTGTGGAGGCTCGGGTGTCGCCTGCGCAGGGCGATCATACCGCGCGTGAAGCGCAACATGTCGCGGCGGGATTCGTCGAAGCGCCAGTCGAACCACGAGATCTCGTTGTCCTGGCAGTAGGCGTTGTTGTTGCCGCGCTGGGTGCGCAGGACCTCGTCGCCTGCAAGGATCATCGGCGCCCCCTGGCTCAGGAGCAGGATGGCCATCAGGTTCTTCGCCTGGCGCAGCCGCAGGGCAAGGACGACGCCGTCGCTGGTCTCGCCTTCCGCACCGCAATTCCACGACAGGTTGTCGTCGCTGCCGTCGCGATTGCCCTCCCCGTTGGCCTCGTTGTGCTTGTAGCCGTGGCTTACGAGGTCGTACAGCGTGAAGCCGTCGTGGCAGGTGATGAAGTTGACGCTGTGCTGCGGTGAGCGGTTGCCATACATGTCCTGCGAGCCGGAGATCCGCGTTGCCACCTCGCCGACCAATCCCGGGTCGCCGCGCACGAACCGCCGCAGCGTGTCGCGATAGCGCCCGTTCCACTCCGCCCAGCGGATTCCCGGGAAGGCGCCGACGTGGTAGAGACCGGCGGCATCCCACGCCTCGGCGATGACCGGCCGCTGCGCCAGCGCGCGCGACAGCTCGATACCCCAGGTGAGCGGCGGATCCCGGAGCGGCGCCCCGTCCTCGCCACGCGCGAAGACGCTGGCAAGGTCGAAGCGGAAGCCGTCGACGCCATGCTCCTGGGCCCAGTACTCGAGGCAGTGGAGGATGAAGTTCGTGACCAGTGGATGGTTGCAGTTGATGGTGTTGCCGCAGCCGGTGTAGTCGCGGTAGCGGCTGGGATCGCCTGCCTCGTGGTGATAGAAGATCTCGTTCGCAAGGGCCTTGAAATTGATCGTCGGCCCGGTCGCCCCGCCTTCGGCGGTATGGTTGAACACCACGTCGAGCAGCACGCCGATCCCGGCTCCGTGCAGAGCGCGCACGCAGGCGCCGAACTCCTGGGGCGCCAGGCGCGGATCCACGCAGTAGCGCGGATGCGGGGCGAAGAAACCGTAGGAGCTGTACCCCCAATAGTTCCCCAGGCCGCGCGCTGCGGCACCCGGCGGGACGTCCTGTTCGTCGAAGGCCATGATCGGCAGCAGCTCGACGTGGGTCACGCCGAGCTCCTTGAGGTAGGGGATCTTCTCGATCAGGCCGGCAAAGGTTCCCGGATGGTCGACACCGGAAGAAGGATGACGCGTGAAGCCGCCGACGTGCAGCTCGTAGATCACCACGTCGGTCTCGTCCCGGGCAGCCGGAGGTGTGCCGATCGACCGATCGGCGCAGGTCGTGACGATACCGCGCAGGCTCGTGCCCGTCGTCCCCCCCGCCTTGGCTGCCGACCGGTCCCAGCGGCTGTCGCTCGTGGCACGCGCCCATGGATCGAGCAATTCGCTGGCCGTCTCCAGATCCTGCCCGGGGCCGGCCACCCGCCAGGTGTAGTAGGTGCCTGGCGGCAGCGCTTCGACGTATACGTGCCAGAAAATGAAGGTGCGGTGCTCCTCCGGATCGAGGCGAATGACCTGGAACGGGTCGCTGCTCAGCGCGGCTTCGTAAAGCCGTAGCTCTGCGACCACCGCGTGGCGACAGGCGATGGAGAAGTTCACGCCCTCCGCGTCTGCCGACGCACCTGTCGGATAGTGCCTGCCCGGCCGCGTGGCGAACACCTGCGGCGCGGCAAGCGACTTGCTCTCGTGGACCGCCGCGGCAGCCTCGGTGGCTGGCGTCATTCGGCAACTCCCCGCAAGTCCTTCCATGCCGGACGCTCCATCACCGGATCGCCTCCAGCCTCGCGGCCATGGAGGATCACTGCAACGAGATCGACACGGGCTTGATCCGCCAGATCCGGTCGCAGTACTCGCGAATCGACCGGTCGGACGAGAACCTGCCGGCGCGCGCTACGTTCAGAACCGACATCTGCGTCCATCGATCGCGATCCTGGTAGGCGCGGTCGACCTCTGCCTGTGCGTCGACGTAGGCGCGGTAGTCCGCCAACAGCAGGAAGGTGTCGTGGTCGAGCAGGTGATCGACCAGCGGGCGGAACAGCGCGCCATCGCCGCGCGCGAACGCACCGCTGGCAATCAGGTCGACCGCCGCCCGCAGCTCGGCGTCCTGCTCGTAGCAGTCGCGCGGCCGGTAGCCTCGGGAATGCAACTGGTTGACTTCCTCGACGGTGAGTCCGAACAGGAAGAAGTTGTCGGCGCCGACATCCTCGCGAATCTCCACGTTGGCGCCGTCCAGCGTACCGATGGTGAGCGCGCCGTTCAGCGTGAACTTCATGTTGCCGGTACCGGAGGCTTCCTTGCCCGCCGTCGAGATCTGCTCGGACAGGTCCGCTGCCGGGTAGATGGCGTGCGCATTCTTGACATTGAAGTCGGGAAAGAACACGACCTTGAGCCGGCCGTCAACGGCGGGATCGCTGTTCACCACGTCGGCGACGCCGTTGATGAGGCGAATCATCAGCTTCGCCATGTGGTACCCGGGAGCCGCCTTGCCGCCGAAGATGAAGCAGCGCGGCGTCATCGCAAGGCCCGGATCGTTCCGCAGCCGCAGATAGAGGGTGATGATGTGCAGCACGTTGAGGTGCTGGCGCTTGTATTCATGGATGCGCTTCACCTGGATGTCGAAGAGAGCCTCCGGGTCGACTGTGGTGCCGGTGCGCTCGCGGATGAGACGGGCGAGCGTCTCCTTGTTCCGGCGCTTGACGCGCCGCCAGCTCTCCTGGAAAGCCGCGTCCCCGGCGCGCGCTTCGAGGACCTCGAGTCGCGGCAGGTCGGTGACCCAGCCGTCGTTGCCCACGGTCTGGTTCAGCAGGCTGGTGAGCCCCGGGTTGCTCAACACCATGAAGCGGCGCGGGGTCACGCCGTTGGTGACATTGCAGAATCGGTCCGGCCATCGCTCCGCGAAATCCCGCAGCACGGTCTGCTGCAGAAGGGTCGAATGGAGCCCGGCGACCCCGTTGATCGCATGGCTGCCGACGGTGGCGAGGTGCGCCATGCGCACGTGCCTCTCGCCGGCCTCGTCGATGAGCGACATCCGTGCCACGCGCGCATCGTCGCCCGGATAGCGTTCCCGCAGATCCTCGAGAAAGCGGCGATTGATCTCGTAGATGATCTCGAGCGGACGCGGCAGGAGGCTCTGGAACAGCGGCACTCCCCAGGTCTCGAGCGCTTCGGGTAGCAGCGTGTGGTTCGTATACGCGATTGCGCGCTGGGTGATGTCCCACGCCCGCTCCCAAGGCACAGCGCGCTCGTCGACCAGCAGGCGCATCAACTCGGCAACCGCAACGGAAGGATGCGTGTCGTTCAACTGCACCGCGACAAGCTTCGGGAGCTCCTCGATCGGCCTACGCTTCACGTCCAGCAGACGCAGGATGTCCTGCAACGAGCAGGAAACGAAGAAGTACTGTTGTGCAAGACGAAGGCGCTTGCCGATCTCCGGCTCGTCGTTCGGATACAGCACTTTGGAGAGGGTCTCGGAGATCGTCTTCTTCTCGACCGCGCCATAGTAGTCGCCGATATTGAACGCCTGGAAGTCGAAGGACTCGGTCGCCTCGCTCTTCCAGAGGCGAAGCGTATTGCAGGTGTTGACGCGGTAGCCAAGAACCGGGGTGTCGCAAGCGATGCCCTTGACGTGGTTGGCAGGTACCCAGCGTACCCTGAAGTGGCCCCGTTCGTCGCTGTACGTCTCGGTCCTGCCCCCGAAGTTCACGTAGAAGCTGATCTCCGGGTGCTGCAATTCCCAGGGATTGCCCTTCTGCAGCCACTTGTCCGTGACCTCGACCTGCCGGCCGTCCTCGATCACCTGGTCGAAGATGCCGAACTCGTAGCGGATGCCGTAGCCGATGGCAGGAATCTGCAGCGTCGCGAGCGAGTCGATATAGCAGGCTGCAAGCCGCCCCAGGCCGCCGTTGCCGAGCCCCGGCTCTTCCTCGAGGCCAGCCAGTTTGTCCAGGTCCTGCCCAAGCGCCTGCATCGCCTCGCGCGCCTCGGCCTCGATTCCGAGGTTCACGAGGTTGTTGCCAAGCTGTGGGCCGATCAGGAACTCGGCCGACAGGTAGCAGGCGACCTTCACTTCCTGTCCAACGTAGGTCCGCGCGGTCTCGACCCACCGCGCCAGCAAGCGGTCGCGCACCGTGTACGCGAGCGCCATGTACCAGTCGTGCGGTGTCGCGATGTCCGGGTAACGGGCCTGCATTCGCGCGAGATTCTCGACGACCGCGCGCTGAAGGGCATGGGCCTGATGTGACTTACCGGCGGGGTCGGGAGCGGGCGCGGGCTCGACGGGCAGTTCCTTCGTACTCATGGTCGCGCGTCCTTCATCGCTCGGGTCGCTCGTCCGGTGGCCGCAACTCAATATGGCCACACCCAGTTGGTGATCTCGTCCCGGTCCGTGCCGTGCGTATGCGCGTAGTTCAGGTTGTCGATGATGCGATTGCGCATCTCTTCCTTGAGATGCGCCGCCCGCGCCGCGAGCCCCGGCACGCGATCAATCACGTCAATGACCAGGTCGAAGCGGTCGATCTGGTTGAGGATCGCCAGTTCGAGCGGCGTATTGATGTTGCCTTTCTCCTTGTATCCGCGCACGTGCAGATTCTCGCTGTTCGCAAAACGATAGGCCAGCTTGTGGATCAGCCATGGGTAGCCATGGAAATTGAAGATGACGGGCTTGTCGGTGGTGAAAAGCCCATCGAACTCGCTCTTCGTCGAGCCGTGCGGATGCTCGGAACGTGGCTGCATCCGGTAGAGGTCCACCACGTTGACGAAACGCACCTTCAACTCGGGCAGTTGCTCGCGCAGGATCGCGACCGCCGCAAGCGCCTCGAGCGTCGCCACGTCGCCGCAGGCAGCCATGACCACGTCCGGCTCGACGCCGACGTCATTGCTGGCTCGGCTCCAGATCCCGATCCCCTTCTCGCAATGAATGATCGCTTCGTCGATCGTCGTGAACTGCATGTGCTTCTGCTTGTCGGCGACGATCACGTTGATGCAGTCGGTCGAGCGCAGGCAATGGTCGGCGACAGCCAGAAGCGTATTGGCGTCTGGCGGCAGGTAGATCCGGGTGACCGACGGCGCCTTGTTGGTCACGAGGTCGATGAAGCCGGGGTCCTGGTGCGAAAAGCCGTTGTGATCCTGCCGCCAGACGGTCGACGACAGCAGGATGTTCTGCGATGCGACCGACGCGCGCCAAGGCACGTGGTTCTTCGAGATGTCGAGCCACTTGGCATGCTGGTTGAACATCGAATCGACCACATGCGCGAACGCTTCGTAGGTGTGGAAGAAGCCGTGCCGTCCGGAAAGCAGGTATCCCTCGAGCCAGCCGAGCAAGGTATGCTCGGAGAGCATCTCCATCACCCGGCCGTCGGGTGCAAGCTCGCCGCCGTCCGCGTCTTCCGGCAGGAAATCCGCCATCCAGGTCTTCTTCGTCACCTCGTACAGCGCCTGGAGGCGGTTGGATGCGGTCTCGTCGGGCCCGAAGACGCGGAAATTCGTCATGTTGTTGCGCATGGTGTCGCGCAGGAACGCGCCCAGCGGCCTGGTGTTCTCGTGCCTTTCGGTACCGCCTTGCGTCACCTGCACGGCGTAGTCGCGAAAGTCGGGAAGCTTCAGGTCCCTGCGCAGCAGCCCGCCGTTGGCGTGCGGGCTTGCGCTCATGCGCCGCGCGCCAGCCGGCGCCAGGTCGCGCAACTCCGCAACCAGCCGTCCCTTCTCGTCGAACAGTTCCTCCGGCTTGTAGCTCTTCAGCCAGGTCTCGAGCAACGCGAGGCTCGCGGGGTTCTCGCGAACGTCGGAGAACGGCACCTGGTGCGACCGCCAGGAGCCCTCGGCCTTGTGGCCCTTGACCTCCTTCGGACCGGTCCAGCCCTTGGGTGAACGCAGCACGATCATCGGCCAGCGTGGGCGCTCCGCCCCCTGGCTGTCGCGCGCTTCGCGCTGGAGACTGCGGATCGTTCCGATTGCCTTGTCCAGCGTCGCCGCCATCTGCTGGTGCATGGCCTCGGGGTCGTCGCCTTCGACGAAATACGGCGTATAGCCGTACCCGACGAACAATGCCTGCAGCTCGTCGTGACTGATGCGTGCCAGGATCGTGGGGTTGGCGATCTTGTAGCCGTTCAGATTGAGAATCGGCAGCACCGCGCCGTCACGGATCGGATTGATGAACTTGTTGGAATGCCACGCCGTGGCAAGCGGTCCGGTCTCCGCCTCGCCATCGCCCACCACGCAGGCCACGATCAAGCCGGGATTGTCGAGCGCCGCCCCGTAGGCATGGGACAGGCTGTAGCCGAGTTCACCGCCTTCGTGGATCGAGCCGGGTGTCTCGGGCGTCACGTGACTGCCGATATGGCCGGGGAACGAGAACTGCTTGAAGAACTTCTGCATTCCCTCGACGTCTTCGCTCTTCTCCGGGTAGACCTCCGAATAGCGGCCCTCGAGGTAGGTCGGCGCCAGCACCCCGGGGGCGCCGTGGCCGGGTCCGGCCATGAAGATCATCTCCAGGTCGTCGCGCTTAATCACGCGATTCAGGTGCGCCCAGATGAACGAAAGTGCGGGGCTCGCCCCCCAGTGCCCCAGCAGCCGGTGCTTGACGTGATCTATCGTGAAGGGCTCGCGCAACAGGGGATTGTCACGCAGGTAGATCATGCCGACCGAGAGATAGTTGCACGCCCGCCACCAGGCGTTCATGCGGCGCACTTCCTCGGCGCTCAACGGGCCAGCTGCGCCTTCGACTTTCGGCGTTCCAGCGCTCTTGACGTCAGGCATCGATGTCTCCTCTTCGCTGAGCGGTTGATCCTGCGAGCGCGGCGGATTGGAGGACGGTGAACACCAGAGGACGCTTCGGAAGAAGCTGCGCGTTCGACCGACTTCATCGCCGCAACCGGCTTCATCGTCTTACCTGAACGTCGGGATGCTTCTAGACGGCGCGATGCCTGGTGGATCGTGTGCCTCCAGCCCGGGCCGGGATGAGCCCGGCCTACTGGGGTATGGCCTGGTGAGTCGTGCCATCCAAACTTAGATGAAGAACCGCGACGGCGGTATTAGACCTTGGTCTCACGCCTTCACGTCCTGCCTGCCACTCCGTCGTCCCGGCGGCGTATGGATGGCCGCAGCGCGTTGGCACTTTCCGGCGTGGCCGCATCCCCCCGGATCATCGCTGTCAACATTTGACACATTCGCTTGCGCCACGGACACTCCACGGGTTCCCCATGCGGCCTTCCCGACGGTATGACATTCACGAGCCAGCCTATCCGCACTCCCCTGGAGCGGTTCCCGACGAACATCCCGGGATTGGACACGATCCTCCAGGGTGGCTTGTTCCGCGGTGGCGTCTACATGATCCAGGGCGTCCCGGGCGCAGGGAAGACGATCCTGGCGAACCAGATCTGCTTCGGCAGCATCGCCACGGGGGGCTTGGTCGTCTATCTGACGCTGCTCGCGGAGTCGCACACCCGCCTGATACAGCAGCTTCAGACGCTCGAGTTCTTCGACAGGACGGCAATTCCCGATCGGATCTACTACGTCAGCGCCTTCCGCCAGCTGCAGGCCGGCGGTCTCGACGGGGTGCTGAATACGGCGCAGAACGAGGTTGCATCTCACGCCGCGACCGTACTGGTCATCGACGGCCTCAGCGTCGCCGCGGAAGCGGCGCAATCCATCCAGGACATGAAGCGACTGGTGCACGACCTCCAGGCGCTTGCCGGAATGCAGGGCTGCACGATCTTCCTGCTCACAAGCGGGGACAGCACCCTGGTCCGGGCGGAAGACACCATGGTGGATGGAAGGATCTTCCTCGAGGCCGATCTGCTCGGGCCTCAGCCTGAACGAAGGATCTCCATCATGAAGTCGCGCGGCGACGGCGCTCTCGTCGGCTCCCATTCATTCGTGATCGGCCGCGAGGGCATCCGGGTGTTCCCGCGTCTGGAGAGCGTATCGAGGGACCCGCCTCCCGCCCATGATGCCGTCCTCACCACGGGTGTCGCCTTTCTGGACCGGATGTTCGAATCGAGCGGCGTACAGGTTGGCAGTAGCACGGTGATCTGCGGACCTTCGGGAAGCGGCAAGACCTCGATCGGCTTGCACTTCCTCGATCGATCCAGCGTCGACGAGCCGGGACTGGCCATCGGCTTCTTCGAGTCGCCTGAGATGCTGATTCGAAAGGCCAAGGCGCTCGGCCTCCAGCTGGAGCATGCAGTGCAGTCGAGAGTCGTGGAGCTGCTGTGGCACCCGCCGGGAGAGTACCTGCTGGACGAACTGGGTTATGCGATCCTGGCAAGGATCGACCAGCGTAGGGTGAAGCGCCTGGTGATCGACGGCGTCTCCGGAATCTTCGGCGCCATCGGATACCAGCAGCGCGCGCATCGCTTCCTGCCCTGCTTGCTCAATGAGCTCAGCCGCCGCGGAGTCACGACCCTGGTCACGCATGAATCACACGACGATGCGTCCGATTCGAGTCGCACATCCTCGGGCTCCGCGCTGGCAATGTTCGCCGACAATGTGGTCAACCTGGAGTCGCGGTATGCACAAGAAAGAATGGTTCGCTCCCTGGCGATCCGGAAGGCACGCAGCACGGGCTTCGACAGTTCCCCGCGCGACTTCCTGATCTCGCGCAACGGCGTTGCTCCGGAGGAATCCACACGCTCCCGGAAGCGCGCCGAGTAGCGCGAAGCTCGAGGATGAAGACGATTCTGCTCCTGGAGGACGAGCCAGGAATAGCCGAGGTGCTGGTCATCCTGTTGGAGCTTGAGCAGTTCAAGGTGGTAGCAACAGCCAACGGGCTGGAGGCGCTCGAGGCCCTGGCACAGACCAGGCCCGACGTGATCGTCACCGACGTGATGATGCCCTTCATGAACGGGACGGACTTCTGCAAGCAAGTCCGCCTGGACGCGGCCTACGCCGATATCCCGATCGTGGTCCAGACTGCCGTCGAAGAATGGGCGGTGCGCGAACACTTCAACGATTTCGACGCCTTCTTCTTGAAGCCATACCCCGCCAGGGAATTGGTCTCCCGTCTGCTTGTCCTCGCTGCGGAGGGAAGGATTTCCGGAGCAGGCCGCGTCCCCGCCCCCAATGAGCAGTCCTCGGCGAAGGAATTCAACGCCCTCGGACTCAGGGTACAGCCTGACCCTCCCGAGTGAAGGGCGCTCCGCTGCAGGGCGAGGCAGCCTGACCGCGAACTCTAGGGGGCGGCGCCCACGGCTCCCTGCTGCCCCGCGGGTCGGCGGGTGAAAGCCCACGCCCGTCTCCTGACAATCGTTCACCTGTTCGATCCCTCCGAAGTGTTGCGGCCACGCCCAGCCTGCCGGTATCCCGCTTTACACTGCTTACACTTCTTCACATCGGACGACGAGGCAATGCCGTTCGGGCTCCGTCGATTCGAGGGAGATCCTGCGGTAACACGAAGCATCGACTGGATCATCGGCGGGGGCTGCCATGGATACCAAGGTTCGGCGTCAGTTTCGTTTCAGCATCAAGGCATGGGAGCGGATGCGCTGCAGCTTCTGCGGCGGCTGTCTCGAGGAAATCGCCGACGGCGCCTTCTGCGGCACCTGTTCCACCCGCTATCCACTTGCCGCCAGCGGTTCGCTCGATCTGCGGCTGGCCCGGCCACGCAAGGTCACCTGCGCCTTCGAGCTCGGCCGGGCGCTCGATACCGCCTGCGTCGATTTCGCCCCGCTGCAGGCCTTGCCGGATTCGACGCTGCTGCAGTCGCTGGAAGGCGTGCCGTGGCACTTCACGCCCGAATTGCTGAGCTACCTGCCGGCAGCGAAGAGCCCCGATGCCGTCGCGCTGGATCTTGGTTGCGGGGCCGGCATGCATCGCGCCTTGTTCGAGAAACTGGGCTACGACTGGGTGGGCATCGACTATGCCGAGGCGAACGCGCCGATCCTCGGCGATGCCCATGCCCTGCCGTTTGCCGATGAATCCTTCGACTTCATCTCGTCCATCGCCGTCCTCGAGCATCTCCAGTATCCGTCGGTGGCGATGAACGAGGCCTGGCGGGTGCTCAAGCCGGGTGGCAGCTTCGTCGGCACGGTTGCGTTCCTCGAACCGTTCCACGGCAACAGCTTCTATCACCATACCCACCTCGGCACCCTCAACTCGCTGCGCACGGCGGGCTTCGAAGTCAGCCGCATCGCGCCCAGCACGACCTGGACGGTACTTGAGGCCCAGGCCGACATGGCGCTCTTCCCGAAGATGCCGTGGTGGATGAAGGTGGCAATGATCAAGCCGCTGCAGCTGGCCCACAAGCTGTGGTGGGGGATCGCCCGACTGCTCGGCAAGTCCAAGGACCCCGCCGGTGTGGTCTGCCACACCACCGGCATGTTCGCGTTCGTGGCCACGAAGCCGGCACTCGCAACGAGCTGACGCTCCGCCCCCAGGGCGCGGCAGGGGCCTGCGGGCGGCGGGGCTCATCGCAGGAACCGGGCTGGCGCTGCCCGGCATGCCCCTGACCACTGCGCGCAGTCGATCGGCCTCCAACGCGATCCCGCCGGGGTTGCACGGCAACCCGCCCCAGGCCGTGCCCGCGGGCATCCAGTTCGCCTAACATTGTCGACAGCCGGCATACAATATTCCGTCCGCAGCCTCGAGAAGCCGATGAAGATCCCGTTTCGCAGCCTGTTGCCCATCTGCCTGGCATCGCTCGCCCTGTTCCATGCCGGCGTTTCGGCGCAACCCTATCCCGCCCGCACCGTGCGCATCGTGGTGCCGTTTGCGCCGGGTGGCGCGACCGACATCGTCGCGCGACTCGTCGCCGACAACCTGAGCCGATCCCTGGGCAAGCCCTTCGTCGTCGAGAACAAGGGCGGCGCGTCCGGCATCATCGGGCAGGACCAGGTCGCGAAGGCGCAGCCCGATGGCTACACGCTGCTGATGACGGGAAACGGGCCGCATGCGATCAATCCCAGCCTGTTCAGGTCGCTGCCGTACGACTCGCTCAAGGACTTCGCGCCCATCTCGCTCACCGCGTTGCTGCCGCTGGTGCTGAACGTGCATCCGTCGGTGGAGGCCGGGAACGTGCAGGAGTTCATCGAACTGGTCCGGCGCAATCCAGGCAAGATGAGCTACGCGTCGCCAGGCATCGGATCGCCGCCGCAGCTGACAATGGAGCTCTTCAAGTCCCTGCATGGCATCGACATCCAGCACGTGCCGTACAAGGGCAGCGCACCCGCGCTGCAGGACCTGGTCGGCGGCCAGGTCGAGGCGATGTTCGACAACGTGCTGGCCTCCTATCAGCACATCAGCAGCGGCCGGATCCGCACCCTTGCGATCGGCACCCGCGAGCGGGTCGAGCAATTGAAGGAGCTGCCGACCTTCATCGAGTCGGGGGCCAAGGACTTCGAGGCCTACACCTGGACGGCGCTGGTCGCGCCGGCGGGCACGCCCAAGCCGATCATCGACCAGCTCGCGACCGAAGTTCGCCGCATGCTGGAGACGCCGGACGTGCGCGCCGCCCTTGCGGCCCAAGGTGCCGTGCCGCGCTCCTCGACACCGGAGGAGCTGGGCCGCTTCACGCGGACCGAGATCGAGAAGTGGGCCGCCGCCATCAAGGCGGCCGGCATCGAGAAGCAAGGCAACTAGCGCACGGGGTTCGCAGGCGCAGCACAGGGGCTTCGCAGCAGGTGGCCCAGCACGCCGCCGCGCCGAACTAGGCCGCGGGCCGCGCGATGCCCTTGAGCGTTGCCCGGTGCATCACCCGCCGGGTGGCCTGAATGGCTTCGTCGATGTAGTCGAGCACGGCATAGTGTTGCGTCGCCCGGTTGTCCCAGGCAGCGATGGCGTTGCGCTGCCAGCGGAAGCGCACCTGGTATTCCGGCTTGGTCACCTGGTTGAAGAGCAGGGTCAGCAGCGCATCGCTATCCTGGCGGCGGATGAACTTGCCGGTGTAGGCATTGACGATGTGCGTGGTGAACACGCGATTGACGTAGATGGCCTTCTCGCCGGTTTCCGGATGGGTGATGACCACCGGATGCTCCACCGGCGGGTAGTCGCGACGCAACGCGGCCAACTGCCCGGCGTCCAGCCGGTGGGCGAAAACCGGCACTGCGTCATGCGTGGCAACCAGGCCGTCGAGCTTCTCCTTCACTTCCTGCGACAGTCCGCGATAGGCCGCCGCCATGTCGACCCAGACGGTATCGCCGCCCACGGGTGGCAGTTGCACCGCCCGCAGCACCGCGCCCATCGGCGGAACCGCGCGGAAGGTCATGTCGGTGTGGAACTCGTTCTCCGAGTTCTTCCTGGTCTCGCCGCGCGCGAGCAGCATCAGCTCCGGGTGGCCGGGCACCGAGGGCGAGACCGGATGTGGTTCCAGGTCGCTGAAAAGCCGCGCGAAGGCCACTTGCTGTGCTTCCGTGATCTCCTGGTCTCGGAAGAAGATGACCTTGTGCTGCAGCCAGGCCTGGCGGATCTCGGCCGCGACCTCGGGTGCGATCGGCCGGGCCAGGTCGATGCCGTCGATCTCGGCGCCGATGTTGACGGTCAGCGGCGACACGTGGATGTATCGGTACCCGGGCCTGACGGGCCTCTCCTGCGGTGCGTTCATGGTTCGTACTCGTAATGTCGACTATTTGTCGACAATTTATGAGACCCGGAGACGCGCGTCAACTGCCCGGTTGCGGCGGCCGGGGCTGCCGACGGCAGTGCATCAGGAACCGGAAATCTGCACCAGCGCCGACCTCAGGTTGTCCCGGACCAGCTTCCGCCCAAGGCGCTCGGCCGCCTTGGCATCGCGCATGCGCAGCGCGGCCATGACCTGACCCCAGGTGGCGATGGACTGCGCGCGCCGGCGTGGCGCGGATAGCCCCACCAGCGTGTAGCGCGCGATCTGCAGGGACATGCGCGACAGCATCTGGGTGAGGAGATGATTGCCGCTGCCCTCGAAGATGTAGCGCGCCATGGCCGCCGATATTTCCGCATGCCTGGCAGCGCCCTGCTTCTGCTCTTCGGCGGCGATCGACTGCATCTGCCGATGACGCGCTTCGAGCCAGTCCACCTGCTCGTCGCTGCAGTGGGAACAGAACATCGCCATCGCGAGGCCCAGCAGCACCGCCCTGACCTGGTAGACCTCGACCAGCTCGTCGGTGTTGAGTCGAGTCACCGAGGCGCCATGGCGCGGCTCGATGCTGACCACGCCGTCGCGCTCGAGGATTCGGAATGCCTCCCGGATGGACGTCCGGCTCACGCCGTACGCTTCGGCGAGCGGAATCTCCCTCAGGCTGACGCCGGGCGCGTAGGCGCCGGCAATGATCCGCTTGGCGATGTCCTGCGCAAGCTGCACGGCCACGGTGGCACCCGAGCCACTCGTCGCTTCCTGCGCACGTGCCGGGGTCACCCGCTTCAAGTCCGCCATGCACTCCGCCCGGTCGAAGCCGCCGATTATAGACAGCGGGTGCGGCGTGCATCGCGCTCTGCCGGTCGACGCCGGTGTGAGCTTCGGCTTCGAGCGGCCACGCAAACGCAGGGAGCGGCCGCGCTTGCTTTTCACTCGGACGGCCGCTGCGGCGATTGCCGGCGGCCGTGAGCAGCCGCCGTCAGTCGTCGCGATCCTTGCCGATCTGGTGACCGATGACGCCCCCGACTGCTGCGCCGCCGAGGGTGCCCTTGGCGCCGCCAACGGTGGCCGCGCCAGCGGCGCCGCCGACCGCAGCACCGATGCCGGTGGACGAACAGGCGCTCAACGACAGAGCACCCGCGAGCAGGATCAAGCTGGCCAGCAACTTCATCGATGCCTCCGAAGATTGATGTTCCTGCCCTGGTTCAGGCAAACCGTGGGCCCAGCCGATCGGGACATCCAATCCGCAGTGGCAGTGAAAGGCTCTGCGGGCGCACGTCGCACCGAGCCGTCGCGGCCGATCCTTACGGCGCACTTGCGCATCGTGAGAAGGGTTTTCCCCGAAGCAGTATTGCGGGGAGGAACGAGCTATCCTCGGAGAGCGCCGTGTGGCGCGGGATTCGCGGCGATCCGCCGGGAGGTCGGCAGCCCGGCGCCGCTGTTGGCCGGAGGAATCCGTCGTCGCCGGCAGCGGCGCGCACGTGCCAACATACATCCAATGACGACCGCCCCATCGATGGCGGCGGGCAATCTCAGGGGGTTGCAGATCAGTGGACGACGCCGGGCCGTTGCTCATGGGTCGCGATCGCGACACGGATGACCGTGCCGAAGCGAGCCTCTTCCGGGGACTCGGGCATGCCGCCTTCGTCGAGTTGCGCCTGCAGGACTCGATCTCCGTCCGCCTGATCGACCTGGCGCCCCAGCAGGTGGCGACGCGGCTGGCGCAGCAGTTGCGCGCTCGGTCTGCCCCGGAGGCGCCGGTGACGGTCGCCTTCATGAACATGCGCAACTTCGTCGCGGTGCAGGACTCGCCGGCCGCCCTCACCGCCTTCGCCGCGGCGGACCAGGTCTATGCGGATGGGGTCGGCCTGCAGCTCGGGCGCCGCCTGGCGGGGCTGCCTCGCTTCGAGCGGGTATCGGGCACCGATACCGTGCCGCTGCTGCTGCGGCAGTTGCCCGCGGGAACACGGGTCTTCCTGCTCGGCGGCAGCCGGAAGATCTCCTCGGCGGCGGCTGCGCGCTTCCCCGCCCTCTTCCCGGGCACGGTGCTGGCCGGCGCCCACCACGGCTTCTTCCAGCGCGAGGCCGAGGGGCAGGTGCTGGACCGCATCGCCGCAGCGGCTCCGGACATCCTGCTGATCGGCATGGGCAGCCCGTTGCAGGAGCAATGGCTGCTGCGTCATCGCAGTCGGCTACCCTGCAGGCTGGCCATCTGCGTCGGCGGCCTGTTCCACTACTGGGCGCACGACCTGCGCCGCGCGCCGCCCCTGCTGCAGGACCTCGGCCTGGAGTGGATCTGGATCCTGGCGCAGCAGCCCTTCAAGTGGCCGGTCTACACCATCGATGCGGCCCGCTTCGGCGCCGTCCTGATGCATCGCAAGCGACTCACCCTCTGATGAGCCCTTCGCCAGGCCGCGAGGCGGCGGTGACGGAACGCACGGCGAGTCCGGCTGCAACTGCGGCCGTGGCGGCGACGGCATCGTCCTTCGACATCTCGCCGGCCCGCATGCGGACGAAGAAGCTTGCCCGACGCGCTGCCGTGAGATTGGGCCAGGCGCTGCGCCGCCTGCGGCCGGTCGCGGGTGTCCGGGTCCTGACCTACCACCGCTTCGGGCATTCGTCGCTCGATCCCTGCTGCCTCGATCCCCGCCACTTCGAGGAACAACTGGATTGGCTGCAGGCGAATGCCACCTTGCTGTCGCCGGCGCGGTTCGAGGCGATCATGTCCGGTGCCGAGCCCCCGCCACCGGATGCGGTGCTGGTCACCATCGACGATGGCCACCAGTCGGTCGCCACGCATGCGTTGCCGGCGCTGGATCGGCGCGGCATCGTGGCGGTGCTGTTCGTCTGCCCGTTGCTCATCGGGAGCGATGATGGTGCCCGGCGTCCCTCCGAGGGCGGCTTCATGAGCTGGCGCGCGCTGGCTTCGGCTCGGGCGACGGGCCACGAGATCGCGCCGCACGGCCATTCCCACCGCTCGCTCGGCCGCCTGCCGCTGGCGGAGGCCGCCGACGACATCGACCAGGCGATGGCCGCGCTGCAGGCGCGGCTCGGCGTGCGCAGCCGCTTCTTCGCCTTCCCGTTCGGCACCCGCGCGGATCACTCCCCGGCGCTTGCCGAAGCCCTCGCCCGCCGCGGCTTCCGCTACTGCTTCACGTCCGCGCACGGCCGCTGCCTGCCCGGCTCCCGCGGCCTGTTGCCGCGGATCAAGATCGAAGGCGGCGACGAGCAGGATCTCTTCGAGCACATCGCGCGCGGGTGCATCGATCACTGGCGCCTGGTGGATGACGGGCTGTCGTTCCTGCAGCAGCGGGGCCGGCTGTGACCAGCGAGCTCCGTTTCGCCAGTCAGCGGCGCCGGTTGCCGCCGCTGCCTACGGAGGCGATCATCTCGGTCACCAACCGTTGCGACGCCCGCTGTTCGATGTGCAACATCTGGCAGCTCGAGCGCCATGAGCTGTTGACGGCGGAGGACTATCGCCGGGCTCTCCCGCCCAGCCTGCGCAACGTCAACCTCACCGGCGGCGAAGCGCTGCTGCGGCCGGACATCGTCGAGATCGCCCAGGCGATCCATGAGACCGGCGGGCGCCCGCGGATCGTCCTCGCCACCAACGGCTTTCGCACCGATCGCACGTTGGAATCGGTTGCCCGGATCCGCGCGCGGGTCCCCACGCTCGGTCTTGCGGTATCGATCGACGGCGATGCCGAAACGCATGACCGGATGCGGGGCGTCCCCAAGGCCCACGAGCGCGCGTTGCGGACCCTGCGCGGGCTGCGGGAAATGGGGGTTCGCGACCTGCGCATCGGCTTCACCGCGACGCCGCAGAACATCGGCCAGCTCGTCGACATCTACCGCCTGTCGCGCGAGCTCGGCGTGGAGTTCGCCGCCACGGTGGCGCAGAACTCGGACGTCTACTACGCCACCGATGCCAACCCACCGATCGACATCGGGGAGGTCGCGCAGCATTTCGGCCGGCTCATCGGCCAGCGCTTGCAGTCGCCGTCGCCGAAGGACTGGCTGCGCGCCTACTTCGACCACGGCGCCCTGCACTTCGCCACAGCGGGCCTGCGCCTCGGCAAGTGCGATGCCGCCAGTGGCTTCTTCTTCCTCTCGCCGACGGGCGATGTTTACCCCTGCCTCACGCTGTCGCGGGTGCTCGGCAACATCCGCGAGCTGCGGTTCGAGCAGCTGTGGCAGGCCGCGCACGCCACACAGGTGCGCGACGAGGTCGCCGGCTGCCGCAAGTGCTGGATGATGTGCACGGCCCGGACCGAGCTCAAGCGTCATCCGGCCCGCATCGCCTGGTGGGTCGGCAGCCGCAAGGCCGGTGCCCTGGCGGCGGCCGCCGCGCGACTGCTGCAGCCAGCCGGGCGGACCGACGTCGCCTCCTGAGCAGGCTGTCACCGCTGCCGGTGCAGCGCGCGCCGGCCGCTATCCGTCCTTGAACAAGCGCTTGCGGGCGTGCCCCAGCGAGTGGCAGAAGTCGGCGATGGCGACTTCGATGTCCTGGCCGGTGGTCTCGTTGCGCAGCGTGCGGGTCTGCCCCACCCGTTCGAGGTCGCCATTGAGGATGTCGCCCTCCGATACGATGTGCTGGTCGGTCACTTCGATCACCGCGTAGCCGGCCATCAGCGACACCGCCGCGACCTTCCCGGCGTGCACTTGCGCGATGATGCCTCGCATGCTGCTTGCTGCTTCCTGCCTCGACTACCAGGTCCCACCTTAGCGCGGAGACGTGTCGGGCGTCGGATGCGACCCTGCTGAAATATCATCCAAGCTGTTTTTTCGACCCTTGGTTCCACGAGATGAAAGACGTCGCCCCGAGCAATTCGCCTTCGCCGGCGCCTTCCGCGCCCGCCGCCCGACCTGCCGACCGGGACCTTGCCGCCGGACCCGGTCCGCTTGCGGGCTTGCGGGTGCTCGAGCTGGGCCAGCTGATCGCCGGGCCGTTCGCCGGCAAGACCCTGGCCGATCTCGGCGCCGACACCATCAAGATCGAACCGCCGGGCGCCGGCGACCCGCTGCGCAAGTGGCGGCTGCTGCATGACGGCACGTCGGTTTGGTGGGAAGTCCAGTCGCGCAACAAGCGCTCGGTGGCCGTCGACCTGCGCCAGCCGGAAGGCCAGGACATCGTGCGGCGACTGGTGGCAGGGACCGACGTCCTCATCGAGAACTTCCGTCCCGGCACGCTCGAAGGCTGGGGCCTCGACTACGACGCGCTGGCCGCAGTGAACCCGGGACTGGTCATGCTGCGCATCTCGGGCTACGGGCAGACCGGCCCGTACAAGGACCGCCCGGGCTTCGGCGTGGTCGGCGAAGCCATGGGCGGCCTGCGCCACCTCACCGGCGAGCCGGGACGCGTCACCGTACGAGTGGGCGTGAGCATCGGGGACACGCTTTCCGCGCTTCACGGCACCATCGGTGTCCTCGCCGCCTTGCGCGAGCGCGACGGCAACGGCGGACGCGGCCAGGTGATCGACGTGGCGCTGTACGAGGCGGTGTTCAACTGCATGGAGAGCCTGCTGCCCGAATACAGCGCCTTCGGCGCCGTCCGCGAAGCGGCGGGCAGTTCGCTGCCCGGCATCGCGCCGAGCAACGCCTATCCCTGCAGCGACGGCTGGGTGCTGGTTGCCGGCAACGGCGACAGCATCTTCCAGCGCCTGATGCGCGCCATCGGCCGCGACGACCTGGCCGCCGACCCGGGCCTGGCCGACAACGCCGGCCGCGCCGCCCGGGTCGCCGAGCTCGACCAGGCGATTGCCGACTGGACCGCCGGTCGCACCGTCGCTGCGACGCTGGAGGTGCTGGATCGCGCGCGGGTACCGTCGGGGCGGATCTACACCATCGAGGACATCGTCGCCGACCCGCAGTACCGGGCTCGCGACATGCTGCTGCGCACCCGGACCCAGGCGGGGCTCGAGCTCGACGTGCCGGGCATCGTGCCGAAGCTGGTGCGCACGCCGGGCTCGCTGCGCATGCCGGCACCGCGGCTGGGCCAGCACACCGACGAGGTGCTGATGCAGGCCGGCTTCAGCCGCGGGCAATGCGACGCACTGCGCGGCCGCGGCATCATCGAATGACCCGCTGATGACCGCCGGCTGCCGGCCATCGAGCCGGCGCGCCGGCGCGATCCGTCATTCGGCCTTGGCGCCCGACTCCTTCACCACCTTGGTCCACTTGCCGATCTCGGCTGCCTGGAACGCGGCAAGCTCCTGCGGTGAGGAAAGGATCGGGTCGAGGCCCAGTTGCTGCAGCTTCGCGCCCACTTCCGGCAGCGAGAAGATGCGCTTGATCTCGGCATGCCACTTGGCGACGACGTCCTTCGACGTGCCGGCCGGTGCGAACATGGCGAACCAGGAAGTGGCCTCGAAGCCCGCCAGGCCCTGCTCGGCGACGGTGGGAATGTCCGGCGCCGCCGGCGAGCGCTTGGCCCCGGTCTGGCCGAGTGCGCGCAGCTTGCCTTCCTTGACCATCGGCAGCGCCGACGGCATGTTGTCGAACATCAGCTGGATCTGCCCGCCGACCAGGTCCGGAATGGCGAACTGCCGCCCCTTATAGGGGACGTGGGCCATCTGCACGCCGGTCATCGTCTTGAACAGCTCGCCCGACACGTGGATCGACGTCCCGACCCCGGGCGAGCCGAACGACAGCTTGTTGGGATTGGCCTTGCCCCAGTCGATCAGGTCCTTCACGCTCTTGACCGGCAGGCCGTTGTTGACCACCAGCAGGTTGGGCGTCGAGGCGATCAGGGAGATCGGCTCGAAGTCCTTGACCATGTCGTAAGGCATCTTCGCGTACAGCGCGCCGTTGATCGAATGCGTGCCGACGGTGCCCATCACCAGCGTATGCCCGTCGGGCTGCGACTTGGCGACGATCTCGGCGCCGATGTTGCCACCGGCGCCGGGCCGGTTGTCGACCACCACCGGCTGGCCGAGATTGGCGTTGGACGAGATCAACCGGGCCAGGATGTCGGGCGCACCGCCGGTGGGAAAGGTCACCACGATTTTGATCGGATGGCTGGGATAGGCTTGTGCAAAGGCCGTCGCCGGCGGCAGCAAGGCAGCCAGGCTGGCAAGCGCGAAACCGGCAAGGCTTGCCGCCCTGGCGGCCACGGCGGCGACGCGCAGCACAAGGCGGCGGGATGGACGATACGGCATCGTGATGGTCTCCTCGTCGTTGTGCGCCGATGGTAGCCGACTTCGACGAGGATGTTGCCGGGCGGGCTGCCGCCGGGGCGGATGGGCGCTGCCGGCGCAGCGCCGCCCTCAGGCGGTGGGCTTGCCGGCGGCTTCCCGCGCCTTGGCGACAGCTGCCCGTTTGCCGAGCTCCAGCTTGGCGATGGCCGCACGATGGACCTCATCCGGGCCGTCCACGATGCGCACCGTGCGCTGGTGGGCATAGGCTTCGGCGAGCCAGAAGTCCGCGCTGAGGCCGGCGGCGCCGTAGGCCTGGATGGCCCAATCGACGATCTTGCAGGACATGTTGGGCGCCACCACCTTGATCATCGCGATCTCGGCACGCGCCGCCTTGTTGCCGGCCACGTCCATCATCCGCGCGGCATTGAAGGTCAGCAGCCGGGCCTGGTCGATCAGGCAGCGCGATTCGGCAATCCGCTCGTGCCAGACCGACTGGGTGGACAGCGCGCTGCCGAATGCCGTGCGCGACTGCAGCCGGTCGCACATCATCTCGAGCGCCCGTTCCGCAGCGCCGATCGAGCGCATGCAATGATGGATGCGGCCCGGGCCGAGCCGCCCCTGCGCGATCTCGAAGCCGCGACCTTCGCCGAGCATCAGGTTCTCCACCGGCACCCGCACGTCCTCCAGCAGCACCTCCATGTGGCCGTGCGGGGCGTCGTCGTAGCCGAGCACCGTCAGCGGCCGCACCACGGTCACGCCCGGGGTATCACGCGGAACCAGCACCATCGACTGCTGGGCATGGCGCGGCGCCTGCGGATCGGTCTTGCCCATGACGATGAAGATCTTGCAGTGCGGATGCCCGACGCCGGTGGAGAACCACTTGCGCCCGTTGATGACGTACTGGTCGCCCTCGCGCCGGATGCTGCACTGGATGTTGGTGGCGTCGGATGAGGCCACCGCGGGCTCGGTCATCAGGAACGCCGAGCGGATCTCGCCGCGCAGCAGCGGCTCGAGCCATTGGTCCTTTTGCGCCTCGGTGCCGTAACGCTCGATCGTCTCCATGTTGCCGGTGTCGGGCGCGGAGCAGTTGAAGACCTCCGCCGACCACGTCACCCGGCCCATCACCTCGCAGAGCGGCGCGTAGTCGAGGTTGGACAGGCCGTTGGGCTCGCGCTCGGAGTGCGGCAGGAACAGGTTCCACAGGCCCGCCTGGCGCGCCAGCGGCTTGAGCTCCTCGACCAGCGCGCTCGGCTGCCACGGGTTACCCGCGGCCCGCTTGGCCAGCAGTTCCTCTTCGTAGCGGGCTTCGTTGGGGTAGATGTGGCGATCGAAGAATGCCTTCAATTGCTCCAGCAGTTCGACCGACCTGGAATTCCGTTCCCAAAGCATGCGCGTCTCCCGATTTCGTTCAGCCCAGAGCATCCAGCTCGCAGTCTACGCGCCCGGCCGCCGCCGCGGCCCACGACCGGACGCGGTTCAGTCGTCGGCGGTAAGCCGTTCGATGCCGCCCATGTAGCCGCGCAGCGCCTCCGGCACCCGCACCGAACCATCGGCCTGCTGATGGTTCTCGAGCACCGCCACCAACGTTCGGCCCACGGCCAGGCCCGAACCGTTGAGCGTGTGCACCAGTTCCGGCTTGCCCTGCCCGGCGCGGCACCTGGCCTGCATCCGGCGCGCCTGGAAGGCCTCGCAGTTCGATACCGAGGAGATCTCGCGATAGGCGCCCTGGCCGGGCAGCCAGACCTCGAGGTCGAAGGTCTTGGCCGCGGCGAAACCCATGTCGCCGGTGCACAAGGCGAGCACCCGGTACGGCAGCTCGAGCGCCTGCAGGATCGCCTCCGCATGGCCGACCATCTCGTCGAGCGCGGCGTAGGAACGCTCGGCGGTCGTCACCTGCACCATCTCGACCTTGTCGAACTGGTGCTGGCGGATCATGCCGCGGGTGTCCTTGCCGTAGGCGCCGGCTTCCGACCGGAAGCATGGCGTGTGGGCGGTGAATCGAATGGGCAGCGACTCGGCCGGCAGGATCTCGTCGCGTACCAGGTTGGTGAGCGAGACCTCGCTGGTCGGAATCAGGTAGAGGTCGCCGCCCTCCCGTTGCTCGCCGGCCTGCCCAGCCTCCTGCCCACCTGCCGGTCCGCCGGCCGGCGCGGACCCGCCGCGCTGGACCTTGAACAGGTCGTCCTCGAACTTGGGCAGCTGGCCGGTGCCGCGCAGGCTGGCCGGGTTGACCAGGTACGGCGTGTAGCACTCCTGGTAGCCATGTCGCATGGTGTGGGTGTCGAGCATGAACTGCGCCAGCGCCCGATGCAGCCGGGCGATGCCGCCCTTGAGGACGACGAAGCGGGCACCGGAGAGCTTTGCGGCTGCCGGGAAGTCCATCCCGAGGCCGGAGCCGAGCTCGACATGATCCCTGGCCGCAAACGAAAGCGTGGCCGGCGTTCCCCAGCGACGGACCTCGACGTTGTCGGCTTCCGACCGGCCGACCGGCGCCGATTCATGCGGCAGGTTGGGCAGCGACAGGAGCAGGTCGTCCAGCTCCGCCTGGATGCCGGCCAGCTCGGCCGATGCCTGCTGCTGCGACTCGTTGATGGTTGCCGCCTCGGCGAGCAGCGGGTCGGCGCTTTCCTTGCGTGCCTTGGCTTGGCCGATCTGCTTCGATAGCGCATTGCGTCGCGCCTGCAGTTCCTCGGCACGGCTCTGCACGGTCTTGCGCCGCGACTCGAGCTGCTCGAATCCCTGGAGGTCGAAGGTGAAGCCGCGGCTCGCAAGCCGGCGGGCAACTTCGGCGGCCTCGCGCCGCAGTAGCTGGATGTCGATCATGGTCGCATGATAAACGTTAGAGGCCCGGGGCTCTCCGGCGGCGCACGGGGCGAAAACTATAATGCGCCTCCCGGAGATCCACGCATGCCCGCTCGCCGCACCTTTCTTGCCCGCCTGGGCGCCGCCCTTGCTCTCGCCGCCGGCCTGCTGCTTGCCGGCTGCGCAACCCGCCCGCTGGAAGACGACGGACGAGCACACATCGTGTTCGTGCACGGCAATGGCGACAGCGGCGCGCTGTGGCAGACGACGGTCTGGCGATTCGAATCCAACGGCTGGCCGACCGGAAAGCTGCATGCCATCGACCTGCCGTATCCGCTGGCCCGGGACGAGGATCCTCGCGAGCAGCCGGGCCGGACTTCGGCCGCCGAGCACATGGCCTACCTCAAGGCGCAGGTCGAGGCGCTGCTCGAGCGCACCGGCGCGGAGAAGGTGGTGCTGGTCGGCAACTCGCGCGGCGGCTATGCCATCCGCAACTACATCCAGAACGGCGGCGGCGAATCGAGGGTGAGCCACGCCATCCTCGCCGGCACGCCCAACCACGGCATCTGGGCCGTCAAGGGAATGCGCGAGAACAGCGAATTCTCCGGGACCGGGCCCTTCCTGACCGCCCTCAACGCGCCGAAGAACCAGCGCGGCGACGAGGTGACGCAGGCGGTCCGATGGCTGACCATCCGCTCGGACAACAACGACAAGTACGCCCAGCCCGATGGCCTGTGGATCGGCTCGCGCGGCACGCCGACCAACGTCACCTACGCCGGGCCGGAGCTGCGCGGCGCCAGCAACGTCATCCTGGAGGGCGTCGACCATCGCGAAACGGCCTATTCGCCGGCGGCATTCGATGCGATGTACCGCTTCATCACCGGCGAGGCGCCGCGCACCATCGAGGTCCAGCCCGACGGGAAGCTGGTCCTCAACGGCAGCGTCTTCGGGCTCGGCCTGCAACCGGACGATCCGGGCTCCGGCAACTTCGTCAACAACCTGCCCTTGCGGGGCGCGCGGGTGCAGGTCTATGCCGTCGACCCGGATACCGGCGAGCGGCGCGGCGAAGCGCTGCACGACACGGTGGTCGGCCGCAACGGCCGGTGGGGACCGTTCGACGCGGCGCACGGCGTGCCCTACGAGTTCGTGATCAGCGCCCCGGGCTATCCCACCAACCACGTCTATCGCAGCCCGTTCCCGCGCTCGAGCTACCTCGTCCACCTGCAGGCGCAGCGGCGGGTGGCGGTCGACGACGACGCCCGCGCGATCGTGACAATGACCCGGCCGCGCGGCTACTTCGACGTCCGCCGCGACAAGATGAGCTTCGGCGGCATGGCGCCGCCGCCGGGCCTGCAGCCCACCGGCGCCGGCATCTCGGTCTCGAAGCTCAAGGCGACGACCGATGAGGCGCAGCCGGTGGTCGCCGAGTTCAACGGCGAACGGATCGTCGGCCGGACCTGGCCGGCGACCGAGAATCACATCGTGTTTCTCGAGCTGACCTACTGAACGATCGAAGCCGGCGCGCCGCCTGCGCGGCTCGCCGGCGGCTTCGACCCTGTCGGCGTTCGTCGACGCCCGCCTTGCGGGGCGCCGGCGCCGTTCAGTCCGCGCGGCTGTCTTC
>JAEZQX010000176.1 GCA_023441105.1 Pseudomonadota bacterium | reverse complement strand
CCTGATGTCGAGCCAGCACGTCCTATTCGAAGAGGCCGGTCAGTTCAAGACCGGCACGATCCTGCAGGACAATGGCGCGAGCCTGCAGATCGAGATGGCGTCGGGCAAGCGGACCAAGGTCAAGCAGACGGCGGTGATGCTGCGCTACGACACGCCGGAGCCCTCGCAGATGATGAGCGAGGCGCTGCAGACAGCCGAGTCGATCGACCTCGACTTCCTCTGGGAATGCGCGCCGCAGGACGAGTTCGACTTCCAGGCGCTGGCGGAGGAGTATTTCGGCAAGGAACGCACCGTCGTGCAGTCGGCGGCGCTGCTGATGCGGTTGCACGGGGCGCCGGTCTACTTCTATCGCAAGGGCAAGGGGCGCTATCGGCCGGCCCAGCCGGAGACGTTACGGGCTGCGCTGGCGGCGATCGAGCGCAAGCGCCGGCAGGAAGAGGAGATCGCGCGACTTGCGGACCAGCTTGCGGACGGCAGGTTGCCGCCGGAGATCGCGGCCCGCGTTGCCGACCTGCTGGTGCAGAGCGACAAGCAGAGCATCGAGTTCCGGGCCCTGGACATCGCCTGCCAGCGCACCGGCCTGTCGCCCGAGCGGCTGCTGCTGAAGGTGGGCGCGCTGCCGGGCCCGAAGCTGGTGCACATCAGCCGCTTCCTGCGCAACCACTTTCCGGCCGGGATGGACTTCCCGGCGTCGCTCACCCGCGATTTCGCTCCGCCGGAGCTGGAAGAGCTGCCGGATGCCGGGGTCGAGGCGTTCTCGATCGACGACGAAACCACCACCGAGATCGACGACTGCCTGTCGCTGCGGCGACTCGAGGGCGGCCTCTATCGCATCGGCGTGCACATCGCCGCACCGGCGCTCGACCTTCGTCCCGACGATCCGATCGAGAAGGCGGCGCGCGAGCGCATGACCACCGTCTACAGCCCGGGAAGCAAGATCACGATGCTGCCGGAGCCGGTCGTGCGCGCCTACTCGCTCGATGTCGGTACGGTCCGTCCGGCCTTGTCGCTGTACGTCGACGTCGATCCGGACACGATGCAGGTGATGGAGCAGTTCTCGCGCATCGACCGCATCCGCGTGGCGGCCAACCTGCGCCACAACCAGTTCGACGGATTCGACGACGACGAACGCTTCGCAAACGCCGGCCCGGGCGACTTTCCGCATTCGGCGGAGCTGGCTGTGCTGTGGCGCTTCACGCTCGCGCAGAGCGCGGAACGCGACCGCATGCGGGGCAAGCCGGAGCAGCGCGCGCGCGCCGACTTCAGCTTCTACGTGCACGGCGAGGAAGTCGAGATCCGGCGGCGCCGGCGCGACGCCCCGGTGGATCGTATCGTCGCGGAGCTGGCGATCCTGGCCAACAGCCTGTGGGGCAAGCTGCTCGCCGACCACGGCGTCTCCGGCCTCTATCGCTCGCAGGCGATCGGGCGGGTCAAGATGTCGACCCACGCCGCCGAGCACATCGGCCTGGGCGTCGCCCAGTATGCCTGGTGCACTTCGCCGCTGCGGCGCTACGTCGACCTGGTCAACCAGATGCAGCTGGTCGCGGTGCTCAATGGCGAGGAACCGGCGTTCGCGACCAACGACGCCCGCCTGTTCGCGATCCTGTCGGCCTTCGAGGCCCGCTACGCGAGCGTCAACGAGTACCAGCAGACGATGGAACGCTTCTGGTGCCTGCGCTGGGTGGCACAGCAGCCGCGCAAGCGGCTCGAGGCGATCGCGGTGCGCGACGACACGGTGCGGCTGACGGATGCGCCGCTCTATTTCCGCGTCTCGGGGGCGCCGCCCCTGGTGGCGGGCCAGCGGCTGATGGTCGACGTGCTCGAATGGGACGAGCTCGACCTCACCATCCAGGCGCGGGCTGCGCAGCTGCTGGGCGATCCCGGCGAGCTGGGTTCGGTCGGTTCGGAGGCGATGCCGGGAATGGAGGAAGAGCCGGTGGAGGTCGAGCAGCTGGGCGTCGATGAGGCGCCGATCGTCGACGGCATCGGCCACATCGGCGTGGTGCAGCCGATGGGCACGGAGTCGTCGGGACCATGATCAGGGCGGTCCTGGAAGCCCTGCGCGGATCGTGGGCTCGCAAGGATCCGCTGACGATCGGTTTCGCGATCTCGCTGCTGTTCCACCTGGCGGTGATGATGGTGCGCTTCGCGCCGCCGGATCCGCTCAAGTTCATTCCCAGCGAGTCGCAGCTCGAGGTCGTGCTGCTCAACGCCCAGACCAAGGCGGCACCGCTGGCGCCGGAGGTGCTGGCGCAGGTCAACATGGAGGGTGGCGGCGACCGCGACAGCGGCCGTTCGCGCTCGCCGCTGCCGGCCGAGACCAAGGCGCGCGACGGCGAGGTCCTGCAGGAGCAGCATGCCCGCCTGAAGCAGCTGGAGGAGGAGCAGCGCCGGCTGCTCGCCCTGGCGCAGGGCCAGACCCGGCAGGTCGAGAACCCGCCGGTGACCAACGATCCGGAACAGGCCGAGGCGCCGAACGCCGACGAGACCAAGGAGATGATCTCGCGGCTGCAGGCGCAGATCGACCGCCAGATCGAGGACTACAACAAGCGGCCCCGCCGCCTCACCTATGGCGTCAATGCCGTCGGCGTCAACTACGCCCGCTACGTCGATGCCTGGGCTGACCGGATCGAACAGATCGGCACCGAGCGGTTCCCGGCCGAAGCCCGCGGCAAGATGTACGACTCGCTGATCATCACCGTCGAGATCGACCGTTTCGGCAACGTCGTCGACGTGTTGATCAACAAGAAGTCGCGCTACGAGACGCTCAACCGCGTCATCAAGCAGATCGTCTATGCCGGTGCGCCCTACAACCCATTCACCGAGGAGATGCGCAAGGACGGGGACATCCTGCAGATCGTGCGCACCTGGACCTTCACCAACAATTCGCTGAAGACCAAGTCGGTGAGCAAGTGAGCGTGGATCGGAGCCCGGCGCCGCCGGCGGACCGCTACCTTGTGATCGGCAACCCGATCGCCCACAGCCGGTCGCCGGAGATCCATGCCGCCTTCGCCCGGCAGACCGGCGAGCCGATCGCCTACGACCGGTTGCTGGTGCCGACCGAGCCGTCGGACGCGTTCGCGGGCGCCGTCGATGCTTTCCTTGCCGCCGGCGGCCGCGGGCTCAACGTCACCCTGCCGTTCAAGGAGCAGGCTTTCGCCTACGCTGGGCGGCACAGCGCGCGCGCCTTGCTGGCCGGGGCGGTCAACACGCTGAAGGCCGACGGCGACTCGGTGTTCGGCGACAACACCGACGGACCCGGGCTGGTGACCGATTTGCGCGAGCGCCTCGCTTTCGACCTCCGCGGCCGGTCCGTGCTCCTGCTGGGCGCCGGCGGCGCCGCCCGCGGGGTGGTGATGTCCCTGCTGCAGGCGGGCGTGAGCCGGCTCACCATCGCCAACCGCACGGCGGCCAAGGCGGAGTCGCTGGCCGCGCATTTCAACGGCGCGCCGCAGGTGCGCCAGGCGTCGCTGGCGCCGGTGAATGCGGTCTCGCTGGCGGCAGCCATCCCCGCCGACCTGGTCGTCAACGCCACCTCGAGCGGCGTGCTGCGCGGCGAGCTTGCCCTGCCGCCGGGGCTCTTCGAGGGCTGCGCGCTTGCCTACGACTGCGTCTACGCGGCCCGGCCGACCGCCTTCATGCGCCAGGCGCAGGCCGGCGGCGCGGCCCGGACGGCCGACGGGCTCGGCATGCTGGTCGAGCAGGCAGCGGAGAGCTTCCTGATCTGGCGCGGAGTGCGGCCGGACACCGGGCCGGTCTATCGGATGCTGCGCGACGCGATCTCGGCGCCGGCAGCGGATAGTCAGGCGGCCGGCGCCGGCAATGACCGCTAGGCGCTTCGTCAAGGTTGTCCTCGGGATCTCGCTGCTTGGCCTGGCCGCGATCCTGGCCATGCAGCTTTGGTTCCTGATGCACGTGATCATGTGGCGCGAAGTCGATCCGACGTCGACCAGCTTCATGCGCCAGCAGTTGCAGGTCCTGCGCGAGCGCAATCCGAAGGCGCAACTGCAGCACCGCTGGGTGGACTACGAGCGCATCTCGGTGCATGTGAAGCGAGCGGTGATCGCGTCGGAAGATTCGCGCTTTCCGGAGCATGACGGCGTCGACTGGGAAGCCATCGAGAAGGCGTTCGAGAAGAATACCCGCCGCGGCAAGGTGGCCTTCGGCGGCTCCACCATCACGATGCAGCTGGCCAAGAACCTGTTCCTTTCCGGCGATCGCAGCTACCTGCGCAAGGCCCAGGAGCTGGTCATCGCCTACATGCTGGAGGCGCTGATGAGCAAGCGGCGCATCCTCGAGATCTACCTCAACGTCGCCGAGTGGGGCGTCGGCGTGTTCGGCGTCGAGGCGGCCGCCCGCCATCATTTCAATGTGTCCGCCGCACAACTGGACCCGGCGCAGGCGGCGCGGCTGGCGGCGATGCTGCCGCGTCCGCGCTACTATGACCAGAACCGCGGCAGCGCGGCGCTGGCACGGCGGGCGGGCATCGTGCAGCGGCGCATGGCCGGCGTGGAGGTGCCTTGAGGAAGCCCGCCTGCGGGTCGGCGGGCGGCGCGGCGGGAACATGTCTCGGACGTGTGGGGAAGGCTTCGCCGGGGCTGTGTCCGGCGGACCGCCCGGTTCGTCCTCGCGGGGGAAAGGGGCGCCGCGCGCCCGGGTGTCCACGATGACCGATCAAGACAAGCCGGATTTCCCGACGGGCGGGGCTGCGCCGTCGCCCGCAGCTGCGCCCGGGGGCCCGCCCGGGGCAGCGCCGGCGCCGCAGCAGGATCCCATGGAGCACCCGCCGCAGGGACCGACGCAGGGACCGACGCAGGCCGAGCCCGTGGAGGACGCGCCGCAGGTGCCGGCGCAGGCGGAACCCGTCGAGGGACAGCCCGAAATCATCCATGCCGCGCAGCCGAAGGATTTCGAGGAGGCGCAGCGTGCGCTGGCCGAGGTCCAGGACCTCCTGCAGCACTACGGCGCGGTGCGCGAGCAGGCCCGCAACGAAGGCGAGCTGGCCGGCGGCGACCGCGCCGAAATCGTCGCCCGCCTGAGCGAGGCGCAATACCTTTCGCACCTGCGCAAGCGGGTCGAGCGCCTGCACCCGGCCGACGTTGCCTACGTGCTCGAGGCGCTGCCGCGCGAGGAGCGGCTGCTGGTCTGGGATTCGGTCAAGGCCGAGGCCGACGGCGCGATCCTCCTGGAAGTGTCCGAGCCGGTGCGCGACTCGCTGATCGAGTCGATGACGCGCGCGGAGCTGGTCGCCGCAGTCAAGGAGCTCGATGCCGACGATCTCGCGGACCTGGCCGATCACCTGCCGACCGAGGTGGTCGACGAGGTGCGCCGCCAGCTCACGCCGGAGGAGCGCGAGCAGCTGCGCGCCGCGATGTCGTACCCGGAGGATTCGGTCGGCGCGCGGATGGACTTCGACCTCGTCACCGTGCGCGAAGACGTGAAGCTCGAAGTGGTGCTGCGCTACCTGCGCCGCTTCGACGAGCTGCCGTATCACACCGACCAGGTGTTCGTGGTCGACCGCTACGACATGCTCAAGGGCTCGCTGCCGATCGACCAGCTGCTGATCAACGAGCCCGAGGCCACCGTCTCCGAAGTGATGAAGCGGGACGTGCTGGCCCTGCGCGGGCTCGACGACGTCGGCGAGGCGGCCCAGGCGTTCGAGCGTTACGACCTGGTGTCGGCGCCGGTGATCGATCCACACGGCCACCTGATCGGGCGCTTGACCATCGACGAGGTGGTCGACGTGATCCGCGAGGAAGGCGAGGCCGACGTGCTGCTGCAGGCAGGCCTGCGCGAGGAAGAGGACATCTTCGCGTCGATCTGGTACTCGGCGCGCAACCGCTGGCTGTGGCTGGCGCTGAACCTGGTCACCGCCTTCTTCGCTTCGCGGGTGATCGGCCTGTTCGACGGCACCATCGAACGGGTGGTGGCACTGGCGGCGCTGATGCCGATCGTGGCCGGCATCGCCGGCAATTCCGGCAACCAGACGATGACGCTGGTGATCCGCTCGCTGGCGCTCGGCCAGGTCAACCGCAGCAACGTCCGGCGCCTGATCCGCAAGGAGCTGCTGATCGCGACGCTCAACGGCCTGGTGTGGGGCGGCGTCGCCGGCCTGTTCGCCTGGCTGCTCTACCGCGACAGTCCTTACGGCCCCTTGCTGGGACTGACGATGACGCTGGCGATCCTGCTCAACCTGCTGGTGGGCACCCTGATCGGCGTGCTGGTTCCCTTCCTGCTCGAGCGGGCCGGCCGCGATCCCGCCATCGGGTCGTCGGTGCTGCTCACCTTCTCGACCGACAGCCTGGGATTCCTGATCTTCCTGGGGTTGGCGACGATCTTCTTCTCGCGATAGCAGCGCCAGCCGACTCGGGGGCATCTATGCCTGCAGTGTCACCAACGGCGACACTGCGGGCAGAGGGGGGGCAGGCTGCGGCAGGCGCCGAAGGCGCTACCGCCCCTCCGCCACGAAGCTGCCGCTCTTGCCGCCGTGCTTCTCCAGCAGCCGCACCGACTCGATCACCATGCCGCGATCGACCGCCTTGCACATGTCGTAGATGGTGAGCAGGCCGACCTGCACGGCGGTGAGGGCCTCCATCTCGACACCGGTCTTGCCGCTGCATTCGACCCGCGCCCGGCACCCGACCCGGCTGCCAGCCTCGTCGAGCTCGAATTCGGCGGAAACGTGGGTCAGCGCGATCGGGTGGCAGAGCGGGATCAGGTCGCTGGTCTTCTTGGCGGCCATGATCGCCGCCAGTCGCGCGACGCCGATGACGTCGCCCTTTTTCGCGGTGCCCGTCTTGACCAGCGCGAAAGTGGCGGGCTGCATGCGGATCCAGCCCTCGGCGACCGCCGTCCGGCCGGTTTCCGCCTTGGCGCCGACGTCGACCATCTGGGCCTGGCCGCGGGAATCGAAATGTGTCAGTTGCGCCATGGCCTGGAGCTTGTCCGTGCGTTTACATTGCCGGCCAGCAACGGGCGGACGGCATCGCTATCATAGCAACGTGATCAACCGACCCGATCAGGTCCGGTCGCGGACGCCGGAGGCCGGCCGCTCGCTGGCGGCGGGGGGGCGACGCTGGCGCCGCGATGCGGTCGCGCTGCTGACCGGACTGGCCCTGCTTGCCGGTCCGGGCGGCACCATTGCGCAAGTCGATCGCCTGCCGGATCTCGGCGCCGCCAGCGGCGACGAGCTGTCCGGCGCTGCCGAGCGGCGGCTGGGCGAATCCATCATGCGCGAGCTGCGGTCGGAGGGCATCGTCTGGGACGACGCCGAAATGACCGAGTTCCTGAATCGTTTCGCGGCCCGATTGACCGCCACCGGCCCGGCACGTTCGTACCAGTTCGAGTTCTTCGCGGTGCGCGACAAGTCGATCAACGCCTTCGCCCTGCCGGGGGGCTTCATCGGCATCCACACCGGGCTGCTGGCCGCAGCCGGCGACGAATCCGAGCTGGCCACCGTGATGAGCCATGAGATCGGCCACGTCACCCAGCGGCACATCGCCCGCATGCTAGCCAACCAGCGCCAGGCGTCGATGATGGCATTGGCGGGCATGGTGCTCGCGGCGCTGGCTGCGCGTTCCAGCGCGGATGCCGCGATGGGCGCGCTGTCCCTGGGGGACACGCTGGCTATGCGGTCGATGCTGTCCTTCTCGCGCGATGCCGAACGCGAGGCCGACCGGGTCGGCCTCGACATCCTGCGCGAGGCGAAGTTCGACGTCCGCGCGGCGCCGCGGTTCTTCGAACGACTGCAGCAGTTCAATCGCTACAACGAAGGCGGCGCGCCGGTCTATGTGCGCACCCACCCGGTCACCGGCGAACGGATGACGGACCTGCAGCTGCGCATCCAGAACCTGCCGGCGTTCGATCATCGCGACCGGATCGAGTTCCGCCTGCAGCGCGCGCGGGCCGTGGCGCTCGGCAGCGATGCGGTCGACGCGCTCGCCGCGGCGCGGCGCAACTTCCAGCAGCAAATCGACTCCCCCGAGGGCGCGAAGGATCCGGCGCCGTGGTTCGGTCTGGCCAACGTCGCCAATGCCAGCCGCGACTGGACGGCGTCGGAGCGCGCGCTCGACAAGGCCGAGCAGGCGCTGGGCGGCCCGCATGTCTTCCTGACGCGCCTGCGCGTCGCCAACAGCCTGGGTGCCGGCGACCTGCGGCGCGCCGACGAGCGCTCCCGGGCGGCGATCGCCGCCCATCCGGACAACCTCGCGATCATCCGCCTGCGCGCGCAGGTGCTGAACGCTTCCGGCGCGCAGCGCGAGACGGTCGCCCTGCTGCGCGAGAAGACGGCGGATTTCCGGGGCGATGCCGAGTTGTGGCGGTTGCTGGGCGAAGCACACCAGGCGCTTGGCGAGCGCGGGCTCGCCCACAAGGCGGCCGCCGAAGGATACCTGCTGCGCGGCATGCGCCTGCCGGCCATCGAGCAGCTGCGGCTCGCGCGGTCTGCCGGAGACCTCGATTTCTTCAACGGCTCGATCGTCGACGCGAAGCTGCACGAGGTCGAGGCGGCGTATCGCCTGGAGATGAAGGAGTCGCGGCGCTGACCTGCCGGGTGCCGGAGGCACCCATCCGTGGCTCATCCGGATGACGGGCTGATTTTCGGGGGCGGAGGATGTGGAAGTACTTCTTTCTCGGACTGTTGGTGGGCTGGCTGGTGGAATGGATCATCGACTGGATCTACTGGCGCCGTGGCATCGACCCGGTTGCAGCATCGCGCGCGGCAACCGCCGAGGGCACTGAGGCTCGTACTCCAGGCGCCGGCATCGCCGCGCCGTCCCTTGCGGCAGCGGCCGCAGGTAGCGGCGCGAAGCTCGCTGCCCGGGTTGCCATGGCGGCCGACTCGGCCGGCGAGCGTTCGCCGGTGGTACCGGTAACCACGGACCGCGCCGCTGCCGGCCGCGCCGCTTCGGAAGCCGCCCTCGGCACCCATGGCCGGCTTGCGCCCGGCGCCCTCGCGCATGCCTGGCACGCGCCGGCGTATCGCCAGGAGGATCTCGAAGCGGTGGTAGGCATCGGCCCGAAGATCGGGGCCATGCTGAGGAACAACGGCATTACCACCTTCGCGGAACTGGCGGTCACGCCGGTCGCCGAGCTCGAGCGCATCGTGGAGAGTACCGGCGAGGAGCCGGAGGGCGCGGGTGTCGAAACCTGGGCCGGGCAGGCACGACTGGCGGCTGCCCAGGACTGGGAAGGACTGGCGCGGCTGCAGGACGACCTGCAGTCGAACGCAGCTGCTGCAGGCACCCCGGCCGGGGTCGCCGGCGGCATGCCGGGCGAGGGCCTGCCCGCTTCCGGCATGCGGCGAGGGGCCTGAGATGCCCACCACGATCCGTGGCCGCAGCCTCCACGAGGTGCGCCGCTACGACCTCTTCAAGCTGCTGGTCGCGCTGCTGCTGACGGTGACCTGGCTGTGGCTCTGACCAGGCCGGGTGCCTTTGCCGTTCCCGACCCGGGCGCCGTCGCGGTTCCGGGTCAGGCAGCCGGTGGCGCCGGGTCTGCCAGGTAGCCGAGCGCCTTGCCGATCGCAGCGGCGCCGGACAGCGGCTGCCCCCGGAATTGCCAGGAGCCGCCCTCGAGCGCCGGATAGCGTTCCATCGCCAGTCGCATCAGCGGACCGGCCGGGTCGGCGTCATCGTCGATGGCCAGTTGCAGCTGGCCGATGTCGCGGTCGTCGACCACGGCGGGGCCGAGTTCGGTCACCATCAGCAGGTTGCCATCGGCATCGGCGAGCACCCGCTCGACGCGCTCGACGATGAAGCCGGTGTGCGTCACCAGCCGCTGCGCCGGCGCGTCGTTGAGCACCCGGAGCACCAGCGGCGCCAGGTCGAGGCGCACGAAGGCCCGCTGCGGGCCGTTCTGCCAGTACCAGGCGCCGCGGTCGTCGCATTCGTAGTTGCGACCGATGAAGTCGATGATGGGCGGGCTGGTGATCAGGCTGCCGTCGCCGTCGCGTTCCTCATCGAAGTCGGGCGTGGAGCGGTCGATGAGGAACCATTGGCCACGCCGGCTGAGCCGCAGCCAGCCGTAGACCGCCGGCACCTGCGGCCATTTCGCCATCGCCCGCCGGACCTGCTCATCGAGCATCGCGCGCCTCCCGATGCCTCGTCTCGGGCGGATCGCTGGGCGGGCGGGGCGGGTATGTCGGCATGGGCGCCTCCAGGTGCTGTTCGAAGAAGGCCATCAGCCGCCGGGGCAGCCAGCTGGTGCCGAGGCGGCGATCGACGAAGCCGACATGGCCGCCTTCGGCAGGATACTCGAGGGTGACCGGTTCCGAGACCTGCCACGTTGTCGCCAGTGCGGATTCCGGCAGGAACGGGTCGTTGCGCGCGTTGAGGACCAGCGTCGGCACGGCGATGTGGCGCAGGAACTGCTTGCAGGAGCTGCGCGTCCAGTAGTCGGCGGCGCCCTTGAAGCCGTGCAGCGGGGCGGTGACCACGTCGTCGAAATCGAAGAAGGTGCGCGCCTCGAGCACCTTGCGGCGATCGTACAAGTCGGGAAAGCGATCGAGCTTGAGGATGCTCTTGCGCTTCATGGTCGCGAAAAAATGCTCGCAGTAGAACCGGTTGACGCCACGCGACAGCGCGCGGGCGCTCGCCTCGAGGTCCTGCGGCGCGGAGACGCCAGCCGCGGCGCGCACGGTTCGCGTCCAGGAACCGGGTGTCCCGAGCCACTTGAGCAGCGCATTGGCGCCCAGGGAGACGCCGGCGACGAAGTCCGGCTCGAGGCGGCGAACGATCCAGTCGATCTCGTCGGAATCGCCCGAGTGATAGCTGCGCGCCAGCAGGTTCGGCTCGCCGCCGCAACCGCGCCAGTGGACCACCACGCCGCGCCAGCCGGCCGCCGCCACCTCCGCCATCAGCGCCCGCGCATAGTGGCTTTCGGCGCTTCCTTCGAGGCCGTGGAAGAGCACGACCAGGGGGCCGTCGCCGGGCGGGCCGGCGGACGTGTCGGTCGTCCAGTCGAGGTCGATGAAGTCGTGGTCCGGCGTCTGCCAGCGCTCGCGACGATACCGGATCCGCGGCGCCGCCCGGACGCTGAGGGCCGGCCATACCGTCTGCAGGTGAGGCCCACGCATCCAGGCCGGCGGCCGGTAGTCGAACGGCGCCGGCGGCGCGAGCGGATCAGTGGAGCTTGCCGGGTGGGGTGTCATGGACCGGTCGTTCCGCTTCCGCGCCCGGCGCCGCATGATGCACCAGCAACTGCCAGCCGGCGCTGCCCTTCACGTAGACGTTGGTGGCCAGGACGTTGACCAGCCGCGTGCCGCGCGGGCCGGCGACGGCCAGTTGCTCGACGAGGCTGTGGACCGCGAGGGTGGCACTCTCGAAGACCTGGACGTCGCGGATCCTGATGTTGAGCGGACCGTTGGCGAGGATCTCCTCGTACGACTGCCGCACGGCATGCAAGCCGACGAGACGCGGCCCGCCGGGATGGATGCAGACCACTTCCTCGTCGTCCGCCCACAAGGCCATGACGCCGGCAGCGTCGGCGTGGGCGAGGGCGGAGTAGAACGCCTCTTCCACCGCCGATGCGGAAGCGAAGAGCAGCTGTCGCGGCATGCCGGAAGGTTCGATGCTGAGGTCGGGCTCAGCAGGAGTGTAGCCGAACCCGGCCGCCGGGAGCCCCTAGGCGGTGGCGGAAAATCTCATCGCCTTGCGCAGGGTGTCGAAGACCCGCGCCGGCTGCTGCTGGTTGACGCAGTTCATGTGGCCGTGCTTGCAATGGGCGTCGAAGCAGGGACTGCATTCGAGGTGCAGCCACATCACGCTGCGCCGCGAGCCGCTGATGCGCTCGGCGCGCGGATCGCCGGCGCCGTAGATCGCGACATGCGGCCGCCCCAGCGCCGCCGCGAGGTGCATGTATTGCGATTCCGAGGTCACGACCGCGGCGGCATGGTTGATCAGTGCCAGCGTCTGTTCGAGATCGAGCTGGCCGCACCAGTTCTGCAGGGACTCGCCGCAGAGCAGGGCGATCTGGGTGGCCACGGCGCGGTCGCGCGGACGGCCGACCAGGCCGACCGTCACTTCCGGCCATTGCAGGCGGATCAGCGCGGCCAGCTCCGCATAGTGGCGCACCGGCCATTCACTGCTAGGGCCGAGCTCCGACGACGGACACAGCAGCACCAGCTGCCGCGTCGGGTCGAGGTCCAGGCGGCGCGCCAGCGCTTCGTTCATCTGGGGCGCCGCCGACAGCTGCGGCACCGGCATGCCCGGTGGCAGGCTTTCCCCGGGTTCGAAGGCCATTGCGACGAACCGTTCGGCAAGCGACTTGCCGCGGCCGCCGGCGTCCGTGGCCGGGCGATTGATCATGCCCAGGAAAGAGGTGCCGCCGAATCCGATGCGCGCGGGCACCCGCGCGAGCCACGGGACGATCGCCGGCGCCCTGCCACCCTGGAGGATGAAAGCGCGGTCGTAGGCGCGGCTGTCGAGGGTGCGCGCCAGCGCCAGCCGGCGCAGGATCGCGATCCGGTCGCCCGGGATGTCGGATTCGATCACCTCGTCGGGCTCGGACATCGCGCGAAACAGCGGCGCCAGCGCCGGATCGGCCAGCACGTCGATGCGACCGAATGCGTCGAACCGGCGCAGCAGGGCGAGCAGAGGTTGCGACAGCACCCCGTCGGTGATCGTCGACGGCGCGATCACCAAGGAGCGCCGGGAAGGCTGCTTCTGGAAAGGCAAGTTCGATCCACCAGAGTTTCTCGGCGCCGCCAGGGCGCGGCGCCGCTTCTTGTGGACTGGATTGTGTCTTGGCGCGCCGCCGGGAAACCTCGACTAAGTCACACTGGCAGGCAGCTGGACGTGAATTTCTGCCGTGGCCGTGGCTGGCGCGGCAGGGCCGCTGTCGGGAAAGTTTTCAGGCGGCGCGATCGGCGCGGCTCCGCCATCGGGCGCCGCGCCGCCGGATCAGTGGCGGTGGATGCGCGATCCGGGCTTGAGCGTGTAGCGGGTTCCGCAGTACGGGCACTTCGCCTCGCCGGTGACGGCGAGGTCGAGGAAGACGCGCGGATGCTGGTTCCACAGCGTCATCGACGGATGCGGACAGAATGCCGGCAGGTCCTTGCCGTCGATTTCCACGACCGCCTCGGCCTGGGCGGTGCGAGCTTCCTTGCTGGCTTGATCCATGGGGCGCGATCCGCTGCGGCGTCAGGCGCTGACCGGATGGAGCCAGTGCCGGTAGCGCTCCGACTTGCCGCCGATGACGTCGAAGAACAGATCCTGGATCTGCTTGGTGACCGGGCCGCGGCTGCCGTTGCCGATGGTGCGATTGTCGAGCTCGCGGATCGGCGTGACCTCGGCCGCGGTGCCGGTGAAGAAGGCCTCGTCCGCGCAATACACCTCGTCGCGGGTGATGCGCTTCTGGATCACCTCGATGCCGAGATCGCGGGCCAGCGTGATCACGGCGTCGCGGGTGATGCCGTCGAGGCAGGAGGCCAGGTCCGGCGTAAAGAGCTGCCCCTGCCGGACGATGAAGACGTTCTCGCCGGAGCCTTCCGACACGTAGCCTTCGGTGTCGAGCAGCAGCGCTTCGTCGTAGCCGTCGTTGGTGGCTTCCGAGTTGGCAAGGATCGAGTTGATGTAGTAGCCGGCGGCCTTGGCGCGCACCAGCGACGAATTGACATGGTGCCGGGTGAAGGACGAGGTCTTGACCCGGATTCCCTTGGTGATGCCGTCCTCGCCGAGATAGGCCCCCCATGGCCAGGCGGCGATGGCGACATGGACGGTGTTGCCCTTGGGCGAGACGCCGAGCTTTTCGGAACCGATCCAGGCGATGGGCCGCAGATAGCAGGATTCGAGCTTGTTGGCGCGCACCACTTCCTTCTGCGCCTGTGCCAGCGTCTCGAAGTCGTAGCCGAGCTTCATCTGGAAGATCTTGGCCGAGTTCATCAGCCGGCGGGTGTGCTCGGGCAGCCGGAAGATGGCGGTGCCGTTGACCGTCTTGTAGGCGCGTACGCCCTCGAACACGCTCATGCCGTAGTGCAGGCTGTGCGTCAGCACGTGGATCTGCGCGCTGCGCCATTCCACCAGCTTGCCATCCATCCAGATGAAACCGTCCCGATCCGCCATCGACGTCGACATGTGCATTCCTCTTCCGTGGGCAACGCGCCCACCGCGACAAATTCTAGCAGCAGGCCGATTGCCGCCCGTCCGCAAGCCGGCCAGCCGGCGGCGACCCGGTGCGGGCGGTGATCCGCCGAAGCCGACCAGGCGATACACTGGCGAACCCGGCGCGGCGCGTGGCCGGATCTTCCGGCCGCACCGCTACCGGTCATCCCCCTGCGCCATCGCCCCCACGACAGATCCGTGCCCCGGTCGCGCGGATGTTTCCGGACCCGCCGTGCAAACGCTTCGATTCCAGATGGGCGTGCTGGCCACGCTGCAGGCGCTGCTGCTGACCAACAACGTGACCCTGATCGCGATCAGCAGCCTGGCCGGTTTCGCGCTGGCCGAGGAGAAGGCGCTGGCGACCCTGCCGGTCACCGGCTATGTCCTCGGCGCCGCCGTCTTCAGCATGCTCGCGGCACAGCTGATGCGCCGGCTCGGGCGGCGCCGCGGCTACACCGTCGGTGCGGTGCTGGCCTGCGCCGGCGCGCTGCTGGCGGCGTGGGCGGTCAGCATCGGCAGCCTCTGGCTGCTGGCTGCCGCCACCTTCGTGACCGGCATCTACAACGCCTTCGGCGCGAGCTACCGGTTCGCGGCGGCCGACGTCGCCGACGCCTACCGGCCGAGCTTCCGGGCGCACGCCATCTCGCTAGTGCTCGCCGGAGGGATCGTCGGCGGAATCGTCGGACCGGAGCTGTCGAAGCTGACGCTCGACATGCTGCCGGCCACCTATGCCGGGTCCTACCTGACCCTGGCAGGCTTCGCCATCCTGTCGCTGCTGCTGGCGCAACTGCTGCGCCTGCCGCCGAGTGCCGATACCCACGCCGCCGGCGCCGGACGACCGTTGCGGCAGATCCTGCGCCAGCCGACCTGCTGGGTGGCCGTCATGACGGCAGCCAGTGCCTACGGGATCATGAACCTGCTGATGGTGGCGACGCCGCTGGCGATGGAGCTGTGCAGCCATCCCTATGCCGCGACCGCGCTGGTGCTGCAGTGGCATGTGATCGGCATGTTCCTGCCCGGTCTCTTCACCGGGGCATTGATTGCGCGCTTCGGCGTCATGCCGGTGATCCTGGCGGGCTGCCTGCTGCTGGCCGGTTGCGTCGCGGTTGCGCTCAACGGCATCGAAGTCCGGCATTTCGTCGTCTCCCTGACGTTGCTCGGCGTCGGCTGGAACTTCGCCTATACCGGCGCGACCACCTTGCTGACCCTTGCCTACACGCCGGCCGAGAAGACCCGGGTCCAGGGCTTCAACGACATGGTGGTGTTCGTGACGATGATCACGTCGTCGGCGTCTTCCGGCGTGTTGTTGCACGAACGCGGCTGGGCGCTGCTGAACTACCTGTCGCTGCCGTTCGTGCTGGCGGTGGCGTTGGCGGTGGGCTGGCTTTGGGCAAGACGTGCGCTATTACCGGCGCGCGCCTGACGGCTGAGCCACAATCGCCCACTCGTCGCGCCGCTCTTGTGCGCGGCCACCGCGCAAGCGGCAACCAGCAATCTTCCCGAGCCGAGCAATCGATGGCGCAATTCGGACATCTCGCCAGCGGTGCCGCATGGAGCACCGCCGGCAAGGCACTGCAACTCGCGCTGAGCCTGCTCGCGCTGGCGGTCATCGCCCGCATCGTCGGCCCGCATGCCTATGGCGTCTTCGCGCTCGGCTGGCTGGTGGTGGGCCTGTTCGAGGTGGTGGTGAGCTCGGCCCCCACCGATACGCTGATCCAGCGCAGCAGCATCTCCCGCGGTCACCTGAATGCGACCTTCTGGGCGACCCTGCTGATGGGCCTGCTGATCGCCGCCGGCATCTGGGCCGGCGCCGACCTCGCCGACCATTGGCTCGAAGGCGGCGCGCTGCTCGGCGCGATCCTGCCGGCGCGGGCTGCCGCCCTGCCGCTGCAGGCGCTGGCGGTGGCGCCGACCGCAATCCTCCTGCGCGATTCCCGCTTCAAGGCGGTGGCCGGTGCCGAAACCCTGGCGTCGATCGTCTCCAACCTGGCAGGCGTCGCGCTGGCCCTGGCCGGCACCGGCATCTGGAGCCTGGTGGGCATGGAGCTGGTGCGGGTGGGGGTGCTGTGCGTCGCGCTGTTCGCGATCACCCGCTGGCGGCCCGGCTTCGCCATGCGGCCGGCGCACCTGCGCGACCTGCTTGCTTTCAACGCCAGTACCTGGGGATCGTGGGGCCTCGGCTACCTCAGCAGCCAGCTGCCGCGCTTCGTGCTGGCCGCCAGCCTCGGCGCCCAGGCGGTCGGCTTCTACGCCCTGGCGCAGCGCCTGTTCGACCAGGTGAAGAACATCGTGATGATCCCGGCCTACCAGGTGGTGCAGGCAGGCGTCGCGCGGTCGCAGCATGACGTCGACGCCGCCAGGCGGCTGACCGAAGGAACGCTGCGGGTCACCGGCGTCGTCGCCTGTCCGCTGTTCCTCGGCATCGCCGCCCTGGCGCCGGTGCTGGTGCCGGCGGTGTTCGGCGAGTCCTGGAACGATGCCGTGCCGGTGGTCCAGATCATCATGCTGCTGGGCGTGCTTGCGGCGATGTCGGTGGTCCAGGCAGCAGTCATCCGCGGCATGGGCAAGCCTCATTGGGAGATCGTCTACGAATTCGCGGTGCTGGTGGCCACCGCCGTCTTCCTGCTGCTGTCGCTGCCGTGGGGCCTCGATGCCGCCGCTGCGGCGGTGGTGCTGGGCAGCCTGGTGACGGCACCGATCAACGCGCGCTTCGTGCGCGATCTCACCGGCCTGTCGGTGGGCGTGCAGCTCGGCGCCGTCTTCAACGCCGGTCTCGCCTCGCTGCTGATGGCCGCCGGCGTCTGGCTCGTCTCGCTCCTGCTCGCCCCGACGATGCCGGCGCCGCTCCTGCTGCCCCTGCTCATCGTCGTCGGCGCCTTCCTCTATTGGGCGTTCTTGAAGTGGTCGATGCCGGCTGCCGCCCGCATCATCCAGGACGTTGCCGTCGCGCTCGCCCGGCGCGACATCGGCGCGGTGCGGGCGACGCTCGGTGGGCTGACCGCGCGCGCGGTGTCGACGGGTGTCGGCGGCATGGGCTGACAGTGGTTCACGGGTTGGCGCTTGCAAGCGCC
>JAEZQX010000425.1 GCA_023441105.1 Pseudomonadota bacterium | reverse complement strand
TTTGGGGGGCCCGGGGGGGGGGGCGGGGGGGGCCGGCGCCCGCCCGCCCCCCCCACCGCCGGCGGAAGCGAGGCAGAGCCGCCCCATGCGTCGGCCGCGACCGGCCCATCTTCCCAGCCAGCCGGCGGACCCATGGAGACGGTCGCCGTGGCGACCGGCCAGGCCGAGGCGTACGAGATGCAGCTGCTGCTCGGGCGCCTCGAGCAGGAGAACCGTTATCTCGAGCAGGCGCTGGCGCATCGCGGCGCCGACATCCAGCTGCTGACGGCGCGCATGAACGAAGCCGCCGCCCGCGACCGGCAGGAGCTGGTGCACCTGCAGGACGAGCTGGAAGCCGAGCACCGGATCGGCTTCGAAAAGGCGCGACTGATCCGCATGCTCGAGGCCGCGCTGCAGCGCGCCGACGCACGCCTGCTGGAGGCGCGGGCCAGCCGCGAACGGCAGCGGGTTTCGATGGCCGCGCTGCAGGCCGCGCTGGCCCATGCCAAGCGGGCGCTGGCCAGCGCCGCCGAACGCCTCGCCCGCCTGCGCGAACAGCTGCGGACCCAGGTGGCGCCGGTCCCCGGCGTCGCCGAAACCGCCGGCAGGGAAGCGCCGGCGGAGCGGATCGTGGAACGGATCGTCGAGATCCCGGTGGAGACGATCGTCTACCGCGACCGGGAGGTGCCGGTGGAGGTGCCGATCGAAGTGCCGGTGGGATTCACGGTGCTGCCGACTCCCGGGGCGAGCGGCTTGCAGGCGAGATATTCGGAGAACAGGCCCAGCTCGACGTGACGCCGGACGCCGGTAAAGCCGGCGTCCAGCAGCGTATCCAGCACCCGCTGCGGCGGCACGCAGGCCTCGATCGTGTCCCAGAAGTAGCGCCACAACTCGGGCGTACCCTTGCCACGGCTCAACGCCCGCGCGATCAGCGGCACGATGCCGCGCATGTAGGCCTTGAGCAACGCTTTGCCTGGCGCGCTGGCCGGGCGGGTGATCTCCAGCATCAGCACGGAGCCGCCCGGCTTGAGCACCCGCAGGAATTCACGGCAGGCCGCGCCGAGGTCGCCGACATGGCGCAAGGCGTAGCCCATGGTCACGAAGTCGAAGGAAGCATCCGCGACCGGCAACGCCTCCGCCGTCCCATCCAGCAGCTCCACGCCGTGCAGGTCCGACTGCGCAAGCATCCCGGCGCTCGGGTCGACGCCGACCAGCCGCCCCTGCGGGCCGATCAGCCCCAGCGCCTGGCGCGCCAGCAAGCCGGTACCGAAACCGACGTCGAGGATGGCGGCGCCGCTGCCGACGCCGGCGCGCTTGAGCGCCTCGCGGCGATACCACCCGCCGGTGCCGAACGCGAGGATGCGCTCGATGCGGTCGTAGTCCACCGCCGTCTCGTCGAAGATGCGCCGCACGTACAGCCGCCGCTGCGCCTCGTCGTCGTAATACTCGGGCAGCGGCGGATGCGGCCTGGTGGCGGGGCCGACGGGTGTCATCGGGCGGCTGCGCCCGGCCGGCGGACCGGCACCAGTTTGATCGGATCGGTCAGGCTCATGGAGGTATTATTGCCCGAAACCGCGTGGCAGCCCGCCGCTGCCAACAGCTGCAGCTTCCGGCGCAGCCTCCCCATGCCCGGGCCGGATCGACCATCGACCGCCCGCAACTTCAGGTGATCCAGGGTGTTCATGCAATCGCAATCGACCGGGGCCATTTTGGCGCAAGCTTCCACCGATCCATCGCCCTCCGGCGCGGACGCTGCCGTGGCGCAGCCGCAGCCGGACCTGGAACAGGAGGTGGCGGCGCTGATCGTGGAAGCGATCAACCTGGAGATGGCGCCGTCGGAGATCGATCCCGAGGCGCCGCTGTTCGGCGAGGGCCTGGGCCTCGACTCGATCGACATCCTCGAGGTGGCGCTGGTCGTCTCCAAGAAGTACGGCTTCCAGCTGCGCTCGGATGACAGCAACAACACCCGGATCTTCCAATCGCTTCGCAGCTTGTGCCAGCACATCGCGCTGAACCGCCTGACGTGATCCCCCAGGCGCCGGGAACCAGCCGGCGCATTCCGAAGCGTCTGGCGGCAGCCACCGCGGCGGCGCTGGGCGCCGGCTTCGCCCTGGTCTACCTGATCCACGTGCTGCTCTCGTATGAAGAGGGCAACACCCTCGCCCTGCTGATCGCCGTCGGCTGGACGCTGGCCTGCGCGGTCATGACCAGCCTGGGGTCGCGCCACCGCCTGGCGGGCCTGCTGCTCACCGCCCTGGCGCTGATCGTGGTCGGCCGGTACTGGGACTGGCTGCAGGCGCGGGTCGACGTCGTCTACCTGATCCAGCACGCCGGCAGCCACGCGCTGCTGGGCATCTGGTTCGGCGGCTCGCTGTTGGCTGGACGCAACGGCGGCCAGCCGCTGATCACCCGCCTCGCGACCCGGCTGCACGGGACGCTGCCGCCAGCCATCGCCCGCTACACCGCGCGGCTGACCGCCGTCTGGGCGGCTTACTTCCTCCTGATGGCGCTGGCCTCCTGCGTGCTGTTCGCCTTCGGCTCGATCCGCGCCTGGTCGATCCTGGCCAACCTGGTGACGCTGCCGCTGGTGGTGGCGATCTTCGTCGTCGAGTACCTGGTGCGGCTGCGCCTGCACCCGGACTTCGAGCATGTCTCCATCCTGGAAGGCGTGCGGGCGTTCATGCGATGAAACCCATCATCGCGGCGTCGCATGGCGACGACATCGTCGCCTGGCGCGCCGGCAAGCCGGTCCTCGCGGCCTCGTTCCTGGCCGAAGTGCGCCAGGTCGCCGATGGCCTGCCCGACGGCCGGCACGTGCTGAACCTGTGCGCCGACCGCTACCGGTTCGCGGTCGCGCTGTGCGCGGCCATCGTCGCCGGCAAGGTGAGCCTGCTGCCGCCCAACCATTCGCCGGAGCTGATCGAACGGCTGCGCGAGCTGTACGACGACGTCTATGTCGTCAGCGACAACGACGCGATCAGGACCGGCCTGCGGGTGTCGCCCTACCCGCTGCACGTGGAGGACAGCGCCGCAGGCCGCGGCCCCGCCGAAGTGCCGCTGATCGACGACACCCAGGTGGTGGCGCACGTCTTCACGTCGGGTTCGACCGGGCTGCCGACGGCGCATGCCAAGCGCTGGGCGGCGCTGGTCTACAACGTCCAGTCCGAGGGCCTGCGGCTGGGGATCGAGCCGGCCTCGGCGACGACGCTGGTCGGCACCGTGCCGCCGCAGCACATGTACGGCTTCGAGTCGACGGTGATGCTGGCGCTGCAGAACCGGATCGCCTTCAACGGCGGCAACCCGTTCTATCCCGCCGACATCGTCGCCGCCCTGGCCGCCATTCCCGGCCAGCGCATCCTGGTGACGACGCCGTTCCACCTGCGCATGCTGCTTGCCGAGGACCTGCCGCTGCCGCCGGTGAAGCTGCTGCTGAGCGCCACCGCGCCGCTGTCGCCGGACCTCGCTCGCGAGGCCGAGCGCCGCTTCGGCGCGCCGTTGCTGGAGATCTACGGCTGCACCGAAGCCGGCCAGCTGGCGACCCGCCGGCCTACCGACGGCGAGATCTGGGAGACTTTCCGCGGCGTGACGCTGGCGGAGCATGGCGGCGGCGAGAACACGGCTGGCTGGTATGCAAGCGGCGGCCATGTCGAGACGCCGACCCGCCTGTCCGACGTGCTGGCGCTCGACAGCCCGACGCGCTTCCGCCTGCTCGGCCGCGACGCGGACATGGTCAACGTCGCCGGCAAGCGCACCTCGCTCGCCTATCTCAACCACCTGCTGTGCTCGATCCCGGGCGTGGTCGACGGGGCTTTCTTCAATCCCGACGAAGGGACTCGCGAGGTTTCGCGCCTGACGGCATTCGTGGTCACCCGCACGCTCACCGCCAAGGACATCCTGGCGCAACTGCGGCGCAGGACCGATGCGGTCTTCCTGCCGCGGCCGCTGCACCTGGTCGAGTCGCTGCCGCGGGCCGCCACCGGCAAGCTGCCGCAAGCGGCGCTGGCCGAGCTGGCCCGGCGCTGCGGCGGAACGCGCAGCGCGAAGCCTCCCGGCTCGCGCGGCGGCTGAGGACGGTGCCATGGAGCTCCAGCGCTTCACCCTCGAGATCGCGGCCGACCATCCGGCCTTCGATGGCCACTTCCCGGGCCATCCGGTGCTGCCCGGCGTGGTGCTGCTGGCCGAGGTGATCGCCGCAGCCGAGCGCCTGCTGGGCCTGCCGATGGACCGGCTCACGATCAAGGTGGCGAAGTTCCATGCGCCGGTGGCGCCCGGCGCACGCCTCGCCATCGAACTGGCGCCCGGCCGCGACATCGGCTTCGCCATCTCCTGCGGCGCCACCCGTGTCGCCAGCGGCAGCCTGGTCGCGCAATGAACTGGAAGACGCGCCAGGAGCGCAGCAACCTCGCGACGGTGCGCATGGCGCGGCGCCTCACGCAGATCCTGCCGCGCGCGGTGGGACGCTGGCTGCTGTTCCCGACCGCGCTGTACTTCGTGGCGGCGAACGAGCCGGCGCGGGCCGCGTCGCTGCAGTTCCTCGGCCGCGTGCTGGCGCGACCGCCGGGCCTGCGCGAGGTGTTCCGCCACTTCCTGTTCTTCGCCACGGTGGTGATGGACCGCGCCTACCTGCTGCGCGACGACCTTGCCGGCTTCGATGTCGAAAGCGCCGGCGAGGGACTCGTCGAGGCGGTGCGCAGCAGCGGCCGGGGCGGCTTCCTGCTCGGGGCGCATCTCGGCAGCTTCGAGGCGCTGCGCGCCCTGGGCCGCGAGAAGGTCGACCAGCCGCGCATCGTGATGGTCATGTACGAGGAGAACGCGCGCATGATCAACGAAGCGCTCGCCATGCTCAACCCGGACCTGCAGCAGGACATCATCGGGCTCGGCAAGGCGGATTCGATGATCAAGGTCAAGCATGCGCTCGACCAGGGTGCCCTGGTCGGGATCCTGGCGGACCGGCTGCTCGACACCGAGTGCGCCCCGAGCGACCGGCGAGTGATCCCGTTCCTCGGCCGGCCGGCGGCATTCCCGGTGGGACCGTTCCGGATGGCGGCGCTGCTGCGGCGGCCGGTGCTGCTGATGCTCGGCATCTACCTCGGCGCGAACCGCTACCGGCTGGTGTTCGAGGAGGTCTACGACTTTTCCGGCATGACCTCCAGCCGGCAGGCCGGCGTCGAGGAAGCGATGCTGCGCTACGTCAAGCGGCTCGAGCACTACAGCCGCACCTACCCGTTCAACTGGTTCAACTTCTTCGACATCTGGGAAGGCGCCGCGCCCAGGACCGCGGCCGACGAGGCGCAACCGGCATGAAGCGCTGGCCGCCGCTCCTCCGGGTCGTGGCTACCGTGGCCCTGATCGCGCTGGCACCGGGCCCGGCGGCTACCC
>JAEZQX010000108.1 GCA_023441105.1 Pseudomonadota bacterium | reverse complement strand
TCCCTGCAGGCAAGGCAAATCCCTCGCCGCCCATCGGGCCGGCGCTCGGCCAGCGCGGCCTCAACATCATGGAATTCTGCAAGCAGTTCAATGCCCAGACGCAGGGCATGGAGCCGGGCCTGCCGATTCCGGTCGTGATCACCGCCTTCGCCGACAAGAGCTTCACCTTCGTGATGAAGACGCCGCCGGCGACCATCCTCATCAAGAAGGCCGCGAAAATCGACAAGGGTTCGAAGGTGCCGCATACCGACAAGGTCGGCACCATCACCCGCGAGCAGGCCGAGCAGATCGCCAAGACCAAGCAGCCGGACCTGACCGCTGCGGATCTGGACGCTGCCGTGCGGACCATTGCCGGTTCCGCCCGCAGCATGGGCATCGTCGTGGAGGGCGTGTAAATGGCCAAGCTGTCCAAGCGAGTCAAGGCGATCCGCGCCAAGGTCGAGCCGCGCAAGCTCTATCCCGCAGCCGATGCCTTGAGCCTGGTGAAGGAATGCGCCAGCGCCAAATTCAATGAGTCGGTGGACGTCGCGGTCCAGCTCGGCATCGATGCCCGCAAGTCGGACCAGCTGGTCCGGGGCTCGGTGGTGCTGCCGGAAGGCACCGGCAAGACGGTCCGGGTGGCGGTATTCACCCAGGGTCCGAAGGCCGACGAGGCCCGGGCCGCCGGCGCCGACGTGGTCGGCATGGAAGATCTCGCCGAGCAGGTCAAGGCCGGCAACCTGAACTTCGACGTCGTCATCGCTTCGCCGGATGCGATGCGGGTGGTCGGCTCGCTGGGCCAGATCCTCGGTCCGCGCGGCCTGATGCCGAACCCGAAGGTCGGCACCGTCACGCCCAACGTCGCGGAAGCGGTGAAGAACGCCAAGACCGGCCAGGTCCAGTACCGCACCGACAAGGGCGGGATCATCCACTGCACCATCGGCCGCGCGTCGTTCGGGGTCGAGTCGCTGCAGAAGAACCTGCATTCGCTGATCGATGCCTTGCAGAAGGCAAAGCCGGCGGGTTCGAAAGGGATCTACCTGCGCAAGGTGGCGGTTTCGAGCACGATGGGTGTCGGCGTGCGGGTCGACGCCACCACCATCTCGGCCTGACGAGCCGACGCCGGCGCGCGGCCGACCGCGTGCCGGCAGGATATGAATCACGGCGAAGGCACCGCCTTCGCCGAAGAGCTTTGGGCTGCACCACCCGGTGCAGGTTGTCAAAGACCGTATGGGGCCGCAGGGCCTTGATTGCCGTTCGGAGCACAGCTCGTGCCGCCGCATCGGCGCCATACGCAGATGGCGGTCCTGAAGGGAAGTATTCGATTGCGTCGCGCGGGAGGGCCCTCGGGTCCGACGGTTCGATGTCGGTAGACGCTTCACACCTGGTCGCCGTGTTATGGACGACGCGAGCATTTCGATGCGGACGTCAATTGCTGGAGAAAGACCGTGGCTCTCAATCGTGAAGAGAAAGCGGCCGTCGTCGAGGAAGTGAGCGCCCAGGTGGCGCAAGCGGGCGCGATCGTGCTGGCCGAATACCGTGGTCTGGCTGTCGAGAAGATTACCGTCCTGCGCAAGCAGGCACGGGAGTCAGGTGTGTATCTGCGCGTGTTGAAGAACACGCTGGTGCGTCGCGCCGTCGAGGGCACGCCCTACGAGAAGCTCTCCGACCAGATGGTCGGGCCGCTGCTCTACGGCATTTCCCCCGATCCGGTGGCGGCCGCCAAGCTGCTGTCCGGCTTTGCCAAGGGCAACGAGCAACTGGTCATCAAGGCAGGCTCCATGCCGAATTCGGTCATGGATGCCCAGGGCGTGCAAGCCCTGGCCACGATGCCCAGCCGCGAGGAGCTGCTGGCCAAGCTGCTCGGCACCATGCAGGCGCCGGTCGCGACCTTCGTGCGTACCCTCAACGAGGTGCCATCGAAGTTCGTGCGCGGTCTTGCGGCAGTTCGCGACAAGGGCGAAGCGGGCGCACCGCAAGCCGAAGGCGCGGGCGAAGCAGCGGCCTGAGCAGAAAGCGCACCGGAGCGCTTGCCTGACGGCGCCCGGGGATCGACTCGATTTACAGACATCAACGCAACAATCGGACTGGAGTTAATTCAATGGCCCTCAACAAGGAAGAAATCCTCGACGCAGTCGCAGGTTTGACGGTTCTGGAACTATCGGAACTGATCAAGATGATGGAAGAGAAGTTCGGCGTGTCGGCTGCCGCCGCTGCCGTGGCGGTCGCCGCCCCGGCCGGTGGCGGTGGTGCTGCCGCGGCGCCTGCCGAGGAACAGACCGAATTCACGGTCATGCTTCTTGCTGCCGGCGAGAAGAAGGTGGAAGCGATCAAGGTGGTCCGCGCAGCTACCGGTCTTGGGCTGAAGGAAGCCAAGGACCTGGTCGACGGTGCGCCGAAGGCGGTCAAGGAAGGCATTTCCAAGGCCGACGCCGCAGCACTGAAGAAGCAGCTCGAGGATGCCGGCGCGAAGGTAGAGGTCAAGTAAGCTCTTGAGCCGCCATTCGAGGCCGCCAGCAACCGCGTTCCTGTCCGGGTTTTCAACGGCTGCGCGCGCAGGCTCCGCCTGTGTCCCGCGGCCGTCCCGCCCGGGCTTGAATCCGGTGGCGGCCGGTCCCATCTGCAGTCCCTGGACAGCAGCAAGGGCCGGTTGCGGCCTCGAACCCACGAGCCTCTGCAAGACCCGACTCCCCCGAGTCCGGTCCTGCAGAGGTTTGCGTCGTCCCCATGCAAACCGTCGCGGGTGTTCCGTCGCCCGCGTCCAGCCTGAGTTGCGCGGAATTCCCCATCGCGGTCCCGGCCACCTGCCGCCGCCGCAGGAATGTCACAGCATCACGGTCCCGACCGTGTCCTTCCACCCTCGCGCACCGGCTCGACTGCCTGCTCCCGTTCTTTCATCTGCTTTGTGACCCCGACGTCTCACGGAGAGTCCATGACTTACTCGTTCACCGAAAAGAAACGCATCCGCAAGAGCTACGGCAAGCGCCGCGTCGTGCAGGAGGTGCCGTACCTCCTGGCGACCCAGCTTGAGTCGTACTCTGCCTTCCTGCAGGCCGAAACCTCGCCCGACCGGCGCAAGGAAGACGGGCTGCAGGCTGCGTTCAAGTCGATCTTCCCGATCTCCTCGCACAACGACATGGCGCGGCTGGAGTTCGTCAGCTACGTCCTGGGGCATCCGGCTTTCGACGTGAAGGAGTGCCAGCAGCGCGGCCTGACCTACTGCGCGCCGCTGCGCGCCAAGGTGCGCCTGGTGATCATGGATCGCGAGGCCAGCAAGCCGACCGTCAAGGAGGTCAAGGAGCAGGAGGTGTACATGGGCGAGATCCCGCTCATGACGACCACCGGCTCTTTCGTGGTCAACGGCACCGAGCGGGTCATCGTCTCGCAGCTGCACCGTTCGCCGGGCGTGTTCTTCGAGCACGATCGCGGCAAGACCCACAGCTCGGGCAAGCTGCTGTTCTCGGCGCGGATCATCCCCTACCGCGGCTCCTGGCTGGACTTCGAGTTCGACGCCAAGGACGTGCTGTACTTCCGCGTCGACCGTCGCCGCAAGATGCCGGTGACCATCCTGCTGAAGGCCATCGGCATGACGCCGGAGCAGATCCTGGCGCACTTCTTCGTCTTCGACACCTTCAAGATGATGGACGAAGGCGCGCAGATGGAGCTCGTGCCGGAGCGGCTCAAGGGCGAGACCGCGCGCTTCGACATCCTCGACCGTGACGGCAAGGTCATCGTCGCCAAGGACAAGCGCATCAACGCCAAGCACATCCGCGACATGGACAACGCGGGGCTGAAGCTGATCTCGGTGCCGGAGGACTTCCTGGTCGGCCGCACCCTGGCGCACAACGTCGTCGACCCGGACACCGGCGAGATCCTCGCCAAGGCCAATGACGAGCTCAGCGACGAGGTCCTCGCCAAGCTGCGCGAAGCCGGCGTGCGCACCTTCCGCACCATCTACACCAACGACCTGGACTCGGGTCCGTACATCTCGCAGACCCTGCGGCTGGACGATTCGGCCGACCAGATCTCGGCCCGCATCGCCATCTACCGCATGATGCGGCCCGGCGAGCCGCCGACCGAGGATGCGGTCGAGGCGCTGTTCAACCGGCTGTTCTACAACCCGGACACCTACGACCTGTCGCGCGTCGGCCGGATGAAGTTCAACCGCCGCGTCGGCCGCGAGGACCCGACCGGGCCGATGACGCTCGAGAACGACGACATCGTCTCGGTGATCAAGATCCTGGTCGACCTGCGCAACGGCAAGGGCGAGATCGACGATATCGACCACCTCGGCAACCGGCGCGTGCGCTGCGTCGGCGAGCTGGCCGAGAACCAGTTCCGCGCCGGGCTGGTGCGGGTCGAGCGCGCGGTGCGCGAGCGGCTCGGACAGGCCGAGACCGAGAACCTGCTGCCGCACGACCTCATCAACAGCAAGCCCATCAGCGCCGCGATCCGCGAGTTCTTCGGCAGCTCGCAGCTGTCGCAGTTCATGGACCAGACCAACCCGCTGTCGGAGATCACCCACAAGCGGCGGGTGTCGGCCCTCGGACCGGGCGGCCTGACGCGCGAGCGGGCGGGCTTCGAGGTCCGCGACGTGCATCCCACCCACTACGGCCGGGTGTGCCCGATCGAGACGCCGGAAGGCCCGAACATCGGCCTGATCAACTCGCTGGCCCTGTATGCCAGGCTGAACGAGTTCGGCTTCCTGGAGACGCCCTACCGCAAGGTCACCGACAACACCCTGACCAACCAGATCGACTTCCTCTCCGCCATCGAGGAAGGCCGCTACGTCATCGCCCAGGCCAACGCGGCGGTGGACGAGAACGGCCGGCTGACCGGCGACCTGGTGTCGGTGCGGATCAACGGCGAGACCCAGCTGGTCGCCCCCGACCGGGTGGAATACATCGACGTGGCCCCGTCGCAGATCGTGTCGGTGGCGGCATCGCTGATCCCGTTCCTCGAGCACGACGACGCCAACCGCGCCCTGATGGGCTCGAACATGCAGCGCCAGGCCGTGCCCTGCCTGCGGCCGGAGAAGCCGCTGGTCGGCACCGGCATCGAGCGCACCTGCGCGGTCGACTCCGGCACCGTGGTCACGGCGCTGCGCGGCGGAACGGTCGACTATGTCGACGCCAACCGCGTGGTGGTGCGGGTCAACGACGAGGAGACGGCCGCCGGCGAAGTGGGCGTGGACATCTACAACCTCATCAAGTACACCCGCAGCAACCAGAACACCAACATCAACCAGCGGCCCATCGTCAAGAAGGGCGACCGGTTGGTGGCCGGTGACGTGATTGCCGACGGCGCGTCCACCGACCTCGGCGAGCTCGCGCTCGGCCAGAACATGCTGGTCGCGTTCATGCCCTGGAACGGCTACAACTTCGAGGATTCGATCCTGATCTCGGAGAAGGTGGTTTCGGACGATCGCTACACCTCGATCCACATCGAGGAGCTGTCGGTGCTCGCCCGCGACACCAAGCTCGGGCCGGAGGAGATCTCGCGCGATATCTCCAACCTGTCCGAAGGCCAGCTCGGCCGCCTGGATGACTCCGGCATCGTCTACATCGGTGCCGAGGTCAATGCCGGCGACGTCCTGGTGGGCAAGGTCACGCCCAAGGGCGAGACCCAGCTGACGCCGGAAGAGAAGCTGTTGCGCGCCATCTTCGGCGAAAAGGCATCCGACGTGAAGGACACCAGCCTGCGCGTGCCCTCGGGCATGAGCGGCACCGTGATCGACGTCCAGGTGTTCACCCGCGAGGGCATCACCCGCGACAAGCGCGCCCAGTCCATCATCGACGACGAGCTCAAGCGATATCGCCTCGACCTCAACGACCAGCTGCGCATCGTCGAGAACGACACCTTCAGCCGGATCGAGCGGCTGCTGGCCGGCAAGGTGGCCAATGGCGGTCCGAAGAAGCTCGCCAAGGGCGCGACCATCACCGCCGAGTACCTGCAGGACCTCGACCGCTACCACTGGTTCGAGGTGCGGCTGGCCGACGAGGCGGCGGCCAACCAGCTGGAGGCGCTGAAGGAGTCGGTGGAGCAGAAGCGCCACCAGTTCGATCTCGCCTTCGAGGAAAAGCGCAAGAAGCTCACCCAGGGCGACGAGCTGCCGCCGGGCGTGCTGAAGATGGTCAAGGTCTACCTGGCCGTCAAGCGCCGCCTGCAGCCGGGCGACAAGATGGCCGGCCGCCACGGCAACAAGGGCGTCGTATCCCGCATCGTGCCGATCGAGGACATGCCCTACATGGCCGACGGCACGCCGGCGGACATCGTGCTGAACCCGCTGGGCGTCCCGTCGCGGATGAACGTCGGCCAGATCCTCGAGACCCACCTCGGCTGGGCGGCCAAGGGCATCGGCCTGCGCATCGGCGAGATGCTGGACCGTCATGTCAAGGCCACGGAGCTGCGGCGCTACCTCGAGCAGGTCTACAACAGCAGCGGCGAGAAGGCCGACCTGTCGGCGATGAGCGAGGACGACCTGCGCGAGCTGGCGACCAACCTGCGCCAGGGCGTGCCGTTCGCGACGCCGGTGTTCGACGGCGCCTCGGAGGACGAGATCCGGGCGGCGCTCGACGTGGCGTTCCCGAACGAGGATTCCAAGACGGCGAAGCTCGGCTTCCGGCCCAGCAAGACCCAGGTCACGCTCTACGACGGACGCACCGGCGACGCCTTCGACCGCCCGGTCACGGTCGGCTACATGCACGTGCTGAAGCTGCACCACCTGGTCGACGACAAGATGCACGCCCGTTCCACCGGACCGTACAGCCTGGTGACCCAGCAGCCGCTGGGCGGCAAGGCCCAGTTCGGCGGCCAGCGCTTCGGCGAGATGGAGGTCTGGGCACTCGAGGCCTATGGCGCTTCCTACACGCTGCAGGAGATGCTGACGGTCAAGTCGGACGACGTGAACGGCCGGACCAAGGTCTACGAGAACCTGGTCAAGGGCGAGCACACGATCGATGCCGGCATGCCCGAGTCGTTCAACGTGCTGGTCAAGGAGATCCGTTCGCTTGGCATCGACATCGACCTGGAGAGGTAATGACGCCCCCCGAAGCGCCTTCGGCGCTTCCCCCCACTGGGGGGCGCCGCCTGCGGACTGGCGAAGCCAGATCCGCGGCGGCAGCTGGAATCTCGATCGCCGCTGGTGCGGCGCTGCGGCTCCGGCGATTAATGGATTCGAAAATTTGCGGTACCGGGAGAAATAGCCAATGAAAGCATTGCTTGATTTGTTTAAGCAGGTTGAGGAAGAAGAGCACTTCGACGCGATCAAGATCGGGCTCGCCTCGCCTGAAAAGATCCGCTCCTGGTCGTTCGGCGAAGTCAAGAAACCCGAGA
>JAEZQX010000409.1 GCA_023441105.1 Pseudomonadota bacterium | reverse complement strand
CCATCTGCGCCGGCATGGTGGCAGCGGCACCAGCCTCGCCACCCTGCCCCATGGCGACGCCCATCTGGTACTTGACGTAGTCGTTGAGATTGCCGATCACGCTCATGCTGGAGCGCTTGTCCACCGCCTGCTCCACTTCCGGCGGCACCGAGACGTTCTCGAGGATGAAGCTGGTGATCTCGAGGCCGTACTTCTCGAGCATCGCCGGATTGATGATCTGCAGCAGGGCGTCGCCGAGCTCGCGATAGCGCTGCGCGACGTCGAGTACCGGCACGCCGGCGCGGGCCAGCGCCTCCGTGAAGACGCTGACGATCCGCGAACGCATGGTGTCCGCGAACTCGTCGAGGCGGAAGTTCTGGTCGGTGCCGGCGACTTCGCGCAGGAACTTCGCCGCTTCGACGATGCGGAAATCATAGGTGCCGAAGGCCCTGATCCTGACGACGCCGAAGTCGCGGTCGCGCATCATCACCGGATTGGCGGTACCCCACTTGTTGCCGGTGAACAGCCGCGTGTTGAGGTAGTAGACGTCGCACTTGAACGGTGACTGGAAGCCGTACTTCCAGCCAAGGATGGTCGACAGGATCGGGATGTTCTCGGTGCTGAGCGTGTGCTTGCCCGGGCCGAAGAGATCGGCATACTGACCGGCAGCGACGAACTGCACCAGCTGCGACTCGCGCACGATCAGCTGCGCGCCGTTCTTGATCTCCTTGTCCTCGTCGGGCCAGCGATAGGAGAGCGTGTCGCGGGAGTCATCGGTCCATTCGATGACATCGATCAGCTGGCTGGTGATGATGTTCAGCAGGCTCATGGCAGCTCCCCGTGGCAGGCCGGGCCGGCACCGCGGGCCCCGCGGCCGGCATCGCGCGATTCTATGCGATGACGCGCGGCGGTTGCGCGCCACCGCGGCGCGCTGCACCGCGACCAGTTCGGGACGGCCCGCCGAAACGGCGGATCAGCGCGGGCTCGCCGCCCGTCTCAGGCGGTCGTTGACCGCCGCCCAGGCGGAATCGGCCGGCGGCGCCTGGATCAGGATCAGCTCGGCGCCGCTGGCATCGAGCTCGCGCAGCATCCGGTAGAGGTCGTGCTCCATGGCGGCGGCAGCCTGCGGCTGGGCCCGCCAGCTCACCAGGCGATCCTGCCGCGCCGGCGGCGCCAGGCTCCAGAGCGCCACCCGCCGCCCGTCCGCAAGCGCCTGCGCCAGCAGCGCATCGAGCTGCGTCGCGTCGCCCAGCGCCACCGGCGTCGCCGGCGCATAGTGCGAGGCGAGGCTGCCGGAGACCTTCGGTGCGGCCTGGTCCGGCGACGCCACTGGCTCGCCGAGCGCGGCGCCGATCTCCTGCGCGCCGATGTGGCCGGGCCGCAGCAGCACCGCCCGGCCGCGCGAGACGTCGACGATGGTCGATTCGACGCCGACGTCGGCGTCGCCGCCTTCGACCACCATCGGCACTTCATCGCCGAGGTCGGCGCGCACGTGGGCGGCGCTGGTCGGGCTGACGCGACCGAAGCGATTGGCCGAAGGGGCGGCAATGCCGGTGATGCCGGCCGCGAGGAGCCGGCCCATCACTTCGCGCGCCAGCGGATGCGACGGGCTGCGCAGGGCGATGGTGGCGTGGCCGGCGCAGGCCCAGGCGGGCGCCTGCGGCAGGCGCGGCAGGACGATGGTCAACGGACCGGGCCAGAAGGCGTCGACCAGGCGCTGCGCCAGCGGGTTCCACTGCCCCCAGAGACGCGCCTGCCGTTCGCCGAGCACGTGCACGATCAGTGGATGATCCGCCGGGCGCCCCTTGATGCGATAGATCTTCGCGACCGCCTCGGGGTTGGCGGCGTCGGCAGCCAGGCCGTAGACAGTTTCGGTGGGCAGGCCGACGACATCGCCCGCCGCCAGCGCCGCGACGGCGTCGTCGACGCCTGCCGATGCCGTCATCGAGGCGACCTTCAGTCGATCCGCTGCGCGACCAGCGGCGCGATGGCCCTGGCCTGCGCGAGCGCATCGGCGGCGGTTCGGCCGATCACCGTGACATGGCCCATCTTGCGACCAGGCCGCGCCTCTTCCTTGCCGTAGAGATGGAGCTTGGCGCCTGGATGCTCCAGCACGGCGGCCCAATCGGGCTCCCGCCGCGCGCCGCCGGCGAACCAGGCGTCGCCCAGGATGTTGAGCATCACCGCCGGCGCCAGCAGGTCGGTGGCACCGAGCGGCAAACCCGCCATCACCCTGGCCTGCTGCTCGAACTGGCTGGTGACGGCGGCATCGATGCTGTAGTGGCCGGAGTTGTGCGGACGCGGTGCCATCTCGTTGACCAGCAGGCTGCCGTCGCTGGTGACGAAGAATTCCACGCACAGCACGCCGACGTACTGCAGCCGCTCGGCGATCCGCAGCGCCGCGGCCCGCGCGTCCGCGGCCAGCGCGTCGTCGATGTCCGCCGGCACGGACGAGACCGCCAGGATGCCCTCGTGGTGGACGTTGCGGGCGATCGGAAAGGTGGCGCAGCGGCCGTCGGCGCCGCGGGCGACGATCACCGACAGCTCGAATGCCAGCGCCAGGCGCTTTTCCAGCACGCAAGGCTTGCCGTCGAATGCAGCAAGCGCTGCCCGCGCCTGCGCCGCATCCGCGACCCGCGCCTGGCCCTTGCCGTCGTAGCCGAGTCTCGCGACCTTGAGGATGCCCGGCAGCAGCTCCGCATCGACGACGTCCAGATCGGCCGCGGAGGACACCGCGGCCCAGGGCGCGACCGCCACGCCGCACGACTCGATGAATCGCTTCTCGGCGATGCGGTCCTGCGCGATGCTCACCGCCCCCGCTGCCGGGCAGACCCGAGCCTCCCGGGCCAGCCGCTCCAGCGCCCGCGCCGGCACGTTCTCGAACTCGGTGCTGATGGCCGGGCAGCGGCGCGCCAGCTCCGCCAGCGCCGTCTCGTCCAGGTATTCGGCACGCAGATGGTCGTCGGCCACCGCGCCGGCGGGGCTGTTGCGCGCCGGGTCGAGCACGCAGACGCGATAGCCGAGGCTTTGCGCGGCCATGCAGAACATCCGGCCGAGCTGGCCGCCGCCCATCATGCCGAGCCAGGAGCCCGGCGGCAGCGGCGCATCCGGCTTCATGCCTGCATCCAGGTTCGGGTTCATGCCGGCTTCGTCACTGCAGGAATCGCGGCGACCGCTTCACAGCGGCAGCTTCATGCCGCTGGCCGCCTGCGTCTGCAGCGCCCGGAACTGCGTCAGCGCCGCCGCCAGGTTGGGATCGTCCGCCGCCAGCATCGCCACCGCGAACAGCGCGGCATTGACCGCGCCGGCTTCGCCGATGGCGAAGGTGGCGACCGGAATGCCGCGCGGCATCTGCACGATGGACAGCAGCGAATCCTGGCCCTGCAGGTGCCGGCTCGGCACCGGCACGCCCAGCACCGGCACGGTGGTCTTGGCCGCCAGCATCCCAGGCAGGTGCGCGGCGCCGCCGGCGCCGGCGATGATGGCCCGCAGGCCACGGCCGCCGGCCTGCTCCGCGTAGCGGAACATGTCGTCCGGCATCCGATGGGCCGAGACGACCCGCGCCTCGAGGGGGATGTCGAACTCCCGGAGCAATGCCACCGCGTGCTGCATCACGTCCCAGTCGCTCTTGCTGCCCATCACCACGCCCACTCGGGGCGTGTCGTCCGGCACCGGCGCGAGTACGGGGGGCTCAGTCATTCGGTCCTACGTCCGTGGCGCATTGCGAAACCGGGGATTCTAGCAACCGCCGCCGTCACCGGGCCGGCTCGGGCGGCAGGTCGCTGCCGGTCAGCACCCGCAGCGCCTCGCGGTAGCGCGCCGCGGTGGCGGCGACCACCTGCGGCGGCAGCGGCGGGGGCGGCGCGCGCTTGTTCCAGTCCTCGACCGTCTCGAGATAATCCCTGACGAACTGCTTGTCGTAGCTCGGCGGCGAGATGCCGACCCGATATTCGCTGGCCGGCCAGAAGCGCGACGAGTCGGGCGTGAGGACTTCGTCCATCAGGTACAGCTCGCCGCGGTCGTCGAGCCCGAACTCGAACTTGGTATCGGCGATGACGATGCCACGGCTGGCGGCGAAATCGCTCGCGCGCCGATAAAGGGCGAGGCTGATGTCGCGGATCTTGCGCGCCAGCGCCTCGCCGGTGGTGGCAACCATCTGCTCGAAGCTGATGTTCTCGTCGTGCTCGCCCATCGCAGCCTTGGCCGCCGGGGTGAAGATCGGCTCCGGCAATCGCTGCGCCTGTTCCATGCCCGGCGGCAGCGGGATGCCGCAGACGCTGCCGCTGGCCACATACTCCTTGAATGCCGAGCCGGCGAGATAGCCTCGCACCACGGCCTCGACCAGCACCGGCCGGAGCCGCCGGACCACCATCGATCGCCCGCGCACCAGCTCGACCTCGTCGGGCGCGACCACCGATTCCGGGGCGACGCCGGTCAGGTGATTGGGGACGAGGTCCGCAAGCCGTTCGAACCAGAACAGGGCCAGCGTGTTGAGCACCCTGCCCTTGTGCGGGATCGGCTCGCTCATCACCACGTCGAAGGCGGACAGGCGGTCGCTGGTCACCATCAGCATGCGGTCTTCGCCGACCGCATAGTTGTCCCGCACCTTGCCGCTGCCGAGCAGCGGCAGCGACCTGAGCTTCCTGGAGGTTTCGGTGGTGCTCATCCCGGCCCCTGCCTCAGGCGACCGCATCGAGCCAGGGGCGCAGCCAGCCCAGCCCGGCCGAGGTCGCGCCCGGCGTACTGCCGCCGCGCGGCCGATACTCGCAGCCGATCCAGCCGTCGTAGCCGAGCTCGTCGAGCAGCGCAAACAGGTAGGGATAGTTGATCTCGCCGATGTCGGGCTCGTGACGCTCCGGCACGCCGGCGATCTGGATGTGTCCGACGCCGCCGAGGTACTTGCGGATGCGCATCGCCAGGTCGCCTTCGACGATCTGGCAGTGGTAGAGATCCATCTGGACCTTGAGGTTGGCTGCCCGCACCTCCTCGACCACCTGGTGCGCGGCCGCCTGGGTGTTGAGGAAGTAGTTCGGGATGTCGCGGGTGTTGATCGGCTCGATGAGCAGCTCGATTCCTGCCGCGCGGCAACGGGCGGCCGCTTCCGCGATGTTGGCCACGTAGGTGGCGCGCAGCACGACCTCCTTGGCATCGAGCGGCATCAGTCCGGCCATGGCATGCAGCCGTGGGCAGCCGAGCACCTGAGCGTATTCGATCGCCCGCTCGACACCGGCCAGGAACTCCGCCTGGCGCCCCGGCAGGCAGGCCAGGCCGCGGTCGCCGGCGCCGAAATCACCCGGCACGGTGTTGAAGAGGACCTGCTGCAGGCCGTTGTCGTCCAGGCGCTGGCGCAGCGTGGCCGCCGGATGGTCGTAGGGGAACAGGAATTCGACGGCCTCGAAGCCGTCCGCCGCGGCGGCGGCGAAGCGGTCGAGGAACTCGTGCTCCGGATAGAGCATCGACAGGTTGGCGGCAAAGCGCGGCATTCGTTTCTCCAGGGCGCGGCGACGCGACGTCGCAGCCGCCTGCCGGGGATTCTAGGACGAGAGCACCACCGGCAGGCGGGAGAACCCGCGGAATCGAACCCGCCGGTCGCGCACCGGCTCGGAACCGAGCGCAAGCCGCGGAAAGCGCTCCAGCAGCCGGCCCACCGCGATGCGGGCCTCCATGCGGGCGACGTTCATGCCGGCGCAGGCATGCTCGCCATGGCCGAAGGCGAGGTGGCGATTGGGCTTGCGGCCGACGTCGAAGCGCTGCGGCTCGGCAAACTGCGTCGGGTCGCGGTTGGCTGCGCCGACGCAAAGCGTCACCAGCGTGCCGGCCTCGAAGCTGCGGCCGCCGAGCTCCGACGCCGCGAGCAGCCGCCGGTTGTTGAGCTGCAGCGGGCTCTCGAAGCGCAGCATCTCCTCGATCGCCGTCGCGACCAGCGCCGGCTCGGCCGCCAGCCGCTGCAGCTGGTCGCGGTGGGTCAGCAGCGCATGCATGCCGTTGCCGATCAGGTTGGTGGTGGTTTCGTGCCCGGCATTGAGCAGGAAGATGCAGTTGTGCAGCAGCTCGCGTTCGTCCAGCACGCGGCCGTCGGCGTCCGCCTGCAGCAGCCGCGTCAGGACGTCCTCCTCGGGATCGAGCGGCCGCTTCCGGCGTGCCGCCACCAGCTCGCGCAGGTAGTCCATGAACTCGAGCACCGCACGGTTGCCGGCCTCATGCATCGCCGGCGTGGGTGCCGGCTCGAGCGCCGCCAGGATCGCCAGCGACCAGCCGCGCAACGGTCCCCGGTCCTCGCGGGGAAAGGCCAGCAGGTTGCCGACCACCTCCACCGGGATCGCCGCCGCGAAATCGGCGATCAGGTCGACCTCGCCACCCGGATCGCCCGAGCCGCCGGCGTCGCGCGCCTTGGCCTGCATGGCATCCAGCAGCCGGTCGACCAGCGCCTGCACGCCTGCCTCCATGCGGGCGATGGCACGCTGGTTGACGGCGCCCAGCAGCGGCTTGCGGACCCGCGGGTGGAGCGGCGCATCGTTGAAGACGAGGCTGCTGGTGTGATGCTCGTAGAGCGGGGTATCGCCATACTTCGGCCGGAACTCGGCCTTCTTGTCGGAGCTCGCGACCGGGTTGCGGTACAGGGCGGCGACGTCGTCGTAGCGGGTGAGGAAGACACTGCCGTCGGCCAGCACCTTCACCGGCTCGCTGGCGCGCAGCCGGTCGTACCAGGGATAAGGGTCGTCATGGAAGCCGGCGGGCGGATCGCGCAGGTCGAAACCGGCGGCGGCGGAGTTGTCTGGTCCCATGGCTGCGCAGCGCGGTGAGAGGCTTCCGAGTCTACCGCAGGAGCAGCCGCGGGCCGGGGCCCTGGCGGGACAGCTCGTCCCAGGGATTGCGCAGCGGGCACTGCTTCATGGACAGGCAGCCGCAGCCGATGCAACCCTTGAGCTGGTCGCGCAGCTGCGTCAGCGCATCGATCCTTTGGTTGAGCTCCGTCTTCCAGCGGCCCGACATCCTTGCCCAGTCCGCCGCGGTCGGCGTCCGTTGCCGCGGCAGCGCCTGCAACGCCGCCTGGATGGAGGCGAGCGGGATGCCGACGCGCTGCGCCACCTTGATGACCGCGACCCGCCGCAGCACGTCGCGGCCGTAGCGGCGCTGGTTGCCGGCATTGCGCCGACTGGCGATCAGGCCTTTCGACTCGTAGAAATGCAGCGTCGCCACGCTCACGCCGCTGCGGCTCGCCACCTGCCCCACGCTCAGCTCGGACGGCGGCATCGGCGCCGGCCCGGAGGATCCGCCCCTCGACGGGGCCACGTCCGGAAATTTCTCGCCCATCGCACTTGACCTCAACTTAACTTGAGGTCCTACAGTACCACCTCGACAAGAACGGCAAGGGACGTGATGAACGACAATCATGCGAGCAGCGACGTCGCACTGCGACTGGCGATCGTCTATGGCAGCACCCGCGACGGACGGCTCTGCGACCAGGTGGCGGACTGGGTCGCAGCCCAGGTGGAGAGCCAGCGTGGCTTCGATATCGACCTGGTCGATCCGCTGCTCCTGGACCTGCCGCCGCGGCACGAACGACACGACGGCGCGGCGGTGCACGCGCTACGGCAGCGCATCGCCGCCGCCGACGCGTTCATCGTCGTGACCCCCGAGTACAACCACGGCTATCCCGCGGCGCTCAAGCAGCTGATCGATTCGGTCGGCAGCGAATGGCAGGCCAAGCCGGTGGCCTTCGCCAGCTACGGCGGCATCTCCGGCGGCCTGCGGGCGGTGGAGCAGTTGCGGCAGGTGTTCGCCGAATTGCATGCGGTGACCATCCGCGATGGCGTGAGCTTCGCCAACGTCTGGAACCTGCTGGACGCGGACAACCGGCTGGTTGCGTCCCAAGCCGCGGACGATGGCGCTTCACGCATGCTGGCGCAGCTGCGCTGGTGGGCGCGCACGCTGCGCGATGCCCGGGCGGCCTCGCCCTATGGCTTGCTGAGGACCTGAGTCACCGAAAGAGCCGGCGCGACGACCGCGCTCAGCCGAAGGCCTGCATGATCCTCGATCGCACCGGCGGCGCCTTCGGCAGCAGCGACAGCCCGTAGGCGGGGTCGAGCCCCACCATCCGGTCGTGCAGGCGGACGATCTCCTTGGCGGTAACCAGCGGCCGTTCGAGCGGGAACAGGTGCGAACCTTCGATGGGCACCAGATTGTCTCCCACCAGGCGGCGGCTCGCCGCCCGGCCGCAGAAGCGCGCCACCCGCGACTGCTCGCCGACCAGCATGCCACACGGGATCGGGCGGCCGGCCCCGGTCACCGGCGGTCCTTTCGCGACCAGGTTCGCCAGGCCCAGCGGATAGGTTGCCTGCAGGCGCCGGACGACTCCCGGATCGAAGCGCCGCGGCTCGACCGTGCCGGAAGTGGCGTCGAACGCGGCATCGGACGGCCGGCAGCCGAAGCGACGGTAGAGCGACTGGCATTCCGGATCGAGGTCGCGCATCTCGCCGCGGCGGCCGAACAGCCGGCCCGGGATTCCGCCAAGCCCCGCCTGCTTCAGCAGGCCCAGCAGCCGGGCCTGGCGCATCGTCGGCACCGGCGCGTCGAGCAGGATCACCGCGCCGACCATCTCCGGCATCCGGTAGGCCGCCAGCAGGCTGAGCCAGCCGCCGCTGCCGTGGCCCAGCAGGGTCACCGGCTCGCCCATGGAGGCGACATGGCCCCGCAACTGGTCCAGCAGCCGGGGCCAGGCCTCGGTCACCGGGTAGAGCGGATCGTGGCCGAAACGCTCGACGCCGGTGGCGATGAAGCGGTGCGACAGGCCGATCAGCATCTTCTGGTAGACCGGCCGCGGGATCCCGTTGCCATGGGAGAAAACCAGGGGAAGACGATGCGGCATGTTGGTGGCCTCCGGTGAGCCTTCATCATCTGCCATTGCTGACACCGCTCGTGAGAACTAGTTCTCGCGCCGGCACGTTTTCCGCGGCGGCGGGGTTCAACCGCATCACCGGGGCGGACACGTCCGACCGCCCCCGACGGATGCGCTACCCTCGCCGGTTTGCCCGGGAGAGCGACAGGATGGCAGGTGCCGCGACAGGAGGAATGGCGAAGATTGAATGCGCGACCACGGAACGCGCGACCAGAGGCGGTGCGGCCGATGCAAGCCCGGCTACCGCCGCTGCGACGAGGTCGCAGCCGGCCGCGCGGCGGGGCTGGATTCTTCCAGCCGCCCTGGCCGTCGGCCTCGGGCTGGCCGCCGCCCCCCAGCAGGCAGCCGCGCAGCTGACCGTCAAGGAAGACGGAAAGTGGCGCTATGCCGCCGGCCTCGGGGCAAGCTGGGCCTCCGGCAACAGCTCCTCCAAGAGCGTCAACATCACCGCCGACGCCGTCAAGGCGACGCCGGAAGACAAGTGGACCCTCTACGGCCGGCTGCTCTATGCGAAGGACCGCGAAGAGACCACTTCCGACCAGCTCAGCGCCGGCGCCCGGTACGACTGGAACATCTCGCCGACATGGTTCCACTTCGGAATGCTCGACTGGCTGCGGGACCGGCCGGCCAATCTCGAGTATCGCGTCTCGATCAACAGCGGCCTCGGCTACCACGTCTTCAAGCGCGACGACGGCTTCTGGGACCTCTTCGCCGGTATCGGCTACGCGCAGGATGACCTGGTGCAGCGGACCGAGGTCTCGGATGCGGAGCGCAGCCGCTATGGCCGCGCGGAGTTGCTGCTCGGCCAGGAATCGGAGCACCGGATCAGCGACAGCGCCACCCTCAAGCAGCGCCTGTCGTTCCTGCCGAGCCTCGAGGACAGCGACAGCTACCGGGGGGTCTTCGACACGACGCTATCCGTGGCGATCAACCGGCGCTTCGATCTCACCGCCTCGCTGAACTATCGCTACAACAGCCAGCCCGGCACCGGCCTCGACAAGGTCGATGTCCTGTTCGTCACCGGCTTGACGGTCAAGATGGAATGAGACGCGGCCGGAGCCCCGCCGAGGGGCGCCGCCGGAGGAAGGCAGTTCCGGGCGCCGCTCTGCCGAGGGCGCCGGCTGGCTGGCCGGAGGCCGGCTCAGTTCGCCGAAGCGCGGTAGATCGACTCGATCGCGCCGTCCAGCGCCTGGTTGAAGGCCTCGTCCGACTGCTGGGCGGTCAGGCCCTCGGTCAGCGCCCTGCTGAAGCTGGCGATCACGCCGGGATTGCGGGCGAGGATGCGGTTGGCCTCCTCGCGCGAATAGCCGCCGGACAGGGCCACTACCCGCAGCACGCGCGGATGGTCGACCAGCTCGCGATAGAAGCCGTCCTGGGTGGGCAGGGTCAGCTTGAGCATCACCTTGTCGCTGCCCGGCATTGCATCGAGCCGCTCGATGATGCCCTGCTTCAGCAACCGCTCGGCTTCCGCCTTGTCCGGCGCGTTGATCGAGACCTCGGGTTCGAGGATCGGGACCAGGCCGGCGGCGAGAATGCGCTGGCCGACTTCGAACTGCTGGTCGAGGACGCGGCCGATGCCGGCCGCATTGCCTTCGGCGACTACCGAGCGCATCTTGGTGCCGAAGATGCCCTTGCGGTTGGCACGCTCGAGCAGTTTCTCCAGCCCGTCGATCGGCTTCATCATCTCGACCCCGTCGGCGCGCGGAGCGAGACCCTTGTCGACCTTCAGGAACGGCACGACCTGCTTGCGCTGCCAGAGGTAGTCCGCGAAATCCATGCCCTCCACCTGGCGGTCCATGGTCATCTCGAAGAGGATCGCCCCGAGCACCCGCTTGCCGTCGAAGGCCGGGCTGGTGACGATGCGCGAACGCATCTGGTGCACGAGGTCGAACATCTGCGCCTCGCCGCTGTAGGCCGTTTCAGCCACGCCGTACAGCTTCAATGCCTTCGGCGTGCTGCCGCCGCTCTGGTCGAGCGCCGCGATGAAGCCGCTGCCGCGCGCAACCTTTTCCAGTTTGACCGGGTCTGCCATGCTGAGTCCTCTAACTTGGATGCCCCGGCCTTGCCGGGGATAGTCAACGGTGGGGAATTTTCGATTCTTAGACCGGTGATTATGGACCGAATCAGGTCCGGCTACAGGTGATCCCCGATCCGCACGATCTTCAGCGTATTGGTTCCGCCGGACTTGCCGATCGGCTCGCCGCTGGTGATGACGACCAGGTCCCCGCGCTGCAGCAGGCCGCTGTCCATCATCACCCGCTCCGAATCCGAGAGCAGGGTCAGGAGGTCGTTGGTGTGATACACCATCGCGACCGGATGGCACTCGCGGAACAGCGACATCCGCCGCCGTGTGGCCTGCTCGGGCGTCAGCGCGTAGATCGGCACGCCCGACACCAGCCGTGAGATCCATAGCGCCGTCGAGCCGGACTGGGTGAGCGCCAGGATCGCCTTGACGCGCATGTGATGCGCGGTGAACAGCGCCGCCATGGCGATCGACTGGTCGATCCGGGTGAAGGTACGGTTGAGGAAGGCGGTATCGAGCGGCGTCGGATTGGAACGGTCGGCCTCGTCGCAGATGCGGGCCATCGCCGTCACCGTCTCCACCGGATACTTGCCGGCTGCCGTCTCCGCCGACAGCATCACCGCGTCGGTGCCGTCGAGCACCGCGTTGGCGACGTCGGACACTTCGGCCCGGGTCGGCACCGGCATCTCGATCATCGATTCCATCATCTGGGTGGCGGTGATGGTCACCTTGTTCAGTTCCTTGGCCATGCGGATCATGCGCTTCTGCAGCGCCGGCACCGCCGCGTCGCCCACTTCCACCGCCAGGTCGCCGCGGGCGACCATGATGCCGTCGGAAGCCTTGAGGATTTCCTCCAGGTTGCCGATCGCCTCGTAGCGCTCGATCTTGGCGATCAGGAACGCCTTGCCGCCGGCCGCCCGCGCCAGCTCGCGCGCCATGTACATGTCGGCGGCGTTCTTCGGGAAGGATACCGCGATGAAGTCGGCCTTGAAGCCGACGGCGGTCTTGATGTCCTCCATGTCCTTGGCTGTCAGCGCCGGCGCGGACAGCCCGCCGCCCTGGCGGTTGATGCCCTTGCGGTTGGAGAGCACGCCGCCGACCTGAACGACGCATTCGATGCGGGTATCGGTGACCTTCTCGACCAGCATCGTCATGCGGCCGTCGTTCAGCAGCAGCGTGTCCCCGACCTTGACGTCGTTGACCAGCTCCTTGTAGTCGAGCCCGACCTGGTGCTGGTCGCCGACCTCGCAATCGACGTCGAAGGCGAACTTGTCGCCTTCGGCCAGCGTCACCTTGCCATCCGCGAACGTGCCGATACGGATCTTCGGACCCTGCAGATCGGCGAGGACGCCGACGTCGCGCTTGATCTCCTCGCAGATCTGCCGCACCAGGGCCACCGTCCGGGCGTGCTCCTCGGCGCTGCCATGCGAGAAGTTGACCCGCACGACGTTGACGCCGGCGAGGATCAGGCGGCGCAGCGTCTCCGGCGAGGTCGAAGCGGGGCCGAGGGTGGCGACGATCTTGGTCGCGCGCAGGAAGCTCATCGTGGAGCGGTCGGATTCCATTGGTCTCCTGTTGCCGAAGCGGCGTTGAGGCGTCGGCGAACCCGCCAGCCAGTTGTCCCGGGGCTGCAATGGGCAGCCCGCGCCCGCGATCGACATGTCGACGTGCGCGGGCTTGCCGGGCTCGCGCGGCGGTGGCCGACGGAGCATCGCCCGATTGTGCAACAGATTGGCGCCAGGGAGCCGGCGCCTTGATCCAGGTCATGACCGGCGGTGCCCAGGTGTGACAAGGTGGCGACAGTTCCCATTCCGGGACCCGTTGGCGCCTCCCTGGTGATGACCGCCTTCGGCATCGGCACCGCCAGCGGGCTGCGGCTGCTCCTGGGCGCATTGCAACGCCTCCTTGCCGCCTTGCTCGCAAACCGGGAGCCGGTTGCAGCGGCTGCCGTGGCGCGTCGGGTCAGCGGCCTCCTGCTCTCGCTGATGGCGGCAGTTGCACTGGCTGCGGCGGTCGCAGGGCGGGCGAGTCCGTTCTGTTCAACGGCGGGCCGCGCCGTGAATACGTCCTCAGTTGCCCCGGACCCCGGTGCTCTCGATGATGTCCTTCCAGGTGGTGAAGTCCTTCTCCACGAAGGCAGCGAACTCCTTGACTGAGCTCGCTTCGGCGGCGATGCCTTGTTCGATCAGCGCTTCGCGGACCTCGGCGCGGGCCAGTATTCGATTCAACTCCGTGTTCAGCCTGGCGACGACGTCCGCCGGCATCCCGGCCGGCCCGAGCAGACCCCACCAGGCCGTCACGTCGAAGCTGGGAAAGCCCAGTTCGCCGATGGTTGGCACGTCCGGAAGCCTCGGGCTGCGCTTGCCGGTGCTGACCGCGAGCGCCCTCATCCGCCCGGACTGCAGGTACGGCATGGCCGACGCGATCGAGGAGCCGACCAGCGTCACGTGCCCGCCCATCAGGTCCACCAGCGCAGGGCCCGAGCCCTTGTACGGAACGTGCGCCAGGGTAATGCCGGCCTGCTGCCGGAGCATTTCGCTGGTGATATGCGAAACGCTGCCCGTGCCGGACGTGCCGAAGGTCAGCTTGCCCGGTTCGGCCTTGGCCGCAGCGATCACGTCGCCGAAGCTCTTGAAGGGAGAATCGCCGGCGGCCAGGATCACGATCGGTGTCGTGCCGATCATGCCGATCGGCGTGAAACTCTTCACTGCATCGAACGTCACCGGCATGAGGCGAGGTGCGATGATCAGATTGTCCTTCTGGCCGACGACCACGTCATAGCCCTCCGGCTTCGCGCGCGCCGCCTCGGTGAGGCCGAGCGTGCCGCCGGCACCTGCCTTGTTGTCGACGATCGCCTTCCAATTGCTGACTTCGTCGAACTTGGTGGCGAGCAGTCGAGCAACGAAATCGGTGCCGCCACCCGGGGGGAACGGCGAGATCACCCGGATGGGATGGGCGGGATAGGTTTGTGCCTGTGCCAGCAGCGGTGCACAGGCAAGCACTAGCGTGCTCAGGATCAGTCGGATCATGCTGTAGTCTCCGGAGATGTCTTTGGACGGCAATGGTGGGCAGCCCACGGAGACGGGACAAGCGATATTGCACTACCCCACCCCTCTCCGTTCGAGATGGCTTGCGCCCAGTTGCACACGCCATTGCAACGAGCATGTCAGGCTGATGGTCTCGAGCTTCAGACCGAGGTAGCAGCGGGAAGGGGGTAGGCGCGCGCAGCGCGCCGAGGGGGGGGTTCTTAAATT
>JAEZQX010000583.1 GCA_023441105.1 Pseudomonadota bacterium | reverse complement strand
AGCAGCACCTCGGCCGGCACCTTCAACTCCGCGGCAAATGTCTCAACGTTCGTACTGGCCATTAGGTTCCTTCCGCTACTACCGACTTCCGACAAACTCGCCTACTCCCGATCAGGGTCCCGGTTCCACTCAGGCGTTCTCGCCCTCGAACCAGTGCGCCCGCGCCTTCATGATCAGGTCCTTGGCACGCTGCTCGTCGACCTGGGTTGCTTCCATCAATTCGTCCACGGCCAGCTCGGCCAGCTCGTCGCGCGTATGCACGTTGGCATCGGCGAGCCGGGCCGCGAGGTCGCGGTCCATCCCCTCGAGCGAGAGCAGGTCCTCGGAGGTGGTGTTCAGCTTCTCCTCGTTGGCGATCGCCTGCGTCAACAGCACGTTGCGGGCGCGCTCGCGCAGCTCGTTGACCGTGTCCTCGTCGAACGCCTCGATCTCCAGCATCTCGGTGATCGGCACGTAGGCGATCTCCTCGAGGCCGGTGAAGCCTTCGTCGATCAGGATGTCCGCCACTTCGGCGTCGACGTCGAGCTGGTCCATGAAGGTCTTCTGGATGCCGGCCCGCTCGTCCTGCTGCTTCTGCTCGCTTTCCTCGGCGGACATCAGGTTGATCTGCCAGCCGGTGAGCTCGGACGCCAGGCGTACATTGCGGCCGCCGGTGCCGATTGCAAGCGCCAAGTTGTCCTCGTCCACCACCACGTCCATGGCGTGGCGCTCCTCGTCGACCAGGATCGAGGTGACGTTGGCCGGCGCCAGCGCGCCGATCACGAACTGGGCCGGGTCCTCCGACCACAGCACGATGTCCACGCGCTCGCCGGCAAGCTCCTGCGTCACCGCCTGGACCCGCGAGCCGCGCACGCCGACGCAGGTGCCGATCGGATCGATGCGGCGGTCGGTGGTGTGCACGGCGATCTTGGCGCGCACGCCGGCGTCGCGGGCGGCGGCCTTGATCTGCAGCAGCCCCTGCTCGATCTCCGGCACCTCGAGCTCGAACAGCTTCATGATGAATTCCGGCGCAGTGCGCGACAGGAACAGCTGCGGGCCGCGGCCTTCGCGGTTGATCTTCGACACCCAGGCCCGGACCCGGTCGCCGTTGCGCAGGTTCTCCTTGGGGATCATCTGGTCACGCGGCAGCCGGGCCTCGATGCGCCCGGACTCGATCACCGCGCCTTCGCGGTCGATCCGCTTGACCGTGCCGGACAGCAGCGAGTCCCCTCGAGCGAGGAAGTCGTTGATGATCTGGTCCCGCTCGGCATCGCGGATTTTCTGCAGGATCACCTGCTTGGCGGCCTGGGCGCCGATCCGGCCGAACTCCACCGGCTCGAGCTCTTCCTCGATGTAGTCGGCGATCTGGATGTCGGGGATCTGCTTGCGCGCCTCGGAATGGATGATCTGCAGGTCGTGGTCCTCGAGCTCGCCGTCGGGCACGACCAGCCAGCGACGGAACGTCTCGTACTCGCCGTTGGTGCGGTCGATGGCGACCCTGACGTCGACCTCGTCCTTGTAGCGCTTCTTGGTTGCCGACGCGAGCGCGCTTTCCAGTGCGCCGAACACCACGTCGCGCGCGACGTTCTTCTCCCGCGCCAGCGCGTCCACCATCAGCAACAACTCTCGACCCTGCATAACAGCATCCCCTAGAAAACGAGCTTCGGCACCAGCCGGGCCTTCTCTATCTGATCCAACGTAAATTCCAGCCGCTGGCCCTGCGGCTGCTCTTCCGGCCCGGCACCGCAGTCGGCCACGGCGCCGCTGCGCGCCGCCACCGCGGCCTTGGCGGCACCCTTGCCGCTCCTGCCCGTCCTGGCACCCCGGCCGGCCCGGGCATTCCTGCCCTTGGCGCCCTTGCGGCCCTGGGGCTCGGCCGGCTCATCGGACCACATGAGCACCCACTGCGCCGGCAACGCGTCGGCATCGCCCGCCGCACCCGCATCGGCACCCGCCTCCGCGGCGGGCTGCAGGACCCCGGTGAACTGGCGCCGGCCCTCGATGGGCTCGCGCAGCCGCAAGGTCACCTTCTCGCCGGCGAAGCGGACGAAATCCGCCGGCTTCTTCAGCGGCCGGTCCAGCCCGGGCGACGAGATCTCGAGGCGGTCATAGTCGACATTCTCGACCATGAACAGGCGACCCAACTGATGGCTCACCTTCTCGCAATCTTCCACCTGCACGTGCCGGGCGCCGCCGCTGATGTCGATCACGACACGCAGAAGCCCGCCCGAGCCGAATTCGATGTCGACCAGCTCGTAACCCATCGAGCCCAACACCGGCTCGATCATCATTGCCAACTCGCCGCCTGGCGTGGCACCTGCCATTCCCAACCCTCTTGCTGTGCCGACCTGCGCCTGCCGACCGGTTCATCGACCCGTTGCCTGTCGACCCGCTGAAAGACGTTGCGCGGAAAAAAAAATGGGCTTAGCCAGCCCATTCATTCTTTATCGACGCTATCCCGCACACAACCCCGCGCTTCGCATGCCGGGAAGGCCTGGCATCATGATCAGCAGGACATGAGCTTGAGGTTCCCTAAGCTCACGGAGTATAACCCAGTCGCCCCGCTGATACAAAGGCGACAAGGGCGCCTCAACCGGGCGGACGCCCCTTGCCGGCCGGTCCGCGCTTGCGACCGCCACCCTTGCCGCCGCGATTGCCATTGCCACCACCACCGCCACCACCGCCGGCACCCTTGTCGGCGAAGCCACCGCCCGGCTTGCCGGCCAGGTTGCCGCCGCCCTTGCCGGCGAAGTTGCCGCCGGGCCGCTTGCCGCGCGGCTGCCCGAAGGGCTTGGCCGGACGCGGCCGCGGCGGCGCGTTGGGATCGCGCGGCACGCCGACCTTGGCGGCGAAACCGGGTACCGCGCCGTAGCGCTGCTGCCGGCTGTCCTTGCGCATCGATCGGGTTATCCCCTCCAGGTGTGCGGTCTCGGAGCTCGGCTGCCAGTCGTCGTCGTCGAGATTGACCTTGGACGAGGAGGTCTTCGGCGGGATCCGGCCGTTGCCGTCGCGCGGATCGTGGATCGAGTTGCCGATGTTGTCGTCGATCGGCTCGTCGTCGTCCCATTCCGTATCGCCGTTGTAGGCGGCGATGCGCGGCAGGAAGGCTTCCGGGGCCGGCTGCTCGTCGCCGGCCGGTGGCTCGCCGCCCGTCGACGCTGCGGCATCGAGGAAAAGATCGCCCTGGTCCGGCGTGGCAGCGGCATCCGGCCCCACCCCGGCAGCGCGCGCAGCTGAACGGCGCCGGCCCTTGATGTCCACCTG
>JAEZQX010000533.1 GCA_023441105.1 Pseudomonadota bacterium | reverse complement strand
GCGGACAAGGCGGCGTCGATACGGGCGGCGGCATCGGCCTCGCCGAGATAACGCAGCATCATGACCGCCGACAGGATCATCGCCGTCGGATTGGCGACATCGCGGCCGGCGATGTCGGGCGCGGTGCCATGCACGGCTTCGAACATCGCGCAATCGCTGCCGATGTTGGCGCCCGGCGCCACGCCCAGCCCGCCCACCAGCCCGGCCGCCAGGTCGGAGACGATATCGCCGTAGAGGTTCGGCAGCAGCAGGCAGTCGCAGGCCTCGGGGTTCATCACCAGGTCCATGCAGGCCGCATCGACCACCCGCTGGCCGACCTCGATGTCCGGCGCTTGCGCCAGGACAGCCCGCGCGGCCTCGAGGAACAGCCCATCGGTCAGCTTGAGGATGTTGCTCTTGTGGATGATCGATACCCGCCGGCGACCGGTCCGCCGCATGTAGTCGAGGGCGAAGCGCGCGACCCGTTCGGTGGCGCCCCGGGTGATGATCTTGGTCGCCTCCGCGGTGTCGGCATCACGCATGCGCTCGATGCCGAGATAGAGGTCTTCGCTGTTCTCCCGGAAGATCACCAGGTCCACGCCCTGGTAGCGCGAGGCAATGCCGGGGTAGCTGCGCACCGGCCGGACGTTGACGAACAGCCCGAGCTCCTTGCGCAGCGCGACGGTGACGCTCGGGTAGGAGCGCGGCGCACCGTCGCGGCCGTTGCCTGGGAACACGATGCGGTAGCTGCCGCCGAACGGCGTGGCCGTCGGTCCCTTGAGCGCGACCCGTGCCCGGCGGATTGCCTCGATGGTGGTCTCCGGCAGCGGCGTGCCGGCGACGCGGACGGCCTCGAGTCCGGCCAGGCCGTCGACCCAGTGCACCGCCACGTCCGCGGCATCGACCACGCGCCGCGCGGCGGCGGTCACTTCCGGCCCGATGCCGTCTCCCGGCACCAGGACGATGTCGTGCTTGCTCATGCTGCCAATTGCTTCCTGGAACTGCGGTGCTTCCTCATCCGCGCCATCACGAACGGCACTGCGATCGACAACGCCGCCGCGCACAGCAGCGAGACCGAGATGCCGCTCTGCAGGAAGACCCGCGGGTCGGCACTCGAGATGGTCATCGCCTGCCGAAACGACTGCTCCATCATCCCGCCGAGCACCAGCGCCAGGACCAGCGGCGCCGGCGGCACGCCGATCCTGCGGAAGACGTAGCCGAGCAGGCCGAAACCAAGCGCCAGGTAGAGGTCGAAGACGCTGTAGTTGACGGAGTAGACGCCGATCGACGAGATGGCGAGGATCAGCGGCAGCATGATACCGGTGGGGATGTAGAGGAAGCGCACGAACAGCCCGACCAGCGGCAGGTTGAGCAGCAGCAGCACGAGGTTGCCGATGTACATGCTGTCGATCAGCCCCCAGACCAGCGCCGGCTGGCTCTGGAACAGCAGCGGTCCGGGCTGGATCCCGTACATGATGAAGGCGCCCATGATGATCGCGGTGGCGCCGGAACCGGGCACGCCCAGCGTGAGCAGCGGCACCATGGCGCCGCAGGTGGAAGCGTTGTTGGCGGCCTCGGGCCCGGCCACGCCTTCGATGGCGCCCTTGCCGAACTTTTCCGGCTGCCGCGATACCTTCTTCTCGAGCGAGTAGGCGAGGATCGAGGCGATGGTGCTGCCGGCGCCGGGCAGGACCCCCACCGCAAAGCCGAGCAGCCCGCCGCGCGCGATCGGCCTCACCGAGCGACGCCATTCTTCGCGGGTGAGCCAGATCGGCCCGGTCACCCGCATCGGCAGGCGCGTGCCGCTCAAGTGCTCCTCGATCCCGATGAAGACCTCGCTGATGGCGAACAGCCCGACCACGACGATGATGAAGTTGAATCCTTCCTGCAGTTCCGGCAGGCCGAAGGTGTAGCGCGCCTGCCCGCTTTGCAGGTCGACGCCGACCGTGGCGATGACCAACCCCAGGACGGTGGCGATCAGCCCCTTGGCGAAGGAATCGCCGGCCAGCGCGGTGGTGGCGGTGAGGGCGAACACCATCAGCGTGAAGTACTCGGCCGGCCCGAAGAACAGCGCCACCTCCGACAGCGGCACGGCCAGGAAGGTGAGCAGCACGATGCCAAGCGTGCCGGCGATGAACGAGCCGATCGCCGAGATGGCGAGGGCCGCGCCGGCACGTCCGTTCCGGGCCATCTGGTAGCCGTCGAGCGTGGTCATGACCGAGCCGGACTCGCCGGGCGTATTGATCAGGATGGCGGTGGTGGAACCGCCGTACATCGCGCCGTAGTAGATGCCGGCGATCATGATCAGCGCCGTGGTCGGATTCATGCCCGCCGCGAGCGGCAGCAGCAGCGCGATGCCGGCGGAAGGGCCGACCCCGGGGAGCACGCCGATGATCGTGCCGAGGAAGCAGCCGATGAACACGTACAGCAGGTTGACCGGCTCGAGCGCAACGGCGAAACCGTGGAGCACATGCGGCAGCACATCCATCCGGCGGCCGCCTCAGAAGTGGAGCAAGCCCTTGGCGAGGACGACGCCGAGGGCTTTGGCGAACAGCAGGTAGCTGCCGAGCGCGAACAGTACGGCGATAGCCAGGCAGGAAAGCGGTGACCGGCGGTGCAGCCAGAACATCAGCACGAAGAGGTACAGCGACAAGGCGATCAGGTAACCGAGCGGCTCGAGCAAAGCGAAGAAGGCAACGGTGACGGTCGCCACGCCGGCCACCAGGCCCGGTCGCGCCGCTGGGGGCGCCGCGCCCGGACCGCGACTCCAACAGCAGCAGGACGCCGGCCAGCCCGAGCAGGATGCCCAGCAGGACCGGGAAGGCCTTTGGCCCGAGGGGATCGCCGATCTCCATCGTCGGCAGCGTCGACGTGGCGTAGAGATACACGGCTGCCAGCAGCAGCGTGCAGGCAGCGACGATCCGGTCGGCGAGTTGGTCGCTCAAGGCGTGGGGAGCGGTCAGCCGCTCGTTACGGTCTGCTGCCGCCCTTGCCGGCTACTTCTTCTTCATGATGCCGAGCTCGCCGAAGGTCTCGGCAAACGACTTGCCCTCTTTCTCGAGAAAGTCCTTGTATTGCGCGCTTGGCATGTAGGCATCGTCCCAGCCGTTCTTGGCGATGCCGTCCTGCCAGGCCTTGGTCTTGACCACCTTGGCGATCATGTCGTCCCAGGTCTTGAGCTGCTCCGCGCTCATGCCCTTCGGCCCGAACAGGCCACGCCAGTGGCCGAAGGCGCCGTCGATGCCCTGCTCGTTCCAGGTCGGCAGGTCCGATTCCGTCCCCTCCAGGCGCTTCGGTGCCGAGATCGCCACGATCCGCACCTTGTCGGCACGATGCTGCTCGACGATCTCCGACAGCCCGGTGGAGATCACGTCCACGTGGCCGCCGAGGATCGCGACCATCAACTCCTTGCCGGACGGGAAGATGACGATGCGCTTGAGCTTGGTGACGTCGACGCCGGCCGCCTTCGCCGCCTTCATGAAGGACATGTAGTCGTCATTGCCGACGCCAAGGCCGATGCCGATCGACAGCGATGCCGGATCCTGCTTGAGCTTGTCCATCAGCTCCTTGCCGGTCTTGACCGGCGAGTTCTTGCCGACGACCACCGCATGCCACTCGGTGGTCAGCATGGCGATCGGCGTGACATCGCTCAGCGACATGGTGGTGCGGCCCAGCAGCTCGTTGGCGTGGATGACGGTGGAGCTCATCGCGACGAAATGGCCGTCGGGTGCGTGCTGGTTCATGTAGTTCCAGCCCACGACACCCGAGCCACCCGGCTTGTTCACCACCGTGATCGGCGTCGAGACGATCTTCTCCTCCTGCAGGGCGCCTGCCAGCACCCGGGCGGTGGTGTCCCAGCCGCCTCCCGGGCTGGCCGGGGCGATCAGCTCGATCGGCTTGGTGAGCGCGCCGGCGCCCTGCGCGCCTGCCGGCGCGGCGAACGCCGTCGCGATGGCTGCCGCCGTGGCGAAAGCCAAACGTACAAGCGTCGTGCGCCTGCGGATCATGCCGGCCATGTCGTCTCCTCGTCGTGGCCGCGGGCCTCGCGGCTGCGGCTGTTTTCTCGGGTGCAGGCTAATGTAGCGAACCGGCCCGGCGACCGCAACGCAGGCGCCGACGGATTGACAGGCAATCCGGCAACACAGATACTTAACCCGTTGGCTCACCATCGCCGAGGAAAGCGGAATGAACTTCCAGGGAAGCTGCCATTGCGGCCGCATCAGGTTCGAGGTGGCGGGAGAGATCGACTCCGCCCTCGCCTGCAATTGCTCCATCTGCCAGCGAAAGGGATCGCTGCTCTGGTTCGTGCCGCGCAGCGACCTGCGCCTGCTGACACCGGAGGAGAATGCCAGCACCTACCTGTTCAACAAGCACGTCATCAAGCACCGCTTCTGCCCCACCTGCGGCATGCATCCCTATGGCGAAGCGCCGGCCCCGTCCGGCGTGAAGATGGCGGCGATCAACATCCGCTGCATCGAAGGGATCGACCTGCAGGCCGTGCCGGTGACGCACTACGACGGGCGGGCGAAGTAGGTCTGGCCTTCAGGGCGCCAGCAGGAACGCGCGGATGCGGCGATACTCCTCGATGCGGGCGACATCCGCCTCGGTCGGATCGGCGACAAGGATCATGTCCTGGTTGTCGGCGTTGTCGGCCAGCTTCACCCGCAGTGCCAGCGCATTGACCTTCGCCCGGGCCGCCGCGTCCATCTTCGATTCGCCGTCGCGCTTTGTCAGCGCGTCGATGGCCGCAACCGCCTCTTCGGCGAATCCTTCCGCCCGCAGGTCCTTGAGCGTGATGCCGGAATCCTCCACCACGTCGTGGAGGATGGCCACGATCCGCTCCTGTTCGGACTCCATCGCCAGCATCAGCCGCAGGGGATGCAGGATGTAGGGCTCGCCGGCCTTGTCGGTCTGGCCGGCGTGGGCCTTGGCGGCGATGGCGATGGCGCGTTCGAGGGTGCTCATGATGTCAGTCTACCCCTCATGCAGGCTGATGAAGCTCGCCGCCGCGCAGCAGGCGCTGGGCGATGTCTGCCGTCTGGAAGGCCGAGCGCTCGGTGGGCGAATGGGCTGCAAGGTAGCGGGCCACCGCGATCATGATGTGCCGACCTTGATCGGTGTTGCCCCACTCGTTGAACTGCCGCACGCCGGCCTCCAGCATCTGGCAGGCGTGAAAGCCCGCATCCTCCCGAAGCAGCGCATGCGCAAGCGTCGCGATCAGCGACTCGGGCTGGTGGCCCAGCGTGAGATGGCGCGCGACCAGCCGCGCCGCTGTATCGACCTGCCGCTGTCGATCGAACGCACCCAGCAAGGCCTGGCGAATCTCCTCGATCGAGTCGGGAAGGTCCTCCAACCGATCGCCGCCTTCGCCAGGCAGCCGCGCAGTTGGCACGTTGAGGTAGCGGGCGAGGTAGACCGCCATCGCCCCGTGAAGCACTCCGCGGGCCGCGTCGATTCCGGCATTCCTGCCAGACCCATGCGGGCCATTCCCCACCTCGATCCGCTTCAACGCCTGGTGAACGGCGTTGGCGTAGGTGAAGACGTGATGGGCCGTCTCCCAGTCCCCATGCTCATTCGCGTTGCCGAATCGCGCGACACGCAGCGCAGCCGCGTAAGCGAGCGAGCGGCCGAGACCGACCGGCGACGCACCTGCCTGGGCTGCCGCCATGAGCGCGGCCAGGATCTCGCTGGCATCGTCGCCGAGGAGCGCGGCCGACAACTGCGCATGACCGGACCAGCCACCGGGACCGGAAGCCGTGCCGAAGATCCCGGCGAGCCGCGACGCTGATTCATCGCACAGGGCGACCAGGTCCTCGGGCTGACGCCACGACGTCGTCTCCTCCGCCCCAAGCGCCGCCACCATCTGCCCGACCACGCTCGGCAATACGGCATCCGCATGCTCCCAACCGATCAGGTCGAGGCACTCGCAGGCCTTGTTGATGAAATCGAGCGAATGGCCGCCGTCGGCAAATGGGCGGTCGGTCGCCGCTGCCAACAGCAGGCCAGCAAGTCCGGCTGGCGGGGTACCGGTGGCGATGGCGGTGAGCAGGGTGCGCTCGGCCGCCTCCCGATGGCGCACGGCGCTCCATTGTCGAAGCCAGCGCTCGAGCCTCGATGGCTGGGGCCGACTCGCGAGCGGAGCGCGCGCGCGCCGCGGCACCTCGCCGTCGCAGTCCGCTGCCACTCTCCGGGCGCCGTGGAAGAGCGCGAGGTAGGTTTCCTCCTCCGGAAGCATCGGGAGCAGATTCCCGAGCGCCGTGAGGATGGTCACACCGATTCCCCAACCGTCACGGTTCCGGACGGCGAACAACGCCGCCTGCCGGAGTATCGCCGGCGCGGGTACGCCGGCGGCGAGTTGTCCCCGGACGGCCTTGGCGATCACAAGGCCGAGGTTGTGGGCCAGGCCGTCGTCGAGCCGGGCGCGCCAGTGGCCAGACGCGTCGCCATGGCCAAACGACGGATTGACCCAGACTTCCCCGTCACGCACCTCGACCGTACAGCTGGGAACATCGTCGGCCCAGAGGTCGAAGGTGCAGCCGCTGGCCAGATCGAAGCGCGCGTGATGCCAATGACAGGTAAGGATGCCGTCCCCGATGCTGCCGCGATCGAGGGGAAAACCCATATGCGGGCAGCGGTTGTCGAGCGCGAAGACGCGTCCGCCATCGTGAACCACCAGGATCGGGGAATGGCGGCCGTGCAGCAGGAGTCGCCCCTTGGCTTCGAGCTCGGCCAGGCTGCATGCGTGCACGAACTCCGAGGCCGCGGCCGGCAACCGGGGTGAGCGTGAGGGTTGCTCCACTTTAAAGCAGCTTGTCCGGCGTGATCGTCAGTTCGCGGATGCGCTTGCCCGTCGGATGGCCGACGGCACTGGTGCTCGCTGGCGCAACACCCATGATGGCAAAACGAGTCTTCTGCCATCTCGAAGTATCACAGGGTGAGCTTTACCTGCCCGACAGTCAAGCGTCGTGCGGCCGCGGCGCTATCCTTCTCCGCATTGGTGTAGTCGCGCCATCGCTTAATGGGGTTGCCGAAACTCGCCCGTCAACTCTCAGCGGTGAACCCCGACGCACGCACGATCGGGCCCCAGAAGTCGTGCTCGGATCGCATCGCTTCCCCGAGCGCAGCAGGGCCGGCGGCCTCGACGATCAGGCTGTTGCGGGCCCAGGTCTCTTGTACATCGGACTCTTCCACGGCCTCCCGAATGGCAGTCGCAACGGCGCGCACCTGCGCATCGGACGCCCGAGCGGGCAGGAACGTCCCGAACCACTCCCGCTGCCCGAGGGCAATCCCACTCTCGCGGAACGTCGGCGCTTGCGCGAAGAATGGCGAGCGCCGGTCCCACGTGGTCGCCCGCACCCGGATCTTCCCTGCCTGATGCAACGCCCGGGCAGACCCCTCAGTGCCCATCGCCATCGCCGTTTCCCCGGCTGCGGCGCCTTGCATCGATGCCGATCCGCCGCGATACGGGATCGGCGTCAACTCCACTCCCAGCTCCCGCCCGGCAAGCAGCGCCATGAAGTGCGGCATCGATTGGCGCGCCCGATCCTCGACGCTGAACTAACGCCAGCCCCCAGTTACAGGCACAGGCGTTGAAGGGGTGTCGCTGCCGTCGCCCGACTGACACATTCCTGATTCTTCCCAGACTCGTGGACCTCGCGGCAGGTGGTGGCGGGCGGCTGTCGATGGCAAAAACCAGCCGTTGCGCTCAATAGCTATAGGACAGGGCCAATGAAGAGATGCCGGTAATAGAGCGGCAAGCGCAGGGAATCCGGCGGTTGCCATCGCGCGGGTTGCCGCGGGTCAAGCGCCCAGAAGCCTTCGCGCCAGCACGGACTGCATGTCACGCCGGCCATCGACGATCAGGTAGATCACCACCCGGCTGCCGAGGACGCGATAGATCACCCGGTACGGCTTGAATGCCGTCTGTCGGTAGGCCTTGATACCCAGCGCAACGAGCTCCTTGGGGTAGCTGCCGCGCTCGGGGAACTGTGCCAGCCCGTCCACGACTGCCATCAAGCGATCAAGCACGTGGTTCGCGTTGGCCACGCTGTCGAACTCGGCGATGTAGTCGTGGATCGCCTCCAGGTCCTGTTCGGCGCCTTGCGTGAGCAGAACCTCGTAGCGCGTCGGCTTACCGACCATCAGGTCGCGGCTCGCTTTGCGCGTAGGCGCGCCACGACATCGGCGACCGGCTTGATCCGTTCTTCCTCGACGTCCTGTTGGCCAAGTGCCAGGATCTTCAGCAGGGCCAAGGTCTCCTGAGTTTCCTCGAAGGAGGCCACGTCCTGCAGCACGGCCTTGGCTTCGCCGTTCTGCGTGATGACCAGAGGCTCGCGCTGTTCGGCAAGCTGGCTGAGCACCTCGGCGGCGTTGGCCTTCAGGTAGCTGATGGGCTTGACTTGGGATGAGTAGCGCATGGCCGCAGTGTCGTGATGGTTGGAGACCGAATATAGACCTTTAAAAGTCCATTGGCAATCTGCGGTGTGCACCTCGTCGGCGGGAAAGCAGATTCACATACGCCTGGTAGCTGTAGACGCGGTTGTTCCCGGAGGAAGACGCCGTAACTCCGCAGCTACGGCGTGGCGCGACGGGCGGGCGGTCTTTGCGGTGCGGCATGGCGGCTCATCCTCCGTCGACCATGCGCGCAACCTCGCCCCCGCAGCGAGCGCAGTGCCCGATCAGTAGCAGATTGCCGCGCTGAATACGGCCGGTGAAGTCGGTGACGGTTGGCCGCGCCGCAAAGGGTCGGAATGCAGTGTCGACCCCCTGAGGTGCGCACGGTGTGCGTAACCTGGGCGTCCTTCCGGCCGATGGCCGTGGCGGCGGCGCCGGCCTGCAAACCGCAAAACCCCGCAAACCTCCGTTTCTACCCTGACGATGGCCAAGCGTCACGCTCGCGCCCCCCGCATGGCAACTTCATCAGGAAGGACGCCTTTCGCCTGGGGCGAGTGACGGAGGCGTCTTCTTCGATGTGCGCCCGCGCGCGTGAGACGGGTCAATCAGCGAACCCGTCAGATCCGTCACTGCCCACCTCGACGTTCTCTGTCGGTCGCCGGCGCTCGGCACGGTCGGTTGTCGGCGGCAAACGGCGCGGACGCGGCAGCGACACGCCGACGCCG
>JAEZQX010000502.1 GCA_023441105.1 Pseudomonadota bacterium | reverse complement strand
CGCCGACGCCGCCCCGGTCGCCAAGGCCGCCGCGGTCGCCAACGCCATCGCGTCCGGCGAGCCGGCCTTGGCCGCCCTGCCCCGCGAACTTGTCGCGCGTGGCGTTGTCCCGGTAGGCAACGCCCTGCCGGTGGCTCGCATCATGCTGCCAGCGGCCGTTCTGCGCCCTGCTGCGGTCAAAGTTGCGATCGATGTTGGTGGCGCGGTTGATGTCGATGTCGATGTCGTTGCCACCCCAGTTGCAGTTGCCGAAGATGGCGCCGGCGGCGGCGAAGCCGATGCCCCAGGCGATACCCGATGCGAGCGCCGCGCCAGGGTAGTAGGGGTAGTAGGCCGAGTACGGCGGCCAGTAGTACGGCGGGTAGTACGGATAGGCCCAGGTGCCGTACACCACCGTCGGGTTGTAAGTGGGTACGTAGATCACCTGGGGATCCGCCGGTTCGATCCGTACGATGGTCTGCCCGGCCTGCTCCGGTGTCGTCGCCGGCTCCACGATCACCTTCTGCTGCTCGCTGGATTGAAGGGTGCCCATCTGCTGCGCCTTGCCACGCAGGCGCTGCACGGCGGCGAACACGTCCTTCTGCTGCGCAAGAAAGGCATCGCCCAGCTTCTGCGTCCACTCGAGCTTGTCGTTCATCGGCTCGAGCACCTGTGGAAAGGCGAGCAGCGATTTGACACTTGCATCCCAGGGCTGGCTCTCGGCCGCCTTGATGGCCGCCTCGCCCTTGACCTTGGGGTTGGCCTTCAGCCAGCGTGTGGCGTAGACGATCTCCAGCGGATAGGTGGAGGCCATCAGCACCTGCGAGAGTAGCGAATCCGGATAGAGGGCGATCGGCGCCACCAGCGCCTCGATCTCCTCCGCCTTGAAAGCCGGGTGCGCGGCTTGCTGATCCTGCGCGCGAACACCGGCCGAAGCCAGCATGAGGGCGGCCAGCCACGCGCAGGCGACCCTGGCGATCCGTTCGTTCCAGCGTCTCATGGAACTCCCCCCTGGCGGTAACCGCCCGCGGTCATGCTTATCTAGTCGATCATGCCACGTTGTAGATGCCGCAGTCGTTGCACACCGTCACGCCGTTCCGGGCCGCGCAGCGTGTGGCTGGTGCGTTGCCGGCGAGACCACTGGGTGCAGACGGACGACGCGCTGGACGAGGCAGCGCGCCAAGGCTTCGAGAGCGCCCTCGACAGCCCGAGCCATCGGAAATCGGGGCAATACGAAGCACGGGCAGCCACCGGCACTGCCCCAGGTCTGCTCGATGCGTTCGAACCGGGCCTCAAGCCATCTGGCTCGAAGACCCCGGCGCCCTCGCAGGCAGACTGACCCGGCCGGTCCAGCCGACCCGGTACAACCTCCCGAACGGTGGCTTGCCCGGAAGCCCGCCGACTACTCGCCGTTCGGGCGATCTGGTTCGATCAGGCCGCCGCAGCGGCCAGGCGATGCAGTGTGCGAGTTTCAGCCGCGACCGCCGGCGCCGTACGGGCTGCGGCCGCCGCCACCCCCGCCGCCGTAGCCGCCACCGCCACCTCCACCTCCGTAGCCCCCGCCGCCGCCTGGACGACGGGCCCCTCCTCCACCAGGACGAGCCTGCTCGTTCGCTTCGTTGACGACGAGCGCGCGACCTTCCAGGGTGTGACCGTTCAGGGCCGCGATGGCAGCTCGCGCGGCTTCAGGCGAAGCCATGCTCACGAAGGCGAAGCCTCGTGAACGGCCGGTCTCGCGGTCGGTGACGACGCGTGCTTCACTGACCTCGCCATGGGCGGAGAACAACTGGGTCAGCTGCGCGTCGGTTGCGCGCCAAGGCAGGTTGCCTACATAAATCTTGGTCGACATGCAAAAGTCTCGGAGAAGATGAAAAACATTGCATCGCCGGGCAACTCTTTGCAGCCTGCGTAGACAGCCTGCCGGGAAGGACCTGGGAATGCAACCCGTTCGAGACGCTTGACCCTGTTTGAGCAGACGTCAAACGTCCTCGAATACTTGACCATGGGAGTGGGGGGGTGGGGCGCGGTGGGGAGATCGATGGGTGCGGGGTTACCGTACTCGGCTCGGATCCATGGGGCGCAGCAGATCGATGATCGGGGGATTGAACGATGCTTGCGTGTCAGCGCCAGTGGAGCGAGAGAACCATCCTGCAACGAGGTTCAGGGAGTCGAGCGGAGAACCACAGCGTAAGCCCATCAACATGAAGGCCCAGCAACCGTATGACCAGCGAATGCCGGCATTCGACGATTTAGTGTACAGCTTTTTGGGTTTAGGGAGTATGGGGCGGAAAAAATACTTGCCGCCCCTCCGATACTGTATAAAATCACAGTCATCGATCCTGCCGAGCGCCTCGGCGGTCCCAAGCCCGGAGCCCGTGCCATGCGTGAACTGACCCCTCGTCAACTGGAAATCCTCGGCCTGATCCGGCGCCACCTAGCCACCACCGGTTTTCCGCCCACTCGCGCAGAGATCGCCGCCGAACTAGGCTTCCGTTCCGCCAATGCGGCGGAAGAGCATCTCAAGGCGCTGGCCCGCAAGGGGGTCATTGAACTCACCTCCGGCGCCTCCCGCGGCATTCGCCTCGTCTCGCCGCCGTCGGCGGCGCCGGCCGTCCGGAACGGCGCCGGCACCGCAGGCGCTCGCCGCAGCCGTGCCGCCAACCTGCTGGATACCGCCCTGCATGCCGTCCAGGGTTCGCTGACCCTGCCCCTGGTCGGGCGGGTGTCGGCAGGCAGTCCCATCCTGGCGCAGGAACATGTGGAGGCGAGTTATGCGCTCGATCCGGAATTGTTCAGCACCCGGCCGGACTACCTGCTGAAGGTGCGCGGCCTGAGCATGCGGGACGCCGGCATCCTGGACGGGGACCTGCTGGCGGTGAAGCAGGCTTCGGAAGCCCGCAATGGCCAGATCGTGGTGGCCCGCATCGGCAACGACGTCACCGTCAAGCGTTTCCGCCGTCATGGCACCGGCGGCAGGATCGAGCTCCTGCCGGAGAACCCGGACTTCCAGCCGATCGTGGTGGATGCACGCAGCGAGGATTTCGCTCTCGAGGGCATCGGTGTCGGCCTGATCCGCAAGACGGCCTCGCTCTGAGGCATCGACAGGAGCAGCAGCAGGAGCCCACCCGGATGTCAGCAGGATCTTCCAACGTCGCGACCACCGCCTTGCCAGCCGCCCTGGCGGCAGCCTCGCCAGGCGCTTCCACCGCCTCATCCGTCCCCTCATCGGATTCGGCGGTCGTTGCCTCGCCCAAGCGGATCCACCAGCAGCTCTGGCGCGCCGACCAGCTCGGCAGCGCCACCGTGGCAGCACATCCCAGCCGTTTCCCGGAGCTGGACAGCCAGCTGCCGGGCGGCGGTTGGCCGTTGGGCATGCTCACGGAGCTGATCGCCCGCAATCCGGGCGTCGGCGAGCTGCGGCTGCTGATTCCCATGCTTCGGCAGCTGACCCTGGAGCGCAAGGTGGTGATCATGCTGGCACCGCCGCTGATTCCCTATGCGCCCGCCCTCGCCAGCTTCGGCATCGACCTGAACTACCTGATCATCATCCAGGCGCCCAATGCGGCAGACCGGCTGTGGGCGGTGGAGCAGACACTGAAGAGCACCAGCTTCGGCGCGCTGCTCGCCTGGCTGCCCCAGGACAAGACCCGGCCGGAGCACCTGCGGCGGATGCAGCTGGCCGCCCAGTCATCACGCGGACCGGTGTTCCTGTTTCGCGAGCTTCCTGCCCAGTTCGAATCCTCGCCGGCGCCGTTGCGCCTGCTGCTGCTGCCGCGCCCGGAACAGAGCCTGGCGGTGCAGTTGCTCAAGCGGCGCGGGCCGCTACTGGCAGATCCGGTCCTGATCAGCCTGCCGCAGCCGCCGTTGGCCCTGAAGCTGCGCATGGGCCAGCCGGCCCGGGTGGAGCCGACGCAACGCCAGCCCATGCAGGGTATCCATGTGCGCATGGAACCCACTTCCGTGCCTTCGTGATCGTGCGTCGTGATCCATGCTATGGCTCGGGTTGTATCTGCCGCACCTGCCACTGGAGGTCTTCCAGCGGAGCTGGCAGGATGCCGCCCCCGACCAGCGACCGGATCCTTCTCACCTGGCGGGTGCCGCGCGCCTGCCAGAGCCATTGCCCTTTGCCATCTGCAATCGGTCGCATGTCGAGCAGGCCAATCCATCGGCCCGTGCAGTCGGCGTGCAGGCGGGACAGAAGCGCGCTACCGCCCTCGCGCTGGCGCCATCCCTGATCATCCGGGAGCGGGAGCTCGCCAGGGAACAGCAGGCCCTGCAGCAGCTCGGCAGCTGGGCACTGCAATACACCCCGCGGTTGAGCCTGCAGATGCCGGACGAGGGGCATTCGCAGGCCGGTCTGCTGCTGGATATCGAAGCCAGCCTGAGGCTCTTCGGCGGACTGGAAGCATTGACCCAGCGCCTGCGGTCGGACCTGCAGGCGCTCGGCTACAGCATCGCCATCGGCTGCGCGCCCACCGCCACCTCCGCCTGGTTGTTCGCCCGCTGGCAGGATGGCATCACCGCCAGGACCGACACCCAGCTGAGCGCGCGCCTCGCGCGCCTGCCGGTCCATCTGCTGGCCTCCCTGGAGCCGCATCGCGACACCATCGACGCGATCGGTGCCCAGGTCTTCAGGGACCTGTCGCAACTGCCCCGCAGCGGGCTCGCCCGGCGCTTCGGCAAGCCGCTGCTGCTGGAGATGGACCTGGCGCTGGGGCGCCAGCCGGAGCTGCGGCCGTGGTTCGAAGCGCCGCTGCAGTTCGCCTCCACCCTCGAGTTGCTGGCAGACGTGGAGCATGCCGAAGCCCTGCTGTTTGCCGCCCGGCGGCAATTGTGCGAGCTGGCCGGCTGGTTGGCGGCCCGGCACAGCGCCGTACGCCAGTTCGTGCTGGAAGCTCGCCATGACCGCACCCGTCGGACCGGCTGGAGTGGATCCGGCGGCCCCGTCACCCTGATCGAGGCCCGCTTTGCCAGCCCTGCCCGGGATGTCGACCGCATGCTGGCGGTGCTGCGGGAAAGGCTGGCGGTGACCAGGCTGCCGAGTGCGGTCCACACGCTGCACCTGCGCTGCGAGGAGATCGTGCCGGCCGAAGCCGCTGACCGCCAGCTCTTTCCGGTCACCGCCTCCAGCGAGGAGAACCTCGGCCGGCTGGTCGAACGCCTGCAGGCACGGCTGGGCCGCGACCAGGTCCAGCGCGTGCTGCTGGCGGCAGACCACCGGCCCGAGGCCGCCTACCGCATCGAGACCGTCGAAGATCCTGCCCGCCCGGCTGCGGCGTCGCCGGGCCACCGGAAGACGAAATCGGCGGCCAAGCCGATCGTGAGGTCCGCGGCAAGATCGAGCCGGTCGGCACGGCAGCCGGCCGCCACCCTGGCAGCCGACTCGCGTCCGGCCACGTCGGAAGCGGCGTCAGCGGCGTCAGCGGCGCCAGCGTCAGCGGCGGAACCGCAGGAACCGCTGGACCCCCTTGCCGCAGGGATGGCGATGCCGGGCGCCGCTGCCAGCGGACGGCGGACAGTGCCGACTGTCGCCGTTCCGGGTCCTACTCCCCGGCCGCTGTGGCTGCTGCACCAGCCGGTCGCCTTGCGCGAGCGCAACCAGCGGCCGTGGTGGCACGGTCCGCTGAAACTGCTCAGTGGTCCGGAGCGGATCGAAGGCGGCTGGTGGGATTGCAACCTGGTCCAGCGGGACTACTTCATCGCCGAAGACGAGCACGCCCAATGGTTCTGGATCTATCGCACCCGCGGCAACCAGGCCGCCCCGGACGAAGGCCCGGGACGCGACGTCGAAGCAAGCTGGTACCTGCAGGGCATCTTCGGCTAGTGCCGGCCGGCGCCCCCTGCTCTCCGCCAGCCCGCATCCAACTTCTTGGTCCCCGCAGCCCCGGCCCACCGGGTTGCCCCGTTGCCGTCGGCCGCTACTCCAGCCGCGGCCTTCAGCAGGCCGCGCTCAGCCGGCGGTTCCCGCCTGCGGTCCCAGCCCCGAGGCCACCCGCGGATTGAGGCTGTAGACACCGGTGATCGAGGCCTTGTCGAGCACATGCCGGTTGATCGCTTCCATCGCCTGCTGGCCGTCGAAGCGGCCTTCGATCGGCAGCCGCTCCACGTCCAGGGCGTAGACGGTGAAGACGTAATGGTGTGCGATCGAATCGTTCCACGGCGGGCAGGGACCGTCGTAGCCGTAGTAGTCGCCACGCATATCATGGTCCGACGCGAACCACTGGGTGTAGTCGTTGATCCCATGGCGAGCGCCATGGCGGGCTTCGGGCCCCGACTTGCCCTTTGGCGTCACCTGGTGCGAATGCTCCCCTTCGGCGATGGATGTCGTCGACGGCGGCAGGTCCACCAGGACCCAGTGATGGAAGCTGACCCGCGGCAGCGACGCAGGGATCTCCCTGCCTTCCTGGTTGACGTCATCCGCCTTGGACGGGACGTCATAGTCGTGGCACACGACTGCGAACGACCGGGTCTCCGCCGGAAAGCCTTCCCACGCCAGGTGGGGATTGGCGTTGTCGGACAGGGCAACATGAGCCGCCTGATCGATCCTGGCGAAGGCATACCTTGCCGGAATCACGGCGCCGTCCGCGAAAGAATCGCTATGCACCTTCATTCGTCACCTCGCCGGCGCTGGGCCGATGTGTTTCGAGTCGTCGCGCGTCGCCTCATTCGGAGGCGCGCTCCCGCAGCTGGCGGCAATCCCGCGGCGGCAGCGGCCGAGGAGTTCGCGCCCTCCAGCGAATTTACAGCGAATAGCGCCTGCCAGACGCAATTCAACCAAGGTTGGTAGCGTGATACCTCAGGTGCTCCTCCATGAACGTCGCCATGAAGAAGTAGCTGTGGTCGTAGCCCTCCCGGCGGTTCAGCACCAGGCCGACGCCCGCTTTGCCGCAGGCCTCCTCGAGCAGCTCGGGCTTGAGCTGCTCGGCGAGGAAACCGTCAGCGGTTCCCTGGTCCACCAGCAGCGGCGGTCCCGACCACCCCCGGCTTGCCACCAGCAGGCTGGCATCGTAGTCCTTCCAGGCTTCGCGGTCGGAGCCGAGATAATGCGTCAGCGCTTTCTCGCCCCAGGGGCAACGAGTGGGCGAACAGATCGGCGCGAACGCCGACACGCTGCGAAACAGCGCCGGATTCTTGAGCGCCACCGTCAGCGCGCCATGGCCGCCCATCGAGTGCCCGAAGATACCGGTGCGCGCCGCGTCGACCGGGAACTCGGCGGCCACCAGCGCCGGCAGCTCGCGGCTGACGTACGAATACATCCGGTAGCCATGGGCCCAGGGCTCCTCGGTGGCGTCGACATAGAAGCCGGCTCCGGTGCCGAAGTCATAGCTGTCGTCCTCGCCTTCGTAGCCGAGGCCGCGGGGACTGGTGTCGGGAGCAACGATCGCCAGCCCGAGTTGCGCGGCGATGCGCTGCGCACCGGCCTTGGTCACGAAGTTCTCCTCGGTGCAGGTCAGGCCGGACAGCCAGTACAGCACCGGCACGCGCCCGCTGCGCGCCTGCGGCGGCAGATAGATGCCGAAGCGCATGCGCGTGCCGGTTTCGGCCGACAGGTGCGCAAAGACCAGCTGCTCGCCGTCGAAGCAGCGGCTCGAGGAAACCCGCTCGAGCGCCGCAGACTGCTTCATCTCTTCCATTTCAGTTGCTCCATTCGCTCCGAAGCGCGACCCACGCATAGGAGCTGATTCAATCCAGCGGCCGCGGCGCAATGAGCATCGGCCGCCCGCCCCCTCGTCCCTGGCATCGGGTGCCACTCAGCCAAACCTGGCCTCACCCTGCGCACCACTCACCGCCCCGCACCCAGTAGCCGCCGAGGATCGGGCTTTGCCCGGCCTCATGCGGCGCCCCATCCCGAATCGCGGAGCGATTCAAGGGGGTGAGGCCGGACATGAACAGTCCCTGCGGACTATTCATGCCTGCCGAACGCCATCGGCCTCCGGC
>JAEZQX010000392.1 GCA_023441105.1 Pseudomonadota bacterium | reverse complement strand
CCGCAGACCTGCCCCTGGCGGCCGGACCGGTGGCGGCCGGTCGCCTGGCGGATGCGTCGCGGGCCGGCGCCGTGACCGTGACGCCAGCCGGATACCCATCCGTCGTTGCGCCGGCTGCCGAGCTCCTGCGGCAGGCATCGGGGCAGCCCGGGCTGGCGGCACCGGACCAGGACCTGGTGAGGCACGTGATCGACCAGCAGATGCGACTGATGTCGGAGCACCTCTCGCTGCTGAGCGGCCGCGGCGAAGCGCCGAGCCCGGCAAGGACGGCAGCGGTCTCACCGGCAGCTGGCGCATCGCCGGCCTCGCCGGCGCGAGCGATGGCACCAGCGATGGCATCAGCGATGGCACCCGCGGCGACTGCATCGCAGCAGGCGACGACGCAGGCGGCACCGCCCGCACAGGCAGCCGCCGGCAGCGGCGCCGCGGAACCGGTCGCCAATCGCGCCCTGGTCGACGCGCCGTTCGGCGCGTCGCCGCGGGAGACGCTGCAGACCTCGCAGGATCTGTCGCCGCGGCAGACGGCGTGGCTGCAGGACTTCACGGCCCGCTACAACGCCAGGTCGCAGAAGTCCAAGGCCTTCACGCAGCAGCACCGCAGCCTGATGGCCGATCCTCGCGTCGTCACCGGCTTCCATGCCGGCTGGAAGGATCTGGTCTACCCGATCGTGGTCGACCGCTCCAACGGTGCCCGCCTGTGGGATCTCGACGGCAATGAATACATCGACCTGCTGAGCTGCTTCGGCGGCAACCTCCTGGGCTACCAGCCGGGCGAGGTGATCGCGGCTTTGCACCAGCAGATCGAGGCCGGCTTCGAAGTCGGGCCGCAGCATCCGCTGGCGGCGGAGGTGGCGGCGCTGATCGCGGAATTCACCGGCATGGAGCGGGTGGCGTTCTGCAACACCGGCTCCGAAGCGGTGATGGGCGCGATGCGGATCGCGCGCTGCGTCACCGGCCGCAAGACGATCGCGATCTTCACCAACTCCTACCACGGCATCTTCGACGAAGTCATCGTCCGCGGCACGCGCCAGCTGCGCTCGGTATCGGCCGCCCCCGGCATTCTCGCCAATGCCGTGGAGAACATCATCGTCCTCGACTGGGCGAGCGATGCATCGCTCGAGGTGCTGCGCGCCCGCGGCCCCGAGCTGGCGGCGATCATGACGGAGCCGATCCAGAACAAGCATCCGACGGTGCAGCCGCGCGAATTCGTCCAGGCACTGCGCCGGATCGCCGACGACGCCGGTTGCGCGCTGATCTTCGATGAAGTCGTCACCGGCTTCCGGGTCGCGCCCGGCGGCGCACAGGAGTTCTATGGCGTCCGAGCGGACCTGGCGACCTACGGCAAGGTGATCGGCGGCGGACTTCCGTTCGCGGCGATCGCCGGCGGATCGCACTGGCTCGACGCGCTCGACGGCGGCTCCTGGCAGTACGGCGACGACTCCTATCCGGAAGCCGGCGTGACCTATTTCGCCGGGACCTTCGTGCGCCACCCGCTGGCGCTGGCTGCCGCGCACGCCACCCTGAAGCACTTGAAGCGCAGCGGACGGGGCCTGTACCGGCGCCTGAACGATGCCACCCAGGCCCTCGTCGACCGCCTGAACACGGCGTTCGCGCTCCGCGGGGCGCCGGTCCGGGCGGTCCACTGCGCCTCGCTGTGGCGACTGCACTGGGACGCGGACCAGCGCTACGTCAGCCTGTTCTACTTCCTCGCCCGCTTCCACGGGCTGCACCTCTACGAGCAGTTCGGCCATTTCTTCACCGAGGCCTTCGGCGACGCGGAATCGGCCCGCGTCTTCGAAGTCTTCATCAACGCGCTCGACGAGCTGATGGGCTTGGGCTTCATCACGCCGCGACCCGGCGGCCCGGAGAAGCGCCGGACCGAACCGACGGCGCCCGCCTCGGCGCCGCTGACCGCGGGCCAGACCGAGCGCTGGCTGGCCGGCGGCTTCGATGCGCATGCGCGGCGGGCGCTCAACGAATCGCTCTGCGTCTGCCTGCGCGGCGCTGTCGACCGGGATGCGTTGCGGACGGCGCTGGCCGATGTGATCGCCCGTCATCCGGCGTTCCGCCTGCGGTTCGACCTCGAGGAGCCGCGCCAGCTGATCGACCCGGCGGCGGCGCTCGCCGTGGCCGACGTCGACCTGCGCGACCAGCCGGACGCCGACCAGGCGCTCGATGCCTTCTGCACACGGGCCAGCGAGCGCGACTTTCCGCTCGACGCCGCGCCGCTCGCGGCGGTGAGCCTGCTGCAACTGGCCGACGGCCGCACGGTCGTGCACCTGGTGGCGAGCCACCTGATCTTCGACGGCTGGGCCTCGAGCGTCTTCAACAGCGAGCTCGCTGCCACGTATCGCGCGCGCTGCGCGGGGCTCGCGCCGCAGCTCGAAGCCGCCGAATCGCCCCTGGACTTCGCGCAGGCCGAGACCGCGCGCTTCGACGGCCTCGAAGGCTGCGAGGCGCTGGCGTGGTGGCAGGACGTGCTGCGGGCTCCGCCCAGCCCGCTCGCACTCGGCGACCGGGTGCCGCCGACGCCGCGCCAGTACACGGCCGACACGATCCGGGAGCGGTTCGACGGCGCAGTGTTCCAGGGCATCCGCGATGCCGCCAAGGCTTCGGGGACGACGCTGTTCCAGTGGTTGCTCGCCGCGGTCTCCCGGATGCTGGCAAGGCGCGGACAGCAGGACGAGTTTGTCGTCAGCATTCCGTTCGCCGAGCAAAGCCTCGCCCGCCATGGGCCGCTGCTCGCGGACGGCGTGCTGGACCTGCCGCTCCGGCTGTCGTGCCCGCCCGGGACCCGCGATGCGGCATTGCTCGCCCAGGTCCGCCGCACGCTGATGGACGCGCTCGACCAGCCGCTGATGACGCAGGGCACGGTCGCCCGGGCGCTGCGGCTGCCGAGCAGGGGCGATCGCCCGCCGCTCACCGGTGTGTTCTTCAACCTGAACCCGAAGGTCGACCTGTCGGGTTGGGCGCCGCTCGAGGCCTCGATGCACGAGGGTCGCAAGCGCGGGCTGCTGTCCGAGCTGTTCTTCAACTTCTACGAGTTGCCCGACGGGCTGACGCTCGACCTGCACCACAGCACCGAATTCTTCACCCCCGCGCGGGCGCGGGAGATCGTCGCCGACCTGCGCGACGTGATCATCGAGCTGGCCGAGGGGCCGCGCCTGAAGGCAGCCTTCCCGCCGAGCGCCGTCACACCCGGCATGCCGGTCACGCCGACCGAGCCGGTCACGTCGACCGAGCCGGCCGCCTCGTACGCGCCGGTCGAGTCGGACGTGCCGGCGGCGCCGCCATCGCAACCCGACGCGCGCCTTGCAGCGTGGAACGCGACCGCCATGCCGCTCGACGAGCGGGCGCGGATCGAGCAGTGGATCGCGGCCCGGGCTGCTGCCACGCCGGCGGCCACCGCCGTCATCGCCGGCGGCAGCCGGCTCAGCTACGGCGAGCTCGAAGCGCGTTCGAACCGCTACGCCCACCTGCTGCGCCACCGTGGCATCGGCGCCGGCGACCGGGTCGGGCTGTCGCTGTCACGCGGCCCGCAACTGCTGCCCGCGTTGCTCGGCGTGCTGAAGGCCGGCGCCGCCTACGTCCCGCTCGACCCGGGCTTCCCGCGCGAGCGCCTCGCCTACATGGCCGAGGATGCGCGCCTGTCACTCGTGATCACGGAAGCGGCGCATGCGGACCTGAGCGGACTGTCCCGCGAACGGCAGCTGCGCGTCGACGAGGACGCCGCGCTGATCGACGCCGCATCCAGCGACGCGCCGCCGGCGGCGGCC
>JAEZQX010000387.1 GCA_023441105.1 Pseudomonadota bacterium | reverse complement strand
GCCTCGGTGCGGGCGCCGCCGTGGCCGAAGATCTCGGCCCGCTCGCCGCAGTGCGGGCAGACGAAGTAGCTCATGTTCTCGATCAGCCCCAGCACCGGCACGTTGGTGTGCTGGAACATCGCGATGCCGCGGCGGGCGTCGGCGAGCGCGATGTCCTGCGGGGGGGAGACGATCACCGCGCCGGCCAGGGCGACGCGCTGGGCGATGGTGAGCTGGGCGTCGCCGGTGCCGGGGGGCATGTCGATCACCAGCACGTCGAGGTCGGGCCAGGCGACCTCGCCCATCATCTGCTCCAGGGCGCCCATCACCATCGGGCCGCGCCAGATCAGGGGCGTGCCGGCATCGACCATGTAGCCGATCGACATGGTGTGCAGGCCCCAGGCGGAGAGCGTCTGGATGCGGTCGTCGCGCATCTCGGGACGGCGGTTGAGGCCGAGCAGGGTGGGCAGCGAGGGGCCGTAGACGTCGGCGTCGAGCAGGCCGACGCGCTGGCCGGCCTGCGAGAGGGCGATGGCCAGGTTGACCGCGACGGTGGACTTGCCCACGCCGCCCTTGCCCGAAGCGACCGCGATCACGTTGCGCACGCCCGGCAACGGCGTCAGCCCCTCGCGCACCTCGTGGGCCCGCACGCGCGTGCCGATGCTGACCGCGACGTGGCCGATGGCGGGATCGGTGCCCAGCGCCGCGCGCACCGCGTCGGCCAGCGCGGCCTGCGCCGACGCTGCCGGGTAGCCCAGCTGGATGTCGATGGAGACGTCGTTGCCGGCCACGCCCACGCCGCGCAAGGCACCGCCGGAGACGAGGTCCTGGCCGGTATGCGGGTCGACCACGCCGGCCAGCAGGCGGCGGACGCGCGCTTCGTTGTCTTCGCTCATGCGGGGAAAGGCGGCGGCAAGAGTCCCATTATGCCAGCCGCTGCGCTGCAGCGCGCCTTGACGCGCGCGCACGTGCGCGTCACCTTGCAGCCTCCCTTCCGCCGGAGCCGTGCCATGCCCCTGCTTCCCGCGTTGTTCGCGATCACGCTCGTGTTTGCCGCTGCGCCGGCTGTTGCCGCCGACCTGACGCCGGTGGGCACCTGGACCACGATCGACGACACCACCGGCAAACCCAAGTCGGTGGTCGAGATCTCCGAATCCGGCGGCGAGCTGACCGGCAAGGTGGTGGAGGTGCTGCAGTCCGACCAGGGACCGAACCCGGTCTGCAAGGAGTGCGAGGGCGAGCGCAAGGACCAGCCCGTCACCGGCATGACGATCATCTGGGGCATGAAGCGGGACGGCGAGCGCTGGGAGGGCGGCAAGATCCTCGATCCCAAGACCGGCAAGATCTACGGCTGCATCCTCACCCCGACCGACGGCGGCCAAAAACTGCAGGTCCGCGGCTTCAAGGGCTTCTCGCTGCTCGGCCGCACCCAGGTCTGGCAGCGAAAGAGCTGAGATTCGGGATTCGGGATCGGGACAAGCAGCGGCGACGCGGGCACAGGTCTGCCGCTCTGCCGAATCCCAATCCCCAATCCCCGCCTCGCAGGGCATAATTCCGCTTTGCAGCAACGAAGCGGAACCCGCGACGCATGAGCGCGCCGAAGCAGCGACGGATCCTCGTCACCAATGCCCTGCCCTACGCCAATGGCCAGATCCACCTCGGCCACATGGTCGAGCACATCCAGTCCGACATCTGGACGCGTGCGATGCGCATGGCCGGGCACGAGGTGCACTACGTCTGCGCCGATGACGCCCACGGCAGTTCCATCATGCTGCGCGCGGAGCGCGAGGGCATCACGCCGCAGGCGCTGATTGCCTCGGTCTGGCAGCAGCACACCGCCGACCTGCGCGACTTCGGCATCGACTACGACCATTTCTCCAGCACCGACAGCGACGCCAACCGCGCGCTCACCACGCGCATCTGGAACGCGCTGGTCGCCGCGGGGCATACCGAAGCGCGACCGGTGCGCCAGCTGTACGATCCGGTCAAGGCGATGTTCCTGCCGGACCGCTTCATCAAGGGCGAGTGCCCGAACTGCCACGCGAAGGACCAGTACGGCGACGCCTGCGAGGTCTGCGGCAAGACCTATTCGCCGACGGACCTGATCGAGCCGCGCTCGGTCGTCTCCGGCGCCACCCCGGTCGAACGCGAATCGCGGCACCTGTTCGTGCGCCTCGGCGATTTCCAGTCGATGCTCGAAGGCTGGCTGGCCGAACGCCGCGACGCAGGCGGCCTGCAACCGGAAGTGGTCAACAAGCTGAAGGAGTGGTTCGTCGACGGCCTGCGCAGCTGGGACGTATCGCGCGATGCGCCGTACTTCGGATTCGGCATCCCCGGCGAACCGGGCAAGTTCTTCTACGTCTGGGTGGACGCGCCGATCGGCTACCTGGCCAGTTTCCGCGAATACTGCGACGCCCACCCCGCGATCCGCTTCGAGGACTTCGTCGAGCGCGAGGACGCCGCCCGCGCAGGCACCGAGATGGTGCACTTCATCGGCAAGGACATCGTCTACTTCCACACCCTGTTCTGGCCCGCCATGCTGCACGGTGCCGGCCTGCGCACGCCGACAGCGGTGTACGTGCACGGCTTCCTGACCGTGCAGGGCGAGAAGATGTCGAAGTCGCGCGGCACCTTCGTCAATGCGCGCACCTGGCTGGAACACCTGGATCCCGATGCCCTGCGTTACTACTTCGCGACCCTGCTCGGGCCGACGCTGGCCGACCTCGATCTCGACCTCAAGGGATTCGAGGAGCGGGTCAACTCGCACCTGGTGGGCAAGTGGGTGAACCTGGCAAGCCGCTGCGCCGGCTTCATCCACAAGTACTTCGACGGCCATCTCGCCGACGGGCTGCCAGCGGCCGAACGCGCGCAGTACGACGCCGCCACCGCCCGGCTTGCCGCCTGCGCCGCGTTGTACGAGGCGCGCGACTACGCCGGCGCGATGCGCCTGGTGATCGAGGTCGCCGACGAAGCCAACACCTACGTCGCGCAGCAGGCGCCGTGGCAGCTCGCGAAGGATCCCTCGCAGCGCGCGGCGCTGCATGTCGCGTGCACGCTCGCGCTCAACTACTTCCGCCTGCTGTCGATCTGGCTGAGTCCCGTCGTGCCGCGCATCGCGGCGCGCGCACGCGAGTTCCTCGGTGACGACTGGAGCCGCTTCGACGCCGGCGACAAACCGGCACTTGGTATCCGGATCAACCCGTTCAGCCCCCTTGCCACCCGCATCGACCCGAAGAACATCGACGCCATGATCGAAGCCTCCAGGGAAGACCTGAAGCCCGCCACCACCGGCCAGGCCGGCAGCGCCGCGCAGGCGTCGCCGCCCACCCCGGGGGCGGCCGCGACGCCCGGCCCGCCAGCCCCGGCCGCGCAGGCCGGCCCGGTGACGATCGACGATTTCGCCAGGCTCGACCTGCGCATCGCGACGGTGCTCGCCTGCGAGGCGGTGGAAGGCTCCGACAAGCTGCTGCGCTTCGAGCTCGATGCCGGCGAACTCGGCCGGCGCCAGATCTTTTCCGGCATCCGCGCCGCCTACGCCGATCCCGCCGCGCTGGTCGGGCGGCGGGTCGTGTTCATCGCCAACCTCGCCCCGCGCAAGATGCGCTTCGGCGTGTCCGAAGGAATGATCCTTTCCGCCGGCAGCGGCGGAGCCGACCTCTTCCTGCTCGATGCCGACGACGGCGCACGGGCGGGCATGCCGGTCAAATGAAGACGCACCGCTACCCCTTCGCGCGGCCGTGACGCCGGCACGCGCCATCGATGCCCTGCTGCCGCAGACGCAGTGCACGCGCTGCGGGTTTCCGACGTGCCGCGCCTATGCGGAAGCGATTGCGCGCGAGGAGGCGGCCATCAACCGCTGCCCGCCGGGCGGGCAGGCCGGCATCGAGGCGCTCGCCGCGCTGCTTGGACGCGCCCTGCAGCCGCTCGATCCGGCCTGCGGCAGCGAGGCGCCACCGGAAGTGGCGCGCATCGACGAGGACGCCTGCATCGGCTGCACCAAATGCATCCAGGCATGCCCGGTCGATGCCATCGTCGGGGCCGGGCGCCGCATGCATACGGTGCTGGCGGCGGAGTGCACCGGGTGCGGACTGTGCCTGCCGCCCTGCCCGGTCGACTGCATCGCGCTGCTGCCCACCGCTGCCGCGCCCTTGCCCCGCGAAGGCGTGCTCGCACG
>JAEZQX010000369.1 GCA_023441105.1 Pseudomonadota bacterium | reverse complement strand
GCTGGGCCCATAGCGGGGTCGAGACGGCCAGGGTCGCCGCGACGAGCAGGTGCCCGAGCGTCTGTTCAAGCGTGGACATTGCTCACCTCCCCGGCGGTCGAAACCTGCCAGCTCTGGATTCCGTTGTAGTGATAGACGGTGCGCTCGCCGCGCTCGGCGATGAGCCGTTCGCGGCTCGGTTGCACGTAACCGGTTTCATCGACCGCGCGGCTCTGCAGGATCGCCGGCGAGCCATCCCATTGCCACGGCAGCCGAAACCGGGTCAGCGACTTGGCCAGCACCGGCTCCTGGAGCACCGCCTCGCGCCAGTTGCGGCCGCCGTCGACGGAGACGTCCACGCTGCGGATGCGCCCGCGCCCCGACCAGGCGATGCCCGAGATCTCGTTGAAACCCTTCGCCAGCTTGTGGCCGCCCGAAGGCGAGAGAATCACCGACTTGGCGTCCATGACGATCGTGAACTGCAAGGCCTTGCCATCGGGCCGCAGGTCCGTGTACTTGGATGTTTCCTCGCGGGTCTGGAACGGCTCGGCGCCGACCTTGAGGCGCCTGAGCCATTTGATGTTCATGTTGCCTTCGATGCCCGGCAGCAGCAACCGCAGCGGGTAGCCCTGCTCCGGCCGCAGCATCTCGCCGTTCTGGCTGTAGGCGATCATGGCGTCGTCGAGCGTTGCCGCGATCGGGATGCTGCGGGTCATCGCCGCCGCATCGCTGCCTTCGGCCAGGATCCATTTCGCACCCGCTTTCAGGCCCACGTCATCGAGCACGGTGGACAGCCTGACACCGGTCCATTCCGCGCAGCTGACCAGTCCATGGATCTCCTGCGCCGTGCGGCCGGCCGGGCTTGCCCATTGCGAGGCACTGTTGCCCGAGCATTCGAGGAAGCAGATCCGGGAGACCGCGGGATAGCGCATCAGGTCGCTCATGGTGAGCAGCAGCGGCCGCTCCACCAGGCCGTGAATCATCAGCCGATGCTGGTCGGGATCGATCATCGGGACGCCGTTGTGATGGCGCTCGAAGAACAGCCCGTTTGGCGTGATGGTGCCGTGCAGGTTCTGCAGCGGCGTGCGCGTCGCGGTGGGGAAGGCAGCCGGCCTGCCGGGCAGCACGCGCACCACTTCCTTCTCGAACGGCGACGGCTGGCCGTAGGGCGGGCTGAGGAAAGGCCGGCCTGGCTCCTGCATCCATGGCGGCGTGTCGAGCGCCCGCGCCTCGCTGGCACGCAGTCCGAGGCCGGCGCCGACCGCCAGCGCCGGCGCCGCGCCGATGCGGCCCAACACGCGTCGCCTGCCCTCGTCCGGACTTCGATCGGTACTGCGCTGGGGGGAAACTGATTTCGACCAGGGTGTGCCTGCCGATTTCGCCATCACCGCTCCTCTTCGCTTGGGGTTGAAAACTTGTTCTTGCTGACATGAATGGCGCGGCTTCGCTCGCGCAGCAGCAAGCGGTCGCTGCCAGCGACACGGTATTCGTTGAGCGCCTCGATGATCAGCAGCCAGCCGCCGCGCTTGCTTGGGCGGCTGCGCGCGCCGGCCAGCCGGCTTTCCGCGCGCACGCGCTCGCCGACCGCCAGCAGGGAGTGAACTTCCACGGAGCTGCCACCATTGAGCGCCGGACCGTCGGCAAGGCCAAGGCGGGCGGCCAGGTGGCGGCCGACTTCGCTCGAGCCCTCACGCCCGCTCGCGCCCGCCGCGGCATCGAGCGGCCGACGCCCCGGTGCCAATTCGATCGCATGGATCGGAAACAGGGGCGGCGCGACGATGCCGCCATGCACGCTTGCCGCCCCGGCCGTCGGGTCGAACTGGAACCCGGGACAGTCGCCAACGGCGTCGGCGAACAGCCTCAGCCGGCTCGGGCTCAACGGAAGAAACGACTCCTCCGCCTCGATGACCGATCCGAGCCGCTCGACGACCCGGGTTGGCAGGTCGGGATCCGGCAGGAACAGGCGGCAGTCGAGCAGCAGATCCGCCGGCAGGCTGCAGGCAGGCAGCGCGACCAGCGGGCGATCCGTGTCGCCATCGAGCACCACCACTGCCTTCGCCCGGGTGTTCGCAGCCTGCTGATCGACGTTCCAGACTTCGAGCTCGACCTGCTGAAGCTCGAAGGATCCGCAGCGCTGCGAGGCGCCGATGCGGCCGCGCACTTCGAGGGTCTCGTCCACCCAGTCGGGTGCCAGGAACGAAAAGTCCAGGCGCCAGGGCCACGCCCGGTTGTCGAAAGCACGCTCGAGGAACTGCACCAGCAGGTGCTGCTTCAAGGCGCCGTTGACGACACGCTCCCGCAATCCCGAGGCGCGGGCGAAGGCCTGGTCGTAGTGGATGCGGTCCCAGTTCTGCTGGGCGGCGCACCACTGCACCAGGCGACTGGCGCCGAAGCGACCCTTCGCCAGGATGGGGAGTTCCCGTGGCTTCACCGGCACCTCGCCCGCACTGCCGCGCTCGATCCGGATCCGGGGCTACTGCTTCGCCATCTTCATCGCCTTGAGCACCGCGCGCAGGTCGACCAGCTCGGCTTCCACGTACTTCTTGGCCGCCTCCCCGTCGAGGAAGCGGGGCTTCCACTGGTTCCGCTCGACGAAGGCCTGCCATTCGGGCGTCTCGACCGCGCTGCGCAACGCTTTCGACCAGAAGTCGAGCTGCGCGCGGCTCATTCCCTTCGCACCCATGATCCCCTGGGCGGAGGCGTACTCGGCGTCGACGCCCTGCTCCTTCCAGGTCGGGACATCCGCGAAGGCGCCACCAAGGCGCTCCGGCGACGAGACGGCAATCACGCGGATCTTGCCGGCCTGCAGCTGTGCCACCAGGTTGGGGGTGGTAGCCGCCACCACGTCCAGATGCCCGCCCATGGCGGACATCAGCGTCTCGGCCGACGACTTGTACGGCACGATGGTCAGCCTGGAGATATCGATCCTGGCGGCCAGCAGCGGCTTGGCCGCGCCGATGTGGATGTGGTTGCCGAGCGCGGTGGCCACGCCGATGCTGACCGAGGTCGGATCCTGGCGCAGGCGCTCGACCAGATCGCGCGCGTCGCGGATGGGCGACTCGGTGCGCACCGCCAGCGCCACGTACTCGTTGAACAGGATCGCGGGCATCGTGTACTGGTCGGGCCCGATGTCCCAGTCACCAATGATGTAGTTGGTCAGCCACTGGGCAGCCCAGGAGGCGAGGTAGTGACCGTCGCCTTCGTGCTGTTGCAGCACGCTCATGGCGACCCGCCCGGCGCCCGAAGGACGGTTGCTGACCACCAGCGACTTCACGCTGCCCTGCTTCTCCATGATGCTGCCGAGGGTGCGCGCGACCTGATCGAGCGAGCCGCCCGGCCCGGCAGCCACCACCAGCTCCACGGGGCGCGTCGGCTTCCAGTCCTCGGCTGCAGCCGGCGCCCCCGTCAACGCGCCCGCGGCAATCGCCAGCGCCGCCGTGCACAACCTGATCGTCTCGGTCATCCTCATCGTCCGTCTCCTCCTGTACTTTGACTTGCCGTCGGGCCCGGTCAGCGCATCGTTCGCAACCGCAGGCCGAGTTGTCCCTGCGAGAGCAGTTCCTCGAACCGCTCTTCGGACATCATCGGATCGCCCCCGACCGACGCAACTCGTCGATGCGCTCGGGTGCGATGCCGAGCGTTTTCTGGAGCACCGCGACGGTGTCCTCGCCGAGCAGGTGCCCCGGCTCGCGGATCTCACCCGGCGTGTCGCTCAGCTTCGGCACGATGCCCGGCACCACGACTTCGCCGAGCCGGGGATGAGGCAGCTTCTGCAGCATCCCGCGGGCGGCAAAGTGCGGGTCGGCGAAGATGTCGGCAATCGTATACACCTTGGCGACCGGGACACCGTCCGCATTCATCGCCGCGACGATCTCCAGGGCATCGTGCTGGCTTGTCCACGCCTCCACCATCTCGTCGAGCTCCTCGACGCGCCCGCCGCGCGCCAGCTGGGTGGCATAGCGCTCGTCGTCGGCCCATTCCGGATGTCCCAGGACGCCGGCCAGCCTGCGGAAGATGGCATCGTTATTGGCCGCCAGCAGCACGTAGCTGTCGTCGCGGGTCCGGTAAAGGCTGTTCGGCGCGGTGTTCATCAGCCGCGGCCCCTGCCGTTGCGGAACCACGCCGAGCCGCGGAAAGGCGGGGACGTAGCTCTCCATCATCGAGAAGGCGGTTTCGTAGAGTGCCGTGTCCACCACCTGGCCCTTGCCGCTGCGATGGCGCTGTTCGAGCGCCAGCATGGCACCGAAGGCGGCATAGACCGCCGTGAGGTAGTCGGTCGTCGCCAGCGCCACCCGCGCAGGCGGGCGATCGGGGTCGCCCGTCATGTGGCGCACGCCGGCAATCGCCTCGCAGATCGCGCCGTAGCCCGGCAGGTGGCTGTACGGGCCGTCCTGGCCGTAACCGCTGATGCGCACCAGGATCAAGCCCGGATTGTCCTGGCTCAGCACCTCGTAGCCGAGGCCCAGGCGCTCGAGCGTGCCGGCGCGGAAGTTCTCGACCAGGAAGTCCGCCTTGGCAACCAGCTCCCGGACCAGTTTCCTGCCCTCCTCGGTCTTCAGGTCGATGCAGACGGTCTGCTTGTTGCGCAGCATGCTGGCGCAATACAAGGATTCGCCCTGGTCCTGAAGGCCCATGTTGCGGGCAGCATCGCCCTCCGGCGGTTCGATCTTGATGACCTCGGCGCCAAAATCGGCCAGCAGCCGCGCGCAGACCGGCCCGGCGATGGTCGAGCACATCTCGATCACCCGGTAGCCGGAAAGCGGCTTGCTGCCTGCTTGGCCGGCGGTGGGCGCCGGCCGGGTGGCGGCGGCTGTCATGTCGTTGCTCATCCAGTCCTCTCCAGCTCGCCGCTGCGCGGGCCCGCACCCGCCCGCGCCTTCGCCTTCTCATCCTCGGTTCGACTCGTCCCGGCGGCCGTCCCGGGCCGCTCGGCCCGCAGCGCCGCGAAGGCGGCGTCGCGCGAGCCGCCGATCCGGCGGCGGATGATCTCTGCCGCCTTCTCGGGTTCCCGGTGCCGCACCGCACGCACCACGGCGCGCCAGTCGCGCAGCGAACGGGCGATTCCGCCCGGCGTACCGAAGCCGAGCCGGGAATAGCGCAGCGTCTGCAGGGCAAGCGACTGCACCATGTCGGACAGCAGATGGTTGTCGCACAGCGCCCGGATCCGGATCGTCAACCGGAACGACGCCAGCGCGTAGTCGTCGCGGGAGCCCGCCTGTGCGGCCGCCTCGAGCTCCGCCAGTCCCGCCGCGAGCTCGCGCTCGAGCTCCTCGGGATGGTCGCGGGCGGCCGCCTCGTATACGGTGGTCATCAGCGAGGCCCGCACCTCGAAGATGTCGTGCAGTTCCCTGTCGTTGTAGCCCGAGACTTGCGCGCCCCTGCGCGGCACCACAACGAGCAGGCGGTCGCGCTCGAGCATCCGCAGCGCCTCCCGTACCGGCGCGCGGCTGACACCGAGGACCGAGCAGATCTCCTCCTCGAGGATGCGCTGGCCCGGCTTGAGCCTGTCGAGCGCGATCATCCCGGCAAGGCGCGCGGCGAGCTGCTCGGCGATCGACAGCGACGGCAAGTCCCGGTCGCCGCGTCGCAGCAGCACCCGCTGGACATCGCGCATGAACTCGTCAGCGGGTTCACGCAGTCCTGACAGGTCGGGAAGGTTGGCAGTCCGCGGCTTCGCCATTCCGATTATTATTGTCGACATTAACTGCAATTGGCAAACTACCGTCCCCCGATGGCTGCGCCGCTACCGCTGCGCCGCGCCGCGCGACGGCACCTCACCATGACAAGGAGACGACCCATGACTTGCGGAGCATCCCGTCGCCAGATGCTGAAACAGGCGGCCGCGCTGGCTGCCCTGCCTGCACTGACCTCGCTGCCTGCCCGGGCGGCCGAATCCTATCCATCCCGGCCGCTGCGGCTGGTGGTGCCCTATCCACCCGGCGGCAGTACCGACATCCTGGCTCGCGCCTTCGCCGAGCCGATGCACAAGGCGCTGGGCCAGCCGGTCGTCATCGAGAACCGGCCGGGCGGGGCAACCAACATCGGGCTCGAGATCGCGGCGCAGGCACCGGCCGACGGCTACACCGCGTACTTCGGGACCAGTGGACTGGCCGCCAACCCGCACTTCGGACCGGTGCCGTCGGTGGACGTCTTCAAGGATATCTCGCCGGTGAGCATGGTCGCGTCGATGCCGTTCCTGGTCGCGGCGCATCCGAGCCTCGATGCGAACACGCCGAAGGAGCTCGTCGCGCTGGCAAAAGCCAGGCCGGGCAAGTTGATGATCAGCTCCGCCCAGCTGGAAACCCAGGTGAAGACCCTGAACAAGCGGGCCGACATCGAGTTGCTCCATGTCCCCTACAAGGGCGGCGCGCAGGCAACCAACGATGCGGTAGCCGGGCATGTGAACCTGGTCTTCGCACTGCTGCCGGTGCTGCTGCCGCAGATCAGGGGCGGCAAGCTGAAGCCGATCGGGATCACCGCGCCACGCCGCTCGCCGGCCGCGCCGGACATCCCGACCTTCCAGGAGATCGGGATCGAAGGTCCGGCGCCAAGCTGGTTCGCCCTGTTCGTGCCGGCGGGCACCCCTGCCGAAGCGGTCGCCAAGCTGAACCAGGCGGCAGCCGCGGCCGCCGCCAACCAGGAGCTGATCGACAAGATGCTCGGCCAGGGCATCGAGATCGGTTCGAGCACCCCGGCGGAGCTGGCCGACCTGCTCAAACGGGACTATTCCACGAACGCCAGACTCCTGAAGGAACTGGGCTGATGTCGCAGCAGCTGTCTTTCGACGACCTCGAACGCGATTTCGATCAACGTGCGGCGCGCGCCCGCGCCATGGGCGGCGAAGAGAAGCTCGCGCGCCGCCGGGCTGCCGGGGTCTGGAACGCTCGCGAACGGATCGATCACCTGGCGGATCCGGGCTCCTTCACCGAGTTCGGGCTCTTCGCCCAGTCGGCTCGCGAGCCTGACCGCGCCCGCTCGCCAGCGGATGGCAAGATATCGGGCCTGCTCCGCATCGATGGCCGCCCGGCGGCGGTGGTTTCGAACGACTTCACGGTGATGGGTGCGTCGAGCTCGACCACCAACAGCCGCAAGATCGCCCACATCAAGGACCTGGCCGTACGGCGCGGCCTGCCCCTGGTGTTCTTCGGCGAATCGACCGGCGCGCGCATGCCCGACGTGATGGGCGCACGCGGCATCGGCGCCGGCGAGCACCCCACTCAGTACCGGCGGATGCGCGAGACACCGTGGGTGTCGGCGGTGCTGGGCCACTGCTACGGATCCTCGTCCTGGTATGCGGCGCTGTCCGATTTCGTCATCATGCGCAAGGGTGCGGTGATGGCTGTGTCGAGCGTCAAGCTGACGTCGATGGCGATCAGCGAGGCGATGGAGCCCGAGGATCTCGGCGGCTGGCGGATGCACACCGACGTGACCGGCATGGCGGACCTGGCGGTCGACAGCGACGAAGAGGCACTCGACGCGGTGCGCCGCTTCCTGTCCTACCTGCCATCGCACCACCAGGAGGCGCCTCCGCGCGGTCCGGTCGCCGACGCGCTGGAGCCGGACGGCGGCCGGATTCGCAAGCTGTTGCCGCTGGAGCGCACCAAGGTCTACGACATGCGCAAGATCGTCGAATGCATCGTCGACCGCGATTCGCTCTTCGAACTGAAGGCGCGCTACGCAAAGAACATGGTGACCGCCCTGGCCCGCATCGACGGCCACGTGGTGGGCGTGATCGCAAACAACCCGTTGCACAAGGGCGGCGCGATCGATGTCGACGCCTGCGAGAAGGCCACCTCGTTCATGGTGCTGTGCGACTCGTTCAACATTCCGCTGGTCTTCATGGTGGACCAGCCGGGCTTCCTGATCGGCATCGAGGGCGAGCGGCGCGGCGCGATCGGGCGCGTCATGAACTGGATGAACGCCATCTCGCTGGTGACGGTGCCGAAGTTCTCGATCATCATCCGCAAGACCTACGGTCAAGCCGTGCTCAACATGGGCGGCGGCGGCAACGCGGACGTGATGCTGATGTGGCCGAGCGCCGAGATCAACTTCATGGACCCGCGTCATGCGGTGAGCATCGTCCACGGTGTCAAACGCGAGGACGACCCCGAGCAGTTCGACCGGCTGTTCGCCGAGATGGCCAAGGACACCACAGCCTACGAGATGGCGTCGGCCTACAACGGCCACCTGGTAGTCATGCCCGAGCAGACCCGCGCCACCCTGCGCGAGCTCCTGGAATCAACCGGACTGCGCCTCACCGGCGGGATCGGCGAACACCTGATGCGCACCTGGCCCCCCAGCTATGGAACATCCTCGGGGCGTGCGCTGATCGGACGTCCCCCTCCTGGCAGCCGGAGACACCGCCGGCCGCTCAACATTGCCAACAGGAACAGCTCGATGGCACAGATGAAGGTTCTCTCCGAAGTCACCGGATCGGTATGGAAGCTGCTGAAGAAGCCGGGCGACCGGGTCGCCGCCGGCGACGAGATCATGCTGATCGAATCGATGAAGATGGAAATCCCGGTGCTGGCCGAAGACGACGCCACCATTGCCGAACTGCACGTCGCCGAGGCGGATGCGGTCCAGGAAGGCCAGCTGGTCGCCACGCTCAAGGCCGGCTGAGGGATCTCCGGACGGGGCGTCGAAGAGACGAGATCGGCGCCTGCCTGCGGCAGGCGGGTCGGCATCGCGACCCGCATGCCGGCCGGCGCCCGATGACCCGGACGCCTGGCGTCGCGCCCGGCTATTTCGACGGCTCGAATACCACCACGGCTTCGCCCGACACCGGGTCGGTCTGGCCGAGGCCGCCGCCCAGATCCTCCAGTGCATCACGGAAGCCATCCAGGATGCCGACCATCTTTCCCCGTGCGGCAGCCAGATCGTCGAAACTCTCCCATTCGCCAACGAAGCAGTAAGCCAGCTCGCCGGTCTTGACCAGCGCTCCTCCCCTGAATCCCTTGAAATCCGGGTCGAACCGGTGAGCCGCGATGAACCTCTCCTCGTGGCCCGGCTTCAGCTTGAACCTCACGACGTTGTACGCGCGCATGTCGACCTCCGTGGATGATCGGGAGCCATTGCGCGGCTGACCGGTTGCTCCCGGCCGCCGCAGCATCAATCTAGGCCGATGCCAGCGCCGCGGCAAGTGCCCACCGGCGCAGGCGCCCTTCCCGGAGTTTCACTCCACCAGCTTGCCGCGCAGGCTCTTGATGCGGCCACGCTGGATCTTCTCGTCGACCCGTCGCAGCTGCGACGCCTTGGTCGGCCGCGTGGGACGCCGCGGCTTGGGCGGTCTGGCGACGCTGTCGACCAGCGCCTGCAGCCGCGCCAGCGCGGCAAGCCGGTTCTGCTCCTGGGTGCGGGCCGTCTGGGCCTTGATCACGATCACCCCGTCCTTGGAAATGCGCTGGTCGCCAAGCGCCAACAGGCGCGCCTTGACCGCCTCCGGCAGCGAGGAGCCGGCGACGTCGTAGCGCAAGTGGACCGCGGTCGCGACCTTGTTGACGTTCTGGCCGCCGGCACCCTGGGCGCGCACTGCGCTCCATTCCACTTCCTCGTCGCGCACCGGCACGAGCGCTTCGCGTTTCATCGCCATCACCACGGAATCGACAAGCAGACATGATATGTTGCCAGCCGTTGACGAACCATCACGCCTGGCGCCGCCAGCTCCGCATGCCACCTCCTCCTGCTGATCCAGCCCGGCCGTGCTGAACGCGATCTGGGCGAGCTTCTTCATCGTCGCCGCCATCGCCGCGATGCTGCGCTGGCTGGTCGGCGGCGATCCGGGCGTGTTCGCGGCAATGGTCGAGTCGCTGTTCGCGATGGCCAGGCTGTCGGTCGAGCTGATGGTGATCATGTTCGGCACGCTCACGCTGTGGCTGGGGCTGCTGAAGATCGCCGAAGCCGCCGGCCTGGTCGAGGCGCTGGCGCGCCTGCTGGCGCCGTTGTTCGCGCGGCTGATGCCGGGCGTGCCGCGCGGCCATCCGGCCATCGGGCTGATCACGCTGAACTTCGCCGCCAACGGCATCGGCCTGGACAACGCCGCCACGCCGATCGGGCTCAAGGCGATGCGCGAGCTGCAGACCCTCAACCCGCGGCCCGACACCGCCACCGACGCCCAGATCCTGTTCCTGGCGCTGAACGCGTCGTCGCTCACGCTGCTGCCGGTGTCGATCTTCGTCTATCGCGTCCAGCAGGGAGCGGCCGATCCGACGCTGGTGTTCCTGCCGATCCTGCTGGCGACCAGCGCCTCGACGCTGGCCGCCCTGCTGTCGGTGGCGCTCATGCAGCGGCTGCGGCTGCAGGATCCGGTGGTCCTTGCCTGGCTGGCCGGCGTCGGGCTGCTGCTGGGCGGGTTGATGGCGCTGCTGGCGGGCCTGTCGGCGACCGCCTTGGCGGCCTTTTCGTCGCTGCTCGGCAACCTCGCGTTGTTCGCCACCATCCTGCTGTTCGTGGTCGCCGGGCTGGTGCGCCGCGTGCCGGTGTACGAGGCGTTCATCGACGGCGCGCGCCAGGGCTTCGAGGTGGCGCGCGACATCCTGCCGTACCTGGTGGCGATGCTGTGCGCGATCGGGCTGCTGCGCGCCTCCGGTGCCCTCGAAGCAGCCCTCTCCCTGATCCGCGGCGCGGTCGACCTGCTGGGATTCGACGACCGCTTCGTCGACGCGCTGCCGACCGCGCTGGTCAAGCCGTTCTCCGGCAGCGCCGCCCGCGCCATGCTGATCGAGACCATGCAGACCTTCGGCGTCGACAGCTTCCCCGCGCTGCTGGCAGCCACCGTGCAGGGCAGCACCGAGACCACCTTCTACGTCCTCGCGGTGTACTTCGGCGCGGTGGGCATCCAGCGGGCGCGGCATGCGGTCGGCTGCGCGCTGCTGGCGGACGCCGCCGGCGTGCTCGCCGCGATCGCCGTCTGCTACTGGTTCTTCGGCTGAGGCATCTTCCGGCGGCAGGCGCGGGGCGCGGCCGCAATCCGGGTACCATCGCCTGGCCAGGCGGCGGCAAGACGAGGGCAAGCCTTGCTGGCGTTGCCGCGGAAGAGGAGAAGACCATGGACCAGACGACCCGGGAGCGACTCAAGGGTGTCAGCACGGCGACGCTTTGCACCGCGCTCTTCAAGCGTGGACTGCGCAACCAGTTCATCCAGGATGTCCGGCCGCTGAACCCGAACCTCCCCAACATGGTGGGCGAGGCCTTCACGCTGCGCTACATCCCGGCGCGCGAGGACCTCAATCCCATCTCGGTGTTCCAGGATCGCGGCCATCCCCAGCGCAAGGCGGTCGAGGAATGCCCGCCCGGCGCGGTGTTCGTCATCGACAGCCGCAAGGATCCCCGCGCCGCATCGGCCGGGGGCATCCTGGTGACGCGGCTGATGAAGCGCGGCGTCGCCGGCGTCGTCACCGATGGCGGCTTTCGCGATTCCCCGGAAATCGCCCGGCTGGCGATTCCCGCTTATCACAACCGGCCGAGCGCCCCCACCAATCTCACGCTGCACCAGGCCCTCGACATCAACGTGCCGATCGGCTGCGGCGACGTCGCCGTCTGGCCCGGGGACGTGGTGGTCGGGGACGCCGAAGGCGTGATCGCGATCCCGGCGGGCATCGCCGACGAGATCGCCGAGGAGGCGGTCGAGATGACCGCGTTCGAGGACTTCGTCATCGAGAGGGTCAACGAAGGCCGCTCCATCCTGGGCCTCTATCCGCCGACGGAAGAGGCCAGCAGGAAGGACTTCGAGGTGTGGCGGAAAGATCGGTCACGTTAGAGCGGCGCGCGCGTAGGCGGTGGCGGCGGGTGTAGGCGGGGGGGGCCGCCACCAGTCAG
>JAEZQX010000196.1 GCA_023441105.1 Pseudomonadota bacterium | reverse complement strand
GCCAATGCCTGAGCGCCGGCGTCAGGCGTCGCGGCGGTCAGGCGCGCAGTTGCTGCGCCTGGCGCTGCTCGTCGCCGGGCTGCGCGACCAGCTGGGCAACCAGCTCGCCATGATCCGGCACCAGCAGGTAGGCGTCCGCCTCGCCACCGTTCGAGGCAATCTCCATCCCGGCCGAGCGGGCAATGGAAAGAATCGCCCGGTTGCTGGTCAGGAACTGCATGTAGAGTCGGCCGAGGCCCAGCCGCGATGCCTGGGCCACCGCATAGCGGAAGATGGCGGCACCAAGCCCGCGGCCGCGGGCCGCCGGCAGCACCGACAAGCCAAGCTCCGCCGCGCCCTCGCCCTGGCTCAGATGGCCGATGCCCAGCCACCCCTGCCCCCGGCTGCGCACGCCGTAGACATGGGAGGCAGCGAAGTCGATGCCGCCAACGTAGGCGTCGATATGCCGGTCACTGACGGCAACGCCAAATCGCAGTCGCCGGTCCTCCTCGTCGAGCGCCAGGAAGTGGCGCCGCAGTTCCTCACGATCCTGGGGTCCCAGGCGATCGATCAAGGCTACCCAATCGAGGATGCGGCGCGGCATCAGCGCAGCAGGCATGACTGGAAGGGGACGGGGAAGAGTTGAGGCACAGCGGCATTCTACCGCGGCGAGACCCTCCCACCGGGGTAATTTGCTGCAATGCGGCATGCAGAGTAGACGACTGATTCAAATCCCGTTTTTTCGTCATCTCAGCAGAATTTAGGAGCCTGGTTGCGCGTTGCACCATCGAGCCCGAGCGGCACTGCTGCCTATAATCGCCACGACTCCCGTTGCGAGGGCAGTAGCCGGGGCGTGGCGCGGCCCCTCCTGCCGCCGCCGGCGCACCGGCAGCCGCAAATCCGCCGAACGCCGCAGTCTCAGCAACCCGCCCGACGAAGACCGACGATGAAGCAATACCTGGATCTGATGCGCCATGTTCTGCAGCATGGCGTGGCGAAGGCGGACCGCACCGGCACCGGAACCCGCTCCGTGTTCGGCTGGCAGATGCGGTTCGACCTGGGCAAGGGGTTCCCGCTGGTCACGACCAAGAAGCTGCACCTGAAGTCGATCATCCACGAGTTGCTCTGGTTCCTCAGGGGCGATACCAACGTGGCTTACCTGCGCGAACACGGGGTCAGCATCTGGGACGAGTGGGCCGACGAGCGCGGCGAGCTCGGGCCGGTCTACGGCTCGCAATGGCGATCCTGGCCGGCGCGCGACGGCAGCACCATCGACCAGATCAGCGAGGTGGTGGAAGCGATCCGCCGCAATCCGGATTCGCGCCGGCTGATCGTTTCCGCCTGGAACGTGGCCGACCTCGAGCGGATGGCATTGGCGCCCTGCCATGCCTTCTTCCAGTTCTACGTCGCCGACGGCCGCCTTTCCTGCCAGCTCTACCAGCGCAGTGCCGACATCTTCCTCGGCGTGCCGTTCAACATCGCGTCGTACGCCCTGCTCACCCACATGGTGGCGCAGCAATGCGACCTGACAGCGGGCGATTTCATCTGGACGGGAGGCGACTGCCATCTCTACAACAACCACCTTGAGCAGGTGCAGCAACAGCTTGCCCGCGAGCCGCATCCGTTGCCGCGCCTGGTCATCTCCCGGCGGCCTGCATCGATCTTCGACTACCGCTACGAGGACTTCGCCATCGAAGATTATCGCCACCATCCGGCGATCAAGGCGCCGGTGGCGGTCTGAGGGGGCACCCGCCGGATGCCAACCCTGACCCTGCTGGTGGCCCGCGCGCTCAACGGCGCGATCGGTTATCGCAACCGCCTGCCCTGGCACTTGCCCGAGGACCTGGCGCATTTCAAGCGCACGACCATGGGCAGGACCATCCTGATGGGACGCCTCACCTGGGAATCGATCGGACGGATCCTGCCGGGCCGGCAGATGGTGGTGATCAGCCGTGGCAAGCCGGATCTGCCCGCCGGGGTCAGGCGGGCCGCCAGCCTTGCCCAGGCGATCGCGGACCACGCCAGCGAGGAGGAACTGTACGTGATCGGCGGCGCCGGGATCTTCGCCGGCGCCCTGCCGATCGCCGACCGGATCATCCTGACCGAGGTCGAACTCACGCCGCCGGCAGACGTGTTCCTGGCCGCGCCGGATCCGACCGATTGGCAGGAAACGTCCCGCACCCGGCACGAAAGCGTCAACGGAACCCGCTTCTCGATCATTACCTACGTCAGACGGCGCCGCCCCGCCGACGGGCCCGCGACGGATGCCCTGACAGCGGCTTGAAGTCCGGCCGACGCGCCGGCCCGCCCGGGTGCCCCCATGGTAAATTGCATCACGATCGTCCCCGGACGGTGAAAGATCGCCGGTGCAGACGAGAGGATGACAGATGACGAGACCGATTAGCGCGCGGCTTGCCACCGGCGCCTGGCGCTCGGCTATGGCCGTGATGCTGGCAGCAGGCATCCTCTTCACGCCTTGCTTTGCCGCCGCCGTCACCCTGCGCTGGGCCGCGCAGAGCGACGTGATGACCCTCGATCCGCATGCGCAAAGCCACACCCCTACCAGCGCGATCCTGCAGCATGCCTACGAAGGCCTCGTGCGCTACGACAAGGACTTCCAGATCGAGCCGGCGCTGGCTGCATCCTGGACGATGGCATCGCCCACCGAATGGCGCTTCATCCTGCGCAAGGGCGTGAAGTTCCAGGACGGCACGCCGTTCACCGCCGACGATGTCGTCTTCTCCTTCGAGCGCCTGAAGGAAGCGAACAGCTCGATGACCATCCACGTCAACGGCATCAAGGAAGTGCGCAAGGTGGACGAGTCCACGGTGGACTTCCTGCTCGAGCGGCCAGTGCCGACCCTGCTGCGCAACATCGTCGACTTCCGCATCGTGAGCAAGGCCTGGGCGATCAAGAACAAGACCGAGAAGGCGCAGGACATCAAGAACAAGGAGGAAACCTACGCCGCGCGCAACGCCAATGGCACCGGCTCCTACATCATCAGGTCGTGGGCGCCCGAGCAGCGCATCGTGATGGAGCGCAACCCCAACTGGTGGGACACCATTCCCGGCAACGTCGACGAGGTGGTCTACACGCCCATCAGGCAGGACGCCACCCGCATCGCGGCGCTGCTCTCCGGGGAGGTCGATTTGGTGACGGATCCGCCCACCCAGGACGTCGCGCGCCTGCGCCAGAACGAGGCCCTGAAGATCCTCGACGGGCCGGAGATCAGGACCATGTTCATCGGCCTGGACCAGCATTCGGAAGAGCTCAAGTACAGCTCGGTGCGCGGCCGGAACCCGTTCAAGGACATCCGGGTGCGCAAGGCGCTGAGTCTGGCGGTCGATGCCGAGGCCATCCACCGCAACACCATGCGCGGCCTGTCGATTCCTGCCGGCATCATCGTCGCGCCCGGCGTCAACGGCTGGAGCCGCGAGCTCGACAAGCGCCCGCCGGTGGATCTCAAGCAGGCCAGAAGCCTGCTGGACGAGGCCGGCTTTCCCGACGGCTTCGAATTCACCCTCGACTGCCCCAACAACCGCTACGTCAACGACGAGGAGATCTGCCAGGCCCTGGCCGGCATGTGGTCGCGCATCGGCATCAAGGTGCGGGTCAACTCGATGCCCTTCTCCAACCTCATCCCGCGGCTCGAGAAGTTCGACAGCAGCGCCTACCTCCTTGGCTGGGGCGCCACCACCTACGATGCGCTCAGCAGCCTGCAGTCACTGGTGCGCACGCGGGCGAACGGCTCCGACGGCAGCTACAACATGGGGCGGGTCAGCGACGAGAAGATCGATGCGCTGATCGACGGCGCCAAGACCGAGACCGATCCGGGCAAGCGGGAGGCGATGTTGAAGGAGGCGCTGCTGCTGACCGCGCAGAACGTCTACTACATCCCGATCCATCACCAGATGAGGCCCTGGGCGATGAAGAAGTCGGTGAGCACCGTGCACAAGTCCGACGATCGTCCGGAATCACGCTTCGCAGTCGTCAAGCATTGAGCCGCAGGCGGTGCGATGAGACTGCTCGTCTGGCAGCTCGTGATCCTGGCCCTGGCGATCGGCATCCGCGGCTGGAGCGGCAAGCCATGGTGGCGCAACCGCGGCACCCATCTCGGCTCCTTCGACTGGTGGAAGAAGAGTCGCTCTAGAGGCTTGTGGTGGTGAGGCCCGATGGACGGGCCCTGCTGGTTGCGGTGCTGTTGTCGTTCGGTCCGACGGTATCGAACTCGTTCGCCCGCTTCGCCTATGCGCTGGTGCTGCCGGCGATGCGCGACGACCTGCAGCTGAGTTATTCGCAGGCGGGCTGGCTCAACACCGCCAACGCGATCGGCTATCTGGCCGGTGCGATGCTCACCTGGGCCCTCGTGAGGAAGACCGGCAACCGCCTGCTGTTCGGCGCCGGAATGGTCCTCACCGCCGGCGCCCTCCTCGCCACCGGCATGACGGACAACCTGGCGCTGCTGAGCGCTGCACGAATCCTCGCCGGAGTCGGCGGCGCCATGGTGTTCATCTCCGGCGGCGTGTTGTCGGGGAACATCCTCCCGAGCCGGCCCGAGCTGGCCACGATGACCATCCTGGTCTACTTCGCCGGCGCCGGGATCGGGCTGATGTTGTGCGGCGTGGCCATTCCCCTGCTGCTCGACGCCCGCGGCAACGAGGCATGGCCGCTGGCCTGGCTGGCCATGGGCTGGACCAGTGCCGCGATGACGATCGCGACGGTCTGGGCCGCTTCGCGGATCGAGGAGCCGCAGACCGGCGCCGGCAGTGCCTCGTGGCCATCGGGCGACTTCCTGCCCCAGCTCGGCGCCTACATCTGCTTCGGCGTCGGCTACATCGCCTACATGACCTTCGTCATCGCCTGGATGCGCGACAACGGCTCGGGCACCGGGCAAGTCATCGCCGTCTGGTTCGTACTGGGGCTTGCGACGCTGGTTGCGCCGGCAGTGTGGACCCGCCCCTGCGCGCGCTGGCCCGGCGGCCGACCTCTCGCGGCCGTGATGACCGTGCTGGCGACCGGAGCGATGCTGCCCGCGATCTCGGCAGCACCGCTGCCGATGCTGGCCTCGGCCGCCCTCTTCGGCATCGCCGGCTTCAGCGCGCCGTCGGCCATCGGCGCCTTTGTGCGCAAGGCGCTGCCGAAGCAGGCCTGGGGATCGGCAATGGCCGGCTTCACCACCGCTTTCGCCGCCAGCCAGATCGCCGGACCGATCCTGACCGGCATGGTCGCGGACCGCTTCGGCTCGCTGCGGCCGGGGCTGGTCGCCTCGGCGCTGGTGCTGCTGCTGGGGGCGATCATCGCGCTGGGACAGAAGGAGCGACGGCACCGGGTGGCGGCGGTTGCATGACCCCGCCGCCGACTAGTCGCCAGCGGCCAACCAGGGCTCCACGCGGTCCGGCGGCACCGGCGGCTGATAGCCGCCCAGCGAGTAGACGATTTCCGCGACCCCCACGCCGATGGAGCCCGCGCGGGCCGAAACCAGCCGGATGCCGAACCAGCGGGCATCGGGCTGCATCCTGGCGACATGGACATCGATGGATCTCGTGATCGTGGACATCGCGTTGCCTCCGTATCGCATCTGCTGCGTGAATTGCACTTTGGCCCAGCGGCACCGGCAACCGGAAGGGGTCAACCGACAGGTGGCGCCTCACCGTTATCGGCGGCGCTTCGGGCATCATGGAAGGACTGCCCACCCGGCAGGTCAGCGTTGCCATGCGCCATCGACATCACGTCTACGTCGTCGAGCTCGATGACCGGGTCTGGAACGAGACGAAGTTCCGCAAGGCCAATCCCGACTACCGCCTCGGCATGCCGTTCGTCTACGTCGGAATGACCGGGCTGGATCCCGACCTGCGGTTCGACCGCCACAAGGCCGGTATCCGGGCGAACCGGTTCGTGACCGATTACGGCGTGCGCCTGCTGCCGGCTCTCTACGAGATCTACAACCCCATGCCCTACGAGGCCGCCCGGGAAATGGAGGTCGAGCTGGCCATCGGCCTGCGCGAGGCTGGCTACGGGGTGTGGCAGGCCTGAGCATCGCCTCGGCGAACGCCAGGGGCGCGGACGCAAGAGCACGGGTGGCGATCTCGAATGTGGATGGACCAAGGTCCAATGGAGCGGCGGCTGCCACGACCCTAGCATGGACGGGCTGGTCGCCGGCAGCACTCTGCGAGGTCCCACTCGTCCATACGGTCAGGCGGGAGCCCCGGCGCCGTACCGAAGCGACATACGGAGGCCCCTTTGGACCATTGGAAGCACGCAAGGACCGGCGCCTCGTCCGCGGCACTGGCCGTGGCTCTGTGCCTCTCGGGCCATGCCCGGGCCCAGGAACCGATCTTCTACCCTTCGAAGCAGCAAAGCGCGGAGCTGCAGGCTCGCGACAAGGGGGAATGCCAGGTGTGGGCACGGCAGACAACCGGCATCGACCCGGTGAAGGTCGCGCAGACACCCTCTGCCCCTGTACCGACGGGCCCCGCGGTGGGCCGGGGCGAACGCGTCGCCGGCGCCGCAAAAGGAGCGATCGTCGGCGAGATCGCGGGTGACCACGCCGGCGAAGGCGCGGCGATCGGTGCCATGGTCGGCGGCAGCAGGGCGCGACGCAATCGGGCGAACGAGCAGCAAGCAGTCCAACAACAGTCGGACGCGGCACGAAGCTCGCAGATGGCGACCTACAACCGCGCGGTCAGCGCCTGCATGGAAGGTCGCGGCTACGCGGTCAAGTGAGGAGACGACATGAAGCGACCTGCATTCGCGGCGGCGGTGCTTTCCGCGCTGGCAGTCACTCCGGCGCTCGCCGCGGATTACGACGGATCGAAACCGCTCATCTGCGCCAACGTGGAGGCTGCGTACTGCAGTGCCGGCCAGCCCTGCATGAGCGGGCGGGCAGAAGACATCGGCGCGCCGACGTTCTTCCGCATCGACTTCGCCAGCAACAGCATTGTCGGCCCGAACCGCAAGACGCCGATCTCCAACCTGGAGAAGAGTGGCGGCCAGCTGCTTCTCCAGGGAACCGAGCTGGACCACGCCTGGAATCTCGCGCTCGACACCCTGCGTGGCAGCGTCGCCGCCACGATCACTGATCGGGAAGCGATCGTCGTCCTGTTCGGCAACTGCACCGTGCCCTGAACGACGCAAGGGACGCAGTTCCACCGCCAGGCGCGGTACCCCCATCTTCATTGCATCCTCCACCGCCGCCGGCGGTCGCAAGCGCCCGGGGTTTCGAGCGATCCCCTTGCGGCCACCCTGGCGAGCGCCACCGCCCGCTCGAACGCTGCAGCGATGACCTGCGCGCAGCAGCACGGCCACCCTGCGGCGTTGTGCTTAAATGCCCGGACCAAGTGCCCTACCGGTCGAGGAGACAAATCGATGTCGAAGCTTGCGTTCCGCAGGAGAATGCTTTCCGCGGCGGCCCTGTCCATGGTTGCAATTTCTGTTGCCGGCCCCTCGTGGGCGCAGACGGCCGCTTATCCATCACGCCCCGTCAAGGTCATCGTCCCATTCGGGGCCGGCGGAACGGCGGACCTGGTGGCGCGGATCGTCTGCGATCAGCTGACGCAACGCCTCGGTGCCCCCTTCGTCGTGGAGAATCGCCCGGGAGCAGGCGGCACCATCGGCAGCGACCTGCTCGCCAAATCGCCGGCAGACGGCTACACGCTGGGCTGGGGCAGCGTCAGCACGCATGCCACGAGCGTGAGTCTGTATCCCAAGCTGCCCTATGATCCGCAGAAAGATTTCACACCGATCGCCCGGGTTGCGGCCATTCCGAACGTGATGGTCGTGAGCGGACAGTTGCCGGTGACCAACCTGCAGGAATTCCTCGAACTCGCACGGAAGTCGCCCTCGAAGCTCAACTTCGGCTCGATCGGCAATGCCACCAGTCAGCACCTGGGCGGCGAGCTGTTCAAGATGCGGACCGGTGTGGACATGGTGCATGTACCGTATCGCAACAACGGGGCGCTCACCGGCGACCTGATCAACGGCACGCTGCACGTCGTGTTCGACAACCTGCCCAATGTCCTGGGCCAGGTCGAGGCCGGCAAGCTGCGCGCACTTGGCATCACGACCGAACAGCGCTGGCCGAATCTCCCCGAGGTCCCTACCCTCTCGGAGCTTGGGGTGAAGGATTTCGACATCTCGAGCTGGCTGGGCATGTTCGGGCCAAGCGGACTGCCGGCCGATGCCGTGGCGAGGCTCAACACCACCATCAACCAGATCGTGGACTCCGCCGAAGTGAAGGAGCGGCTCATCAAGGCAGGTGCGCAGCCGCAATCGGGCCCGCCGCAGGCGCTGGCCGATCATGTCAAGGCCGAGATCGATCGTTGGTCGAAGGTCGTCAAGGCATCGAACGCGAAGATCGACTAACCAACCAGACCAGCTACCGAGCGGGAGTTTCATGAGCCAGGATTTCCACGGCATCTATCCGATGATCTACACCTTCTTCGACGCCGCGGGTCGCATCGACCGGCAGGCCATGAAGAGGCAACTCGATGCCTGCGTCGCGGGCGGCGTCCATGGGATCGCAATCCTCGGCATCGTGACCGAGTTCAACAAGCTCGACGTCAACGAGCGTCGGCAACTCATCGAGTGGACGGCAGAAGACCTCGCCGGCCGCCTGCCGCTCGCGGTCACCATCAACGAGTTGAGCGTGCACGGGCAGATCGAAATGGCGAAGGCAGCCGCCGACGCCCGCGCCGACTGGATCATCCTCCAGCCGCCGCCGATCAAGAACGTGCCCGAATCGGAGCTGGTCGACTTCCTCGGGCGGGTAGCGGATGCATCCACCCTGCCCGTGGCCATACAGAACAATCCCATGAACCTCGACGTCTGGCTGTCCAACGCCGGCCTGAAGACGCTCCACCGCAATCACCCGAACATCACCTTGCTCAAGGGCGAGGGGCCGATCGAATATGTCCGCCGCATGATGGACGAGACCGATGGCGTGTTCCGGGTGTTCAACGGACGTGGCGGACTCGAATTGCCGAGCAGCATCCGGCTCGGGTGCGCAGGCCTGATACCGGCCCCCGATTGCGCGGACGTCATGGCGAGGGTCTTCGACCTGATGACGGGCGGCAATGCCGAGCGCATCGGCGCGCAAGTCCAGGAGGCGCAGCTCGACGAGGCAGAGCGCCTGCATGCCGCGATTCTGCCGCTGCTGACCTACATCATGGCCTCCCCGGAGCACATGCTCTGCTACGGCAAGAGGATGTTTGCGCAGCGGATCGGGTTGCGCGAAGTGCATCCGCGTCATCCGTGCGTCATGCCATCGGCCTTCGGCTTGGACGTGATCCGGCGCTACGGCGCCAGCCTGCCGGACCTCGGCATCCGCCGGTCCTGATGGGGCTCGACGAGCTTGCGCTCACTGCGACTGCCGCCCTTGCCATCGGAGCGCTGATCGGAGCGATCGGCATCGGCGGCGTGCTTCTCACGCCCTGGCTCACGCAGGTGATCGGGCTGCCGGTACGGGAAGCGATCGTCATCAGCAGCTTCGCCTTCATCGGCACCGGGGCGGCAGCGCTGATCATCGCGCTGCGCACGCTGCGTGGTGCGGGCTCGGTCAATTGGCCGCTGATCCTCGCCACCGCGCCCGGCGCCCTCCTCGGCGCCTGGGCGCTGGCGATCATCCCGGGACGGCTCGCACTGGCGCTGCTGGCGACCTTGACCCTTGCCGTCGGCATCAAGGCCCTGCTTCGACCCAGGGCGGGGAGCGAGCATCAGGCCCGGCCGGCCGCGGCGCCGGGAATTCCGGTCGGAGGCCTGACCGGCTTCGCATCCGCACTGACCGGTACCGGCGGTCCGATGGTATTGGTGCCCCTGCTGCTCTGGCGAGGCTTGCCGATGCGCGATGCGATCCTGCTGGGTCAGGCCGTGCAACTGCCGATCGCGGCGCTGGCCACCGCGGGCAACCTCTACCTCGGCGGCGTGGACGTCGCTGCCGGGGCTGCAATCGGTCTCATGCTGGTCCCGGGCGCGTTTCTCGGACACCGTCTGGCGAGCGTGCTGCCGCTTGCAGTGCTGACCCGGCTCGTGGGGATCACCTTGATCGCCGCCGGGCTCAGCTTCGCGATCAAGGCAGCCTCCTGATGCCTGCACCATGCGCCGGCAGCCGCACGGCTTTCATGGCGGCCGGGTAATCCCAAGCTGAGTGAACGATCCATGAGCACGCCCGACCTGAGCTTCTCCATCGTCGCCGTCGACGCATACCATCTCGTCATTTCCGACAAGACCTACTGGAACACATTCAACGAGACAAACCGGGCAACCTCGCCGCGGTTTCTCCTCAAGCCGGGTTGGCGCACGGTCTACGCGCGCCAGTTGGAAAGCGCGATCGTCAGGGTCACCTTGTCGGACGGCAGCATGGGTTGGGGGGAGGCGACCGAGCCCATCTGCCCGGAGGTCGTCTGTCGACTGGCAACCCAGCTGCTCGCGCCACTCGCCGCCAGCACGGAGTTCGACAGCCCGCCGGCTCTCTGGGACTTCTGCTACGACCTCCAACGCGGGCGAGGTCACAGCGCGGGCTATCAACTGCTCGCGATGGCAGCTCTCGACGTGGCGGTATGGGATGCCCTTGGCAGACGGCACGACATGCCCGTGTGCGACCTGCTCGGCGAAAGCCCGCGGCGGCAGATTCCCGTATATCTGTCGGGCATTCGCCGCGCGACCCTGCCGCAGAGGATCGCCCTGCTACGGGAGATGACCGATGGCGGACTGCGCGGGGCGAAGATCTTCGTCGACGCCGATACCGGGACCACCCTCCGGGAGGTCTCGGCCCTGCGCGAAGGCGTGCCCGGTCTCCAGGACCTGATGGCGGACGCCCTCTGGTCCTACAGCGACTTCCGGCAGGCAGCGGAGGCGAAGCACCGGCTCGCGGACTACCGGGTCAAGTGGCTCGAATGTCCCCTCCTGCCGGAGGACCTCGACGGCCATGCCCGGCTGGCGGCAGAAGCCGGTGTGTCGATCGCGCTCGGCGAGAGCTTCTTCACCAGCTGGCAGGCCGCACCCTGGGTGCAAGCTGGCGCATTGCAGATACTGCAACCCGACGTCTGCCGGACCGGCTTCTCCGATGGACGCAGGCAGCAGCGATTGGCCGAAGCGGCCGGTATGACGGTCACCGCGCACATGGGGTCGGGCTCGCCGATCGTCCAAGCCGCGGCGTTGCAGTTCGACGCCATACTGCGCAACGAGCTACTCGCGGAGCATCAGTTCGACCTCGGCAATCCGCTGCCTGGAGTCTTCCGGAGCGCATGGATCTACCGTGACGGCGCCATGCAGGTTCCCGATGCCCCCGGGCTCGGGCTGACGGTAGACGAGCCGGCGCTGCGTGAGCATTGCCGTAGCGTCGATTGCTGGTCGCAGTAGGTCGAGCCCCTGCCGGACAGACAATCAGCTGCACCGTGCGACGAATCCTTCTACTATCAGCGCACGCTGCTCGTGGCGACGGCCTGCTTCTCCGAGCTCCGTCCGCGGTGCCGTCGCCCGCCGGCTATCGTCGATAACAAGGAGACTACTGTATGGAGACAGCCCCCCGCCCCGGCCGCCGCCAGGTTCTCGCCGGCAGCGCCGCGGCACTCGTCGCCGCCGGTTTTGGCCCCGTAGCCGCCCAGACCACCGGCGCGCCGGCACCCTCGCCCGCCAGCGCCCCTGCGGCCAAGCCGCTACCGGCTTACGTGGCGTGGAAGGATCCGAACGCGATGATCGTGCACAGCGCCAACACGGTGGAGACCCGGCGCAGCGCGTTCGGCACCAGCGTCGTCACGCCAAGCAACCAGCTGTACATCCGCAACAACCTGCCGCCGCCGAGCGACGCCATCGTCGCGGATCGCGATGCATGGCAGGTCGCCATCGCGGGCGTGAAGAATCCCCGCACCCTCACGGTGGGCGAGCTGAAGACGCTCGGCCTGGTGACCGTGGCGATGGTGTTGCAGTGCTCCGGCAACGGCCGCGGCTACTTTCCCGACAAGCCGAGCGGCACGCCTTGGCAGGTTGGCGCAGCGGGCTGCGTGGTGTGGAGCGGTGTGCCGGTCAAGGTGGTCGCCGAGGCGCTCGGCGGCGTGGCCGACGGCATGAAATACATGACCTCGACCGGCGGCGAGAAACTGCCCGAGGGCATCGACCCGAAGAGCGTGATGGTCGAACGTTCGGTGCCGCTCGAAGCGATGGAGGACGCGCTGCTCGCCTGGGAGATGAACGACGACCCCATCCCACTGGCCCACGGCGGGCCGCTGCGCGTCATCGTGCCCGGCTACAACGGCGTGAACAACGTCAAGTACGTCAAGCAACTGGCTTTCACCGCGGAACAGAGCGAGGCCAATATCCAGAAGACAGGCTACCGGCTCTCGCCGCCCGGCACCAAGGGCGATCCAGGCCAGCCCTCCATCTGGGCGATGGCGCCCAAGTCGTGGATCACCTCCCCGGCGCCGGAAAACGGGTCCGCGAAGGCGGGCGCCCTGCAGATCACGGGCCTGGCCTTCGGCGGCTTGCACGCGGTCGAGCGCGTCGAGGTCTCGACTGACGGCGGCAAGACCTGGAAACAGGCGCGCTTCGTCGGTCCGGACCTCGGTCGCTATGCCTGGCGGCCCTTCGTCCTGGCGGTTCGCCTCGAGCCTGGCACCTACACGCTGGCCAGCCGGGCCACGGACGCGAAGGGCACGGTGCAGGACGAAATGCGCATCGAGAACGTCAGCGGCTACATCAACAGCAGCTGGCGCGACCACGCGCTGCAGGTCACGGTGGCATGAAACCGGTTGCCGCCAAGACGGCGATCGGTCTTGTCCTCGTCGCCAGCCTGGCGGCGGCCGGCCTGCCCTCGCGCGCCGCCGAGGACGGCGCCGCCGAGCTGGCGGAGGGCAAGTTGCTGTTCACCCAGAAGGCGGTGCCGGCTTGCTCGCTGTGTCACACCCTCGCCGATGCCGGCGCCGAAGGCGCCGTCGGGCCGGTGCTCGACGAGCTCAAGCCGGACGCAGCGCGCGTGGCCAAGGCAGTGAAGAATGGCCTTGGCCAGATGCCGGCATACACGACCTTGAGCGACCTCCAGATCCAGGCCGTTGCACGGTACGTCGCCAAGGCCAGCCGGGACGCGCAATAGGCGGCTGGGAGCGCCCCTAGCTGCCGACGACCCTGGATTGCGCGGCCCTGTCGAAGCAGGTGCAATGAGGAGAAGGTGCCTGCTGGTGGCACATTCTTCGAGGGTCAATCATGTTGGGCATCGGTGTGATCACGCTTCCGGTCGCGCACGCGGTCACGAGCAAGGCGACGCGCCCGGACCTCGACGACGTCCTGCAGGACTACCAGGCGTCGGACGACAAGATGGAGAGCTGGCGGCCGAGCGCGTGGGGCCTGATCCCGATCCCCTTCCAGGACAGCGTCAAGCTCACGCGGACCGAAGGCAGCCTGCTGGACAACCTCACCCAGGATCGCGGCCTGGTCGGCCTCGGTGACTTCAAGGACATCCGTGATGACGCGTTCAGCGAAACCCGCTCGCGCTACCCCGCGCCAACCGACATCCCGCCCTACGTCGGCAACAAGAACGCCTGGATCAACAACGACGGCCACCGCGATGCATTCCGGCACGCCTACTGGAACGCGCGGCTGACCAAGGAATTCGGCGAGCCCTGGGCCAAGGCCTTCACCACGGCGCACGAGGGCGTGCCGGGCAACCCGGGCACGCGCGAGGCGATGGACCTCTACAACAACGAAGTAGGCCGCCAGATCGCGCTTGCCAATCCGAATGCCTCCGACAGCCAGCTTGCCGACCTGGTGCAACGGGCGGTCTCGGAAGGCAGGATGGTGGTCGTCGACGGCGCCGGCAACCTAGCCTGGAGCGACCAGGTGTCATATGGCCAGCATGGCGTCGCCATCGATCGGCCGGCTCCGGCCGCACTGGGAATACCTGATGACAGCATCAGCCCCGACTGACTCTCACACCGGCCGCCGGCTCCTGATGCTGGCGGCGGCGATCGCAATCGTGCTGCTGCTCTGGAAAGGATGCACCATGTCGACCACCCATGCCGATTTCGACCCGCAACGATGGCAGGCGCAGCGCGGCCTTGCCGAGGGCCAGGACAGCAAGCGCAACAGCATGCTCGAGGCGCTGGAGCGCGACCATCTGCGCGCCGGCATGGCTCGCGACACCGTCCGAAGCCTGCTGGGAGAACCCGACCGCACCACCAGGACCGAGGACGAGTACGAGCTCGGTCCGTCGCCGGTCGGGGTCACGATGGAGAGCTACCTGGTCGAGTACGACGCGCAGGGCAAGGTGGTGGGCTATGGCCTGCGAAGGCGCTGATGGCGCCCCCGGCACGAATCGAACGTGCGACCCTCCCCTTAGGAGGGGGATGCTCTATCCACTGAGCTACGGAGGCGACGGCGGGATTGTACCGAACGCCGTCGGTCAGAACTGCTTGGTCACCGAGAGCAGGAAGCCGCCGTCACCAAGGTCGCGGGTGCGGCCGGAGCGGTTGGTGAACTCGAAGTCCGAGTCCATGTCCACGTAGGACAGCCCGAACGTGAAGCCGCGCCAGTCCTTGGTGACGCCGAGGCTCCAGTCCGTGTAGTCGCGGGCCCCGCTCTCGCCGCGCAGGAATCCGACGTGTCCGAGGACGTTCAGCCCGTTGCCGAGCGGGTAGTTGACGCCAAAGTCGAGGTATTGGGTGCCATCGGCATTACCGGCGCCGAAGTACTCGTTGGACAGGGTGTAGTAATACTTAAAGTAGAGCCATCGGTAGCTGACCCCGGCATAGGCCTCCAGGGTGCTGAAGTCCGACGACGTCGGGAAGAGGTATTGCAGCAGTCCGACGTCGACCACCATGCCATCGCGAAGCTGCCATTTGTAGCCACCGTAGAGATCGACTTCGAAGCCCCGGCTGTCGGTGAAGATCTCCTTGTCGACGATGGAGGCCCAGGCGCCGATATAGAAGTTGCTTGGCAGCGTGAAGTCCAGCCCGCCCTGGATGGCGGGGTCGCCGAATGTCCGGGACAGGCCGCGGAAGCGGTAGTCGGTGGTGGCCGTCAGGCTACCGCTGACGGTGCCGGAAACCGAGAGAGTCTGCCTGTTCTGGCCGCTCGCCTGCTGGGCGGTTGCCACCGGCGCAGTGGCCAGCCCGGCCGCCAGCGTCCCGAGAGCCACGGTCGTGATCAAGCTCGCTTTCATGGGGCAATCTCCAGAGGTGGGGGGATCGGTCGGTGAGGGCGCAGGCCGTCCGCAAGAAGCACGCCCACGAAGGCACGTGCTCCGCCCCGCCGGTAGCGCTGCAGGGCTTCAGGGAATGCGGTTGCAAAAATTGATGACGTCTTCGGCGCTCAGTTCGTAGTTGTCGCCCGCTACGCAGTTGCCGTCCCGATCGAGGAGCCTGAAGCCGCCAGGCACTGCCGTGCTCGCGCGCCGGCCGCGGGCGCGCAGCGCCACGAGACCAACCTTGATCGCTTCGCGGCGGGCCTTGTCATCGAGCCGCCGCGGAAGTTCAGTCGACATGTTCACTTGAAGAGGGTTGGGAGACGAAACTGAGTCGATCACCCCGGCATCCTTTGTGCCTGCCCGGACCACCCCCTCTACCGCCTCGTTCGGCAAGAATGCTGTCGCCCCGTGGCTCCTGCTTGCTGGGCTACCATCCGGCCATGGCAGATCTCTACCTGGTCCGGCACGCGCAGGCAGCCTTCGGCACCGACGACTACGATCGGCTGACGGAGCTCGGACACCGGCAGGCCCGATGGTTGGGGGAATACTTCCGCGAGCGCGACGTCCGCTTCGACCGCATCGTCTCGGGTACCTTGCGCCGCCACCGGGAAACGGTCGAGGGCGTGGTCGCGAGCGTGAGTGAGGCGGGCGTCCCGCTGCGGCAGGCGGATCTGGACGAGCGGCTCGACGAATACGATCCCGAGCGTCTGGTCCAGGCGCACCTGGCGGCACTGCAGGACGAGCGGGGGGAGCCGCAGCCGATGCCGGCGGCCGATGCGGAAGGTTCGCGCAAGGAGCACTTCCGCCTGCTGCGAGCCGCCTTGACCGACTGGACGCTGGGCCGGATCGACCCGGGTGCGCACCGCAGCTTCAGGGAGTTCCAGGAGGGTGCCTACCAGGCGTTCCGGCAGGCTTGCCAGCCCGGCAGCGACGGTCCGGTCGAGCGGGTGCTGGTGGTCAGCTCCGGAGGCCCGATTTCATCGATCGTTGCGCACCACCTGGAGATGCCGCCGGCGAGCTTCGTGGCGCTCAATCTGCAGGTGCGCAACAGCGGCTTCTGCGAGATCCGCTTCAACGACCGGGGCGCCTACCTGGTCAGCTTCAACAACATCCCGCATCTCGATACCAAGGACCGACGGCCCTACATCACGTTCTCGTGAGCCGCGGCCTTGCCTGACTGCTGCCCACAGGGGACCGCTGCCGCGGGGCGGCGACGCCGCGCTTGCGCGCCTCACCCCTTGCCGGCGGCAGGTGCCGGCTGCACCGCCTCGAGCTTCTCCAGTCCGAGGGCCTTCACCGACGACATCAGCGTCTTCATCGGCACGCCGCGGGCATTGGCCGTCACCACCACGCCGTTGGCCAGCACGATGCTGAGCTCCGCCTCGCTGTCGTCTTTCCAGCGCTTCTCGGTGAACTTGCGCTTGTCGACCTGGTAGGACTTCTCGTGGGTGGTCTCGGTTTCGCGCTCGCCGCTCGCCAAGCCGCTGATCATCGCCAGGATCCCGGCAGCGCCACCCGCATCCAGCACCTCGAGGTCGACTTCCCGATCGCCCTCCCGGTACGTCGCCCGCGCGGTCGTCCCGGCGATCCCCATCGCGGCGCCGCCCTGTACCTCGAAGGATTCGCGCTTCATGCCGTCCAGTGTCGCCGGCAGCCAGTTCTTGAGCGTGTCCGACGACAAGGCGACCCGGCCCCCGCCGGGAACCACCCCGGTGACGGCGGCCACCGCTTCCGACGCCGCCTGCGACACGGCCTTGGGATCCTGGTTCTGGCTCGCCTGCTCGACCTTCTTGTCCGCAGCCTCCAATTGGCGCCCCATTTCCTCGAGCTTGCCCTGGGTGGTGGATACCTCCCCCGCCGGCGTCTTGATGGTGATCTCGGAGCCGGAACCGCCGGCCGCGCCCGCGCCGACGCTGCTCCAGGGGTTGGGCATCAGGCTTCCCAGGACGGCGCCGACGATCACGTTGCAGACGATGGCGGCGATCACCACCACCACCGTGTAGCCGAGCGCCTTCTCCGACGGCGTCTTCATCAGCACCGGCAGGCCCTTGTAGAGCAGGTACAGCGAGTAGAGTCCGCCGATCAGGCCGATCAGCCATGAAAGCGCCGGCAGGATGGCAAAGAAGCTGCCGACCAGCGAGGCGGTCATGCTGAACGCAGCGACGCTGAACGCCTTGAGGAAGTTCTTCTCACCCTTGAAAGTCGGCGCCAGCGCTGCAATGATCCACGCCAGCACGTAGACCACGATCAGGGTCATGACGAAGCCCAGGATGGCGACGCTGAGCGCCTCGCCGAAGCCGTAGCGGACGGTCACCGGTCCGGCGCTGTAGCCCCACAACATCGCGCCGATCAGGGTGGCCAGGGCGGCGATGCCGGCCAACGGCAGCAGGTAGGACAGATAGAGATCCTTGACCGTATGCGACTCCTGGTCGATGACCGGCCATTCGGCTGTCGGATCGAGCAGGATCGCCTTGACGCGTGCAACCAGATTCATTTGAGTTTCCATTGAGGACGCAAGCCGATCAGCGAGCCTTCTCCCTGAAGATCTACGTCTTGCGTAGGCGGGATTTAACTGCGCGGCCTGCCCCGGGTCAATGTCGCGCATCCTGCTCATCACGCGTGCTTCCTGCCATGGCGCCGCGTCAGCTTGGCCGACAACCAGCCACATGAGCGACAATCGCTGCTGCCGCAAATCATGCCCCCGGAGAACCCGATGGCCGACACCGGAGCCAGCCTGCTTCGCGCTAGCCAGGACGCCGTCGTCACCCTGACGCTCAACCGGCCGAACCTGCTCAACGCGCTGGACACGTCGCTTGCTGCCGCGCTCAAGCTGGCGTTCGACGAGATCGAAGCGCAGGTTCGCGACGGCAGCGTCCGCGCAGTCATCCTGACCGGCGCCGGGCGGGGGTTCTGCGCTGGCGCGGACCTGGCCGATCCGCAGATGAGGGCGGGCGAAGGCCGCCCCGCCCCGGACCTGGGCGAGTACCTGCGGCGGAACTATCACGCGCTGATCCAGCAGATGCGGCGCCTGCCTGCGCCGATCATCACCGCGGTCAACGGTTCGGCGGCCGGCGCCGGCATGAGCCTCGCACTGGCGGGAGACATCGTGATCGCCGGGCAATCCGCCAGCTTCCTGCAGGCGTTCTCGCGCATCGGGCTGATTCCGGACGCCGGCTCCACCTATTTTCTGCCGCGCCTGGTCGGCGAGTCGCGCGCTCGCGCGCTGGCCATCCTGGCCGACAAGATCGGCGCCGAGCAGGCGCTGCAGATCGGCCTCGTGTGGCAGGTAGTGCCGGACGAGGAACTGCAGCAGGCAGCCCGCGGCATGGCTGCCCGGCTGGCGACCATGCCCACCCGTGCCTACGGCATGATCAAGGAGGCGATGAACCAAAGCCTCCAGAACGACCTGACTGCGCAACTCGAGGTCGAAGCCAGGCTGCAGGGCCTGGCCGGGCAGACCGAGGACTTCCGCGAAGGCGTCGCGGCATTCCTCGCCAAGCGCCCTGCCGCCTTCAAGGGCCGCTGAAGGCGGATGACCGCCCACCCTACCCGCCCCCGGCGCAGCGCCTCCGAACAGGCGCTGCTCGAGGCCGAACTGCGCGAGACCTTCCAGTCGCGGATCACCTTCAACAGCGTCCTCGGCCTGCAGATGCTGAGCAGCGATCCGCAGAAGGCGTCCATGGCCTTCGAGATGACGCCTTCCCTCGTCGGCCACTATCACTATGGACGGCTGCACGGCGGCGTCATCTCGGCTGTGCTCGACACCACCGGCGGTCTCGCCCTGACCTGCGCCATCGCCGAGCATTTCGGCGACGAGAGCGCCGCCCAGATCCTCACGCGCTTCAACCGGATCGGCACGATCGACCTGCGCATCGACTTCCTGCGCCAGGGTATCGGGGAGCGTTTTGTCGCCTCCGCCAGTGTCACCCGGCTCGGGGGCCGGGTCGGCTCGACCCAGATGGCGCTTCACAATGAGCGGGGGCTTCTGATCGCCACCGGCGCCGGCGCCTATGTCGTCAGCTGAGGCCGCCCTGCGCCTTCTGCCGGCCCCGGAGGGCAGCGGCTTCAACGGCAATGTCGATCACGGCGCCGCTACCGCAGCAACAGATCGTCGGCCGGAGGCTGCCGTCAGCGGTGCTGCCCGGCTCGGGCGCTATGCCTTCGTCGACCTCGAGACCACCGGCACCGATCCGTCGCGCGACCGGATCACCGAGATCGGCATCGTCTGGGTCGACGATGGGACGCGCACCGGCGAGTGGAGCACGCTGGTCGATCCCGGCATCGCCATACCGCCGGAGATCCAGACGCTGACCGGCATCACCAACGACATGGTGCGCGGCGCCCCTGCATTCAGGACGGTCGCAGACCAGGTCCGCGAACAGCTCGCGGGCCGCGTCTTCGTTGCCCACAATGCCCGCTTCGACTATGGATTCCTCAAGGCCGCCTTCCGGCAGCTCGGCCAGCGTTTCCAGTCGGACGTCCTCTGCACCCTGCGCCTGTCGCGGCGGATGTTCCCCGAATACGATCGCCATGGACTCGATGCGCTCATCGCGCGCCATTCGCTTGACGGGGCCTCCCGCCACCGGGCGCTCGGCGATGCGCGACTGATTGCCGAGTTCTTCCAGCGGATGTCGCAGGCCGAGGACTGCGTGCAGGCGGATGGACCGGCTGAAGGGCCGGGACGCTTCGCAGAGGCCATGAGCCACCTGCTCAAATACCCAGCCCGTCCCGACCACCTTTCCGAAGACGCACTCGACGACCTGCCCGACGGACCCGGCGTCTATACCTTCCTCGGCGTCAACCGGCAGCCGCTCTATATCGGCAAGGCCAAGAACCTGCGGGACCGGATCCGCAGCCATTTTTACGCCGACAGCAGCAACAGCACCGATGCCCGCCTCTCCAGGGAGGCCTACGGCCTGGAGGTCGAGGAAACCGCCGGAGAATTCTGCGCGCTAGTCCGCGAGATCCAGTTGATCCGAGCCAGTACCCCGCTGCACAACCTTGCGCTGCGCAGACGGGAGTCCAACTGTTTCTTCAGGCTGACGGCGCCTGGCCAGCCCCCGTCCTACCTACCCCTCGCCGAATTCCGGCCCGAGAACAGCGAAGGCCTCCACGGACCCTTCGGAACCCGCTCGGCAGCCCGGGCGGCCCTCGCCGAGCTCGGCCGTCGCCACCGACTTTGCGATGGCGCCATCGGCCTGTGGACCGGTGACCGTGCCTGTTTCTCCAAGCAGATCGGACGCTGCCCCGGTCTCTGCTGCGGCCAGGAATCGCCTGAGTCCCACCACCAGCGGATGCTCGAGGCACTTGGCCCGCTCCAGTTCCCTGCCTGGCCTTTTCCCGGCCCAGTCAAATTCACCGAGACCAACCCCGACACCGGCCGCAGCCAGACCCTGGTCTTCGATCACTGGTGCCTGGTTGACGACACCCGGCTCGGGGCGCCGGAGTTTCACCCTGAGATATTCAAGCTCTTGAGGAGGAGATTGGGTCGGGAGCCGGGGAGGTTTAGTTGCTCGTTCAACCACTAAACCTTTGCGCAATCCTAAGCAGAACGACCCTCAGGCTACGCGCTTCGAATGGCTTCTGAACGTATGTAGTGGAGGGAGGAAGCAATGCAATCAGACTCTCTCGATCCACCTCTGCGGAAACAAGAATCGCTGGTGACTCATAGCCAAGTAGACGACGCGCTTCTGTAATCACATGTACACCATTCCCCGGCCCCGGTAGGCGAAAATCCGCAACTATCCAGTCTATGGGCCCGCGAGCCTTTGTTGATGATCTTGCAAGGACTTCACTTGCATCAACACCGCTAGAACAGTGAAGCCCCCATTCGTTAAGTAGCGCCTCAATCGCGTTACGCGCTTCACTATCATCCTCGATCAAAAGGACATGGCGCCCATGAAGCAACTTGAGGCTGGAGACGGAGCGGTCTGTATCGCCATCCAAAGGTGAAGGCTCATCCAGCGATTCATGCTCAATTGCGCCTTCTCCTCCAGTTACATGCTGAGGAACCTCAACTACGAACCGGCTGCCTAGCGTCGAACTTGAACGAACAGAGATCGAGTGGCGATTCAACCTCCGAATTGACTGCTGCACGATGTATAGCCCAAGGCCTAAGCCCTTGCTTCGATTACGCTCCTCATTTCCTACCTGGAAGAAGGGCTGCCATATCGAGGATAGATTACTCTGCTCTATGCCTACTCCAGTATCGGCGACGACTATCCTACAGACGCTTCCTCGTACGCTAGCTTTCACCAACACTCCGCCACCGCCACCCTTAGGTTCGGTGAATTTGATCGCGTTCGAAACCAGATTCATCAGGATTCGAAAGAGCGCCTGTTCATTCGTTTCGATCTGGAGGTCTAAGCGAGGCTCACAAATCCGCAGCTCAATTCCCTTGGATATCGCCTGCGAGTCAAAGACTTCGCGTAGACGATGGAATAGCCGAACGAGCGCCACAGGGCCTATCTCTACTGGTTCCGTTCCGGCATCGTATCGTGCAGCGACGAGTAGATGCTCAAGCGTCTCACCTAATACCTTTACGGATTCCTCCACTCTCAATGCCTGTCGTTTAACAGCGGACGCATCTCCCGCATCAAGTCGATGCCGCAGCACCTCTGAATGCAGCACTGCCGACAGCATCGGCTGCCGAAGATCATGAGCAACAGCAGCCAACAGACGAGTCTTCTCTGCTGATGCGTTTTCCGCGTCCATTGTCCTCTGCGCAAGTTCAATCTGAGCACTCTCTGCCACGAGCTTCTGTAGGAAGAGCTTTCTCTCTCGAATCTCGATCGATCGAGCCAGCAATATGCCTATTGCATTTGCAACGAGCAGATAGATGAAAGTCTTTACTCCGGCTGCCTGCATATTCGTGAGCCGGGATCCAAACATTGAAAAGCCGCTTCCCAGCAACCCGACGGAGATTGCAACGTGCAACGGCAACCTGACGAATCCGTACAGTATCCAAAGTGCTAAGAGAGAAACAGGATTCACGAGGACGCTGACATCTTCGTCCCTGAGCAGGTGAATCACCGAGATCAGTCCGATTACCGTGATCGCTCCAACGGAGCCAAGTAGAAGGCTGTAGTGCCTTAAGACCAGGAATGGCCGCGTAGCAATTAGGACAACTACGAATGCCAGAAGCGCGACAGCGATCATCCGCCGGAAGGTGGCCTCAGCATTCCAACCCGCGAAGGCTATCTCTACCGCTCCGAGTGCCACGTAGGCGGCGATTCCGAGAGAGCAAGCAAAGACCACAGACTGCAAGCCCGCAAGTCGGTAGTCAGCGATGAACTGCCTCTCTGCAGAAGGATCAGAGAATGACGGCGGAATGGCCCTGCGGTTTGCTCTTTCCGACCATTCCGCAAGTACGCGTGGAGAGTGCAACATCACCTCCGTCAAAGTGCACCCCAACTCGGCTACCTTGCGCGTGGCTTACCGTTTCGCGCCCCAAGAAATGAGATCTTCCTGGGTGGGACAACCTCCATCGAGCCTGCATCGGCCGGCCAATGGAATAGTGCAGGATTCTTAGACAGTTTCGGCGTCAAGTTCGCCGAACAAGCTTGATGACTTAGGCCAAAAGACCTAAAGTACGGCCAGCAAGTTGCTTTGCTGAATCAACGGAACTGCCTAGATGTTCTCGAGTCTTGAAAGCCCGGGCCACCCCGAACTTCCGAAGCCAGGGTTCCTTGGCTTCGCTTCGCCCCACCCTCTTCAGGCTGAGTCGCGAGGATGCCTCTAGGCCACGTACAGCGGCCTTCTTCAGCGCGCTCTGCGTGAACCGCATCGGCGTTTCCCTGCTCCAACGCCGCGACTAAGCATGGTCGCGATGGAGCAGACGCATACAGACCTCGTTTTCAGTGCCAGATCTGACGGGCTCACGCGCAGATGATGTGGTGTTTTTGTTGAATGCCAGTTGAGTGGCATCGATATTTTGTAAGAACGGAAGAGGGAATCTTTGATGGACATGGCGCACATCCCGCAAGCAGAAGCGGCACCTAGGCTACGTATACGTATTGCTCGAACCGAGGAGCAGATCCAGCAAGCGGTCGCGGTGAGGTATCAAGCGTATGCCGAACGTCTGACCGGGTTGGCAGGCGATGTGGCCATCAAGGAGGACTTGGACCGGACGGTCGATCCTGTGATTCTCTTGGCGGAGGATGCAACGACTTCCCAGATTATCGCTACAGCCCGCCTTAACTCTGGCCCAGGCGTTCGAGAAATGCTTGCCCAGATCGACTTGCCGCGAGCCTATGCCAATGATCGACTGGGCTATTTTTCACGCATGGCCGCTATCGGATCGCCCGTGGCGAAGAAGATTGCACGGGGGCTTCTGCACAAGGCTCTCCTTCAAATCTGTGTTGCCAAGCAAGTTGATCGGATGCTCCTTCTTGTAGGGAATGTCCGCAGTAAGTTGTACATGCCGTGGGGCTTTCAGCCTGTTTTTCCGCAGAGCAACCTGTTGCATCCGGAGATAGTCCATGGGAGGCCCGTCAACCTTTTCCAACTTGAGACGAGGAAAGCGGAGGCCACAGCGCTGCAACTAGGAGGCCCCCTTTACGACTTCCTGTTCCGTACCTACCACGAAGAGATCGAAGTCTTCAACAGCTTGAGTAGCGTTCCGAGTCGCAGCACGCCGGCGCCTAGCCGGGACGCTCTGCGTCAGATCGACCTGATCGAGGCGCACAATGGCTTCACGACCGCGTTGCCCATGCAAAGAACGCTTTTGTAGGCGATTTGTCGCTAGTTTGCCGCCTATCGCTGGGTTGCGGCCGATTGTCTGTCGGAGGCACTAGCGACTCATCGGCGGCCCCTACTCTAGCGCTGTCGACTACAAGAATCCGCATGCAGCGCTTATGGTTCCCCGTCAGCTACGCGCCAAGTCCGTGCCTGCCCTGCTTGGTGCCACACTGGCTCTGGGAACGGTTGGAGTAGGACTATGGCTACTGTTATCCCTGCTAAGCAGTTCCGTCGGCTCGCTACCCACGAAGACGCTTGAGTTGAGCCTAGCCTCTAGAGGCGAAATAGCGCAGTACCTCCGGATAACGAGAAGCTCAAGCTCGGGTGAAGACTTTCAAAGCGACCAGGAAGGAGAGGCTCCTTCCCCAGGTCGGAAGCTGTTTCTTAAGGTACGGATAGTCTTGGCCGCTCCTAGGGAGGAGCGAACCATCCTTGAGTTGATCAAGTTGCACGCCTCACAGTGGCAAGTGTGGCGAGTGCAACCGGGCAGCAGTGCAACCGAAGAACCGGTCTACACGCAGCTAGGACTCAAGAGCGGGACCCGTGGATCTGTAGTGACTGTCCCGGCCGACGCAACCGCACGTCCGATTGAGCTGATATTAGAAGCTCAAAGTCCCTCCGCAAGACGACCAAAGATCCGCGCGTGGCATCCTGCGCAGTTTCTAGTCGCGGAAGACTATGCTAGATACGTCAATGGATCCGCGATAGGGATCCTGCTCTTCCTGACGTTGTTTGGCGCATTGATTGCCTTCATTGCGAAAGACAGGACCTTCCTGCTCTTCGCCGCTTGGTCATTTACCTCGCTCAGGACTGTTTCCGTAAACGATGGCTGGGCGACAAATTGGCTGTTTGAAACCCTTAGCGAGACAACTCTCCCAATCATCCTCGGCGGCTCGCTCGCCCTGCACTGCCTCTTCACAGCACTCCTTTTTGGCGCGCTCTTCGATCGAGAACTCACAGGCACTCGATCAGGAAAGATCCTTAGCCTGATCTGCGCTGCCTTCGCTAGCCTATTGGCCCTTTCCCCCTTCTGGGAGTCGCCGGTCTACTACCCTGCAATCTGGACCACCGCGGGTATCGGAATGATATTCGTCGCGTGCACCCTTGTTGCCGCCCTCCGAAAGTCCTCGGTCAATGTACACCGCTGGTATGCCTCCTTCTGGGTAGTGACATTCGCAGGCTTGGCCGGCGAGATTGCCTACACATCGGGACTGCTGCACTCGCCCCATGTCTTCTTCAATGTCCGTACGGGCGCGCTAGCTGGTGCCTTGCTGATGGCGATCACCGTTGCGCAGCGCTTTCTTGCTGAGCGCGTTGAGCGTCGAAGGGCACAGGAGTCCGAGATAATCGCCCTGCGGGATCTCGCTAACACCTACGAATCTATGCCCATCGGGCTCTTTCGGATCGAAGACTCAGGGGAGATATCGCTCCACAATGCCGCGTTTGCTAGGACGTTTGACCTGGCTGCTGACGCTCAGCACCGCAAGGGAGAACGTGTCAACGCTAAGTCACTGTTCGGAGCGGATGCATATGCCGCACTTCTCGGAATGCTCGCTGCTGATGACAGTAGAAAAACCATCGTCGTGGCGTCACCGAGTGCCAAGGGGCTTCGTCATCTTCAATTTACCGCGCGACAGGCCGAAACAGGGCTTGAGGGATCAGTTCAGGATGTCACAGCCCGAGTGACCGCCGAGAACGCCCTTGCCCGCCTCGTCGACCACGACGTCCAGACCAAGGCCCTCAACCAACGCGGATTGAACGACGCGGTCAAGCGCGCGGTCCAGATGGCGGCCTCGGGCAAGCCTTGCGCGCTGATCGAGCTGGACATCGACCGGTTCAAGACGCTCAACGACCTGTACGGCCACCTGGTGGGTGACCTGCTGCTGGCGGCAGTGTGCGATCGCTTGCTGGGAGAACTGCGGCCGGGGGATGAGATCGCGCGGATCGGCGACTCGTTCCGGATCGTCCTGTTCAGCTGCGACCAGGACGAGTCGGCGGCTTGTGCCAAGCGGCTGCACCAGGCCGTCAGCAGCAGGCCAGTCGAGGTGGCGGGTCGCGTGCTGACCGTCAGCGTGAGCGTCGGCCTGGTGCCGATCGACGAGGACATGGAAGTCCGCGACGTCATCGCTGCCAGTTCCCAGGCCTGTGCGGAGGCCAAGCTGAAGGGCCGCAACCGGGTTGTTCATATGGCGAAACAGGACCTTGCGTTGCGTGGTTACCTCGAGGAGCTGAAGGTGCAGGAGAACCTGCAGGACAAGATCAACTCGCAGCGCTTCTTCCTCGAGTACCAGCCGATCGTATCCTTCCGCTCCGCCTTCGAAACGTTGAACTACGAGGTCCTCGTGAGGATGCGGGGCGAGAACGGCGCAACCATCTCTCCCGGACGCTTCATTCCCGCGGCGGAACGCAACGGGCAGATGTCGCTGATCGACCGCTGGGTGCTCCTGAAGACGCTGCACTGGCTCAACGATCACGCCGAGCACCTGAAGCGGCTAGACTACGCGACGATCAACCTGAGCGGCTCGTCGCTGAACGATGCCCGCTTCGTGGACAACATCTTCGCGATGATCGCGGACTTCCCGAACGTGATGACAAAGCTCTGCTTCGAGATCACGGAAACGGTCGCGCTGGCCGATCGTCGCGCCACCCGCAGCTTCTCGGAGCGGGTCCACTCCATGGGCGGCAAGGTCGCCCTCGATGACTTTGGCGCAGGCTACACCTCGTTCACGTACCTGCGGGAAATCGAAGCCGACATCATCAAGATCGACGGCAGCTTCGTGCGCGACATCAACCACAATCCGGCAAACCACGCGATCACCCGGATGATCGTCGAGCTGTCGCACGAACTGGGCAAGCGCTGCGTCGCTGAATGGGCGGAGCAACCGGACGTCATCGCGACGCTCATGCAACTCGGGGTGGACTACGGCCAGGGATACGCGCTGGCGAAGCCGATGGCGCCCGAGGCACTCCTTTTCGCCGGCAGCTGCGGCGACCTCGTCACCGAACCGACGGTCCGGGCCCTGCTGAAGGGCTCCCTGTCCCCGGAGCAGGTGGCGGCCAATCCAAGCTGGAGCGCGAGCCAGACCGCCCTCTTCTGATGGCGTCCTGAAGGCTTCGACGCCCGGCTCGGCCACTGGATTGGCGGTCGAGATCCAACCAGCCGAACCGCCCCCGCCGCCATCCGCCAGGGCGCCATGACGCCCACCGACGCCGCATCCCCGCGCGGATGGAAAACGCCATTGGTCGTCATCCAGCACATCCCGCGGCGGATCCGAAACTGACAGTGCCGCGCCCCTCGTGGCCGGCCCGGTGGCGTCCGCCAGCGACGGTATCATCAACCGTCAGGAACTGCTTCCGTCGCGAGCCTGCCGCTCTTGTCGGTCGGCGGAGCATCCGAGAAACCGCGATCCAGGGATGTCATGGGCAATACTTCCGTCCTTTCCAAATCCGCTTCCAGTCACGGCGCGTCCATCGTGGTCCTGGGTTCGGCGGAAGAAGCCAGCCGGATCGAGAAACTCTGCGCCGGCACCGACGTATCGATCCGGGTGATGTCGCCGCCGGCTGACGACGCCGCGGCGGGTCGCGCCGCTGCCGATCTCGCTGGTTGCTCTCTCCTGATCGATGCCCGCGAGCGTCGAGGCAACGGGCGAACCCACCTGCTCCGCGAGCTCGAAGCCGCCCTTCCAGATTCCGCCATCATGGCGGCGATCGCCGGTCACCGGAGCGTCGGCTCCCTGTCGGCCGCGCTCAGGCGACCATCGAACTTCGCAGCCCTTGGCTTGAACACCGCCGGCGATGGGAAGCCGATCGTCGAAGTGATCCGAACGCCAGGGTCCTCAGCTGAGACCGTGGACATTCTTGTCCAGTTGATCGCCCGGCTTGGCGGCAGGTCGCTGGTGGTGAACGACGCACCGGGCTTCTTCACGACCAGGGTTGCGCAGAGCTTCTTCAACGAGGCGATGGCGCTGGTCGGCGAGGGCGTGGCCGCTGCACAAGTGGAGAAAGCTGCGCTCGAGACCGGGCTGCAAGCAGGTCCGTTGGCGAGCCTCGACAAGCTCTCGTTGAAGCTTTCGGACGAGCTGTTGCACCAGGAGCTGCATGACCTGGAGCATGGGGTGGACGAGGACCCGCACCATCACCATGCCGAGCAGCCAGGTGCAGCTCAAGCCAGCGCTCATGAGCATGGTCACCGCCATGAACATGCGCATGGCGATGAACCTGCGCATGGCCACGACCATGACCATGAGCACGTTCATGGACAAGCTCCGGCCCGTGGTCATGCTCATGCGGACGACCACGACCACGACCACGCCCACGACGACGTCCACCACGGCTGCGACCACGACGACCAGCCGTGACGAGTCGGAACCGGCACTGAT
>JAEZQX010000151.1 GCA_023441105.1 Pseudomonadota bacterium | reverse complement strand
GGGCAAGAACCCGTGGTCCGGTCCGGCTGTCCGGGAGGACAACCAAATCGCTCTAAACACAACGGAGTTTCAAGATGGCCCAGATTATCAACACCAACCTGATGTCGCTGAACGCGCAGCGCAACCTGAGCACTACGTCGAACGCCCTGGCGACCTCGATCCAGCGCCTGTCGACCGGCCTGCGCGTCAACAGCGCCAAGGATGACGCGGCCGGCCTGGCGATCGCGGAGCGGATGAACGCGCAAGTGCGCGGCATGAACGTGGCGATCCGCAACGCCAACGACGGCATCTCGCTGGCCCAGACGGCCGAAGGCGCGATGGGCAAGATCGGCGAGAACCTGCAGCGCATGCGCGAGCTGGCGGTGCAGTCGGCCAACGACTCCAACAGCGCGGATGACCGGACGGCGCTCAACGCCGAATATCAGCAGCTGGCTGCGGAGAATGCCCGCGTGATCTCCAACACCAAGTTCAACGGCCAGGAGCTGCTGACGGGTGCCGGCGGTTCGGGTGGCTCCTTCGCCTTCCAGGTCGGCGCAGGCACGACTGCCGACAACCAGATCTCGATCACCACCGCCAACGTCACGTCCTCGATGGGCGCCACCCAGGGCACCTCGGCGACGCTCGGCACGACGGCTGCATCGGCCCTGACCGCGATCTCCGCCATCGACTCGGCACTGAATGCCATCAACAGCACCCGCGCCACCATGGGTGCCGCGCAGAGCCGCTTCGAGTCGGTGATCAGCAACCTGCAGATCGCCTCGGAGAACCAGGCCGCCGCCCGCAGCCGGATCATGGACGCCGACTTCGCCGCCGAGACCGCGGCGCTGACCCGGTCCCAGGTGCTGCAGCAAGCCGGCACCGCGATGCTGTCGCAGGCCAACTCGATCCCGAACAACGTCCTCAGCCTGCTGCGCTGATCGCAGGGATCCGACCGGCAGCCCGCGCGACGCGGGCTGTGGCGAGGGCACGACGGGCGACCGTCGTGCCCTTGTCGCATTGGGAGGGACGAAACGGAAATAGCCGGGCTTTAGGCCGTTTATCGGTCGCTCGTCGGCGGCTGTCCGGAATAACCTGTCGGCAGTCAATACCGACAAGGAACGTTCCCCATGTCCCAGATCATCAACACCAACCTGATGTCGCTCAATGCGCAGCGCAACCTGAGCGGCACCAACAGCGACGTCGCCCGCTCCATCCAGCGCCTTTCCTCCGGCCTGCGCGTCAACAGCGCCAAGGACGACGCCGCCGGGATGGCGATCGCCGAGCGCATGCAGTCCCAGATCAAGGGCATGAATGTCGCCGTCCGCAACGCCAACGACGGCATCTCGTTCGGCCAGGTTGCCGAGGGTGCCCTCGGCAAGATGGGCGAGATGCTGCAGCGCATGCGCGAATTGGCCGTGCAGTCGGCCAACGGCACCAACAGCGACGACGACCGCGCCAACCTCAATGCCGAGTTCCAGCAGCTGGCGGCCGAGACCTCGCGGACGATCCAGAACACCCGCTTCAACGGCTTCGCCGTGCTGGCCTCGACGGCGCCGCACACCTTCCACATCGGCGCCGGCAACAGCGACAACGACCGGATCACGATGAACTCGGTCAACATGACGACCCACTCGTCGATGACCGCGATCCTGAGCATGACGACGCCGCCTGCCTCGGCCGCCCCGGTCGGTATCCTGACCCAGGGATCCTCGCAAGGCGTGCTGACCCAGATCGATGCGGCGCTCACCACGATCAACTCCGAGCGGGCCAATTTCGGCGCGATCCAGAACCGCTTCGAGGCCGTGATCGAGAACCTGCAAGTGGCGGCGGAAAACCAGACAGCTGCCCGCAGCCGCATCATGGACGCCGATTTCGCCGCGGAAACCGCCGCGCTGACCCGCGCGCAGGTGCTCCAGCAGGCCGGGACGGCGATGCTCGGGCAGGCGAACCAGCAGCCCAACAACGTCCTTCGCCTGCTGCAGGGCTGACGGACCAGGCGGGGCGGGCCGCGCTGCCGTTGCCCGCCGCGGCGCCCTCCGGGACGCCGGATCGACTCAAGTTTCACGGCCGAGTGCCGAAGAAGCCCTTGTACCGGGCTAACCGAGCGAGTTCAGCATGGCCGTAGGCGGCGTAGGTGGCGGGGCGATCGATGTCGCCGGCATTGTTTCCCAGTTGATGACGATCGAGCAGCAGCCGCTCGTCAAGATGCGGCAGAACCTGTCGGGAATCCAGACCAAGCTGTCGGCCTGGGGGAAGCTGCAGGCGGCAGTCTCCAATCTTCGCGACGCGACCCGCGCGCTGACCCGCAACGACGCCTGGCGCGCCACCAAGGCGGCCAGCAGCGACGAAGCGGCAATCGCCGCCACCGGCGGGGGTTCGGCCGCGGTCGGCAGCTACAGCCTGTCGGTTCAATCCCTCGCGCAGAGCCAGAGCGTCGTCAGCCGCACGTTCGCCGCCACCGACACCGTGGTGGGCGGCGGCACGCTGCAGATCCAGCTCGGCAGCGTCGATGCCACCGGCACGACTTTCACCCCCGACCCCAAGCGGCTGACGAGCGTCACCGTCGCAGCCGGTGCCACGTTGGCCGACATCCGCAGCGCGATCAACAACTCCACCGCGGGCGTGTCGGCATCGATCCTCGACGACGGCAGCGGCAAGCGCCTGGTGCTGACCAGCCGGGAAAGCGGCCAGTCGCAGGCCTTCCAGATCACGGCCAGCGAGGCCGGCGAACAGGGCGCCGCCGGCTTGTCTTCGTTCTCCGTGTCGGCCACCGCCGCCAATGGCGCCAACGGCACGATCCGCACCCAGCTCGCCAGCGATGCGCGCCTCACCATCAACGGGCTGCCGATCACCGGCGGTTCCAACAAGCTGGACGGCGTGATCGAAGGCGTGACGCTCAACCTGAAGAAGGCCACCACCACGCCGGTGGAGATCAGCGTCAGCAGCGACCAGGAAGCCACCAAGGCGACCCTCGACAAGTTCATCACCGCCTACAACGACCTCAACAAGCTGCTGGCCGAACAGACCCGCTACGATGCGGCATCCAAGTCGGCCGGCGTGCTGCAGGGCAACGCGGTGGCGGTCCGCATCCAGCAACAGCTTCGAGAGCAGATGCGCTCCCCCGCCGACGGGAACAGCGGCAACAGCCTGTCCGCGGCCGGTTTCGACATCGCCAAGGATGGATCCTTGTCGCTGAAGGCCGACAAGATGACCTCGCTGCTCGCCGATCCGGCCCGGTTGCGGCAACTCTTCGCGGGCGCCGCCCCGGTGGCCGGCCAGCCGACGAGCGGCATCGCCCGCCTGCTGGACGAGCGCCTGACCAGCTATCTCGATCCCGAGGGCGCGATCACCGGCGCCACCGACTCGCTGCGCAGCCGCGAGGACACCATCGAGAAGCAGCAGGCTCGCTTCGAGGATCGCCTGAAGACGGTGGAAGCGCGGCTGACCCGCCAGTACACGGCGCTCGACGTCAATCTCTCGCGGATCACCGGTTCCTTCTCGGCGATCCAGGGCCTTCTGAACCAGAACTCGGATTGAAATCCGGCTTCGTGACTGCCGCCTGTCGTCCGGGCTAAAGCCGGCGCCAATCGCGTCGATAACCAGGGAGTGACCGTTGCATCAACCGACGCCCGAGGTATCGACATGTTTGCTCCCTACAGAACCGCCGCCAATGCCTACCGCTCTCTCGATGTCGAAACCATGGTCGACGCCGCCGACCCCCACCGCCTGGTGGAGATGCTCTATGACGGTGCAGTCGTCCAGGTGGCCAAGGCCCGTCACGCGCTGGCGCGCCAGGACATCACCACGAAATGCGAGGCGACCGGCCGCGCCATCCGCATCATCGACGAGGGCCTCAAGGCTGCCCTCGATGGTCGCGCCGGTGACGTCGCCCGGAACCTGGACGCACTCTACGACTACATGACCCGGACGCTGCTGAGCGCCAACCTGAGGAACAGCGACGCCCAGTTCGGCGAGGTCGAGAAGCTGCTGGGCGAGCTGCGCGGCGCATGGCGCGAGATCGGGCCGAAGGTCCGCCGGGAAGCTGCTCTGCCGGCCTGATTTGCAGCCGGGAGCGTTGGAAGAAGCACGGAACCTGAGAACCAGAACGACAGGAAAGGAACGAGGGATGAAGCACCAGATGGTCGAGCTGCCGAATCAGTACGCCGCGGCCGAGAAGCTTGCCAGCGCCATGCTGGCCGCAGCCACCGATGGCGACTGGCAGAAGGTGGTCTCGCTGCGTCGGGAAATCCCGGCGATGGCACGCACCCTCGACCGGGAATGGTCCGCGATCGCCGCCCGCGATCCGCAGGAGGTCCGTCGACTGGAGAAGGAGCGCATCGGTGCGATCCGCCGGGTGCTTGCCGTGGACGACCAGATCCGCCGCCTCTCGGAAGCCTGGCGCGGCCCGATCGACGGTTGGCTGCGTGGCGCGCCCGTCCGCCGCGAGATCAATTGAGCGGCAGCGGCGCGACATCCTGCAGCGCGCCGCCTGCTCCATCCTAGAATAAGAAGAACGAGACATGAACGCCGGGACGCTTGCCGAACTCGCCTCGATGAACCAGCCGCACTCATCGTTCCTTCCCCTGCCGACCGACGAGGCCATCGAACCGTTCCGCGTCGAAGGCACCATGGCCGTGCGCTCCCTGGTGAGGGAACTGCTGGCCTCGCGCAGCCTGGTGGCCATTTTCGCGGCCGATGATCCCGACGTCTTCATCGTCACCCGGATCGTCTCGCTGGAAGCCGATTCGCTGGAGCTCGACTTCGACGGCGACAGCGACCGTCTGCGCGCGCTGCTGGATGCTCCCTACCTCACGGTCGTCGGCACGCCGGGATCGGTGAAGATCCAGTTCCAGCTGCGCAACGCCGAGGCCGTCGGGGCGCCGGCAAGGCCCGGGCAAGCCAACCAGCTGCTGACCGCCGCCGTTCCGGCCGAAGGATGGCGCGTCCAGCGCCGCAACGCCTTCCGCGTGCAGCCACCTGCCGAGGACCAGGCAACGGTCTTCTTGCGCCAGCCCGGAAAGACCGAGCAGGCCGGCGTCCTCACCGACATCTCGGTCGGCGGGCTTGCCGCCACCTGGCCGGGAGAAGATCCCCCGGCGCTCGGCACGCGGCTGCGTCACTGTCGGATCGAAGCGCAAGGCATTGCGGCCATCCCGTGCGACCTGCGGGTCGTGCGACTCGAGACCCCACCGGGCGGCAGCCGCCCCACCGTGAGTTGCGAGTTCGAGGGGATGCCGCACACCGTTTCCCGCTTCGTCCAGCTGTATGTGATGGACATCGAGAAGCGCGCCAGGAAGGCGATGCAGCGCGCCTGAAGAACGGCGCAAGAACTGCTCGCGCCATCCCCGCCGTAATTGGCGGTGGTATCGTGGCTCGCGCAGTTGACAATTCGCCGTCCGCCGCACCGCCCCTACCCTCCTCCGCACGTTGGTGACCGCACGCCGCATCGGCGGCGCCGGCCTGCCCGCTTCGCCGCTCCGGATGCGCATCCGACGTCGCAAGCGTCCCTGATTCCGCGCAGACGATCGCTGCACCTTGCGGCGAGCGAGCCGCACGACGCCCTTCTCCTGCTGCTTGCGCCGCTTCCGGCATCCACCGTTCACGCGCCGTCATCGACCACCTGCGGCAGGTCGAAATTCCTTTCGAAACAACCTGTTACGACATTCCGTCGGCTCGCGTGCGGCGCCGCGACGACCCCGCTTCCGGAGCCGCGACAACAGCGCGTGTGCCATGACGCGAATTACGGAACGTCCATCCATTGTCGACAACCGCTTGTCTCGTTCGGCAGCGGCAGAGCGGTCGCGCTGGTTAACGTGCGGGCTCTCGTCAGGGGGCAGCACCACGCCTCCTGGTTCTTGGCAGTCAGCACCTTCGGATGCTTTGAAGGTGAAACAAAAGGTACAACATGAAGGACTCACTACCGACGGGGAAGTCGCAACGCGGCACCAGGAACAAGTTCAACGCTGCGCATCTCCGTGCGTTGGCCTGCGTGATCGCGACCGCGGGTTTGCTTACCGCATGCGGCGGATCCGGCTCCGGTTCGATCGATGACGGACTGATCGCATCGGCGGAGGCTGCCCAGAAGTCCGCGGACGGTCGCAACGATGCCGGCCTCGTCACCGATGGCTCCTCCGAGGTTGGTGGCAACGGCATCGGCATCGGCATCGGCAACGGCAACGGCAACGCCGTCGGCAGCGATAGCACGATCGTCGCCCCCGACGGACAACGGGTCCAGACGCCACCGGCGCCGGCCAAGCCTGCCGCGCCGGCCACCATCAACACCGTCGACACCATTGTCGACGACATGAAGTTGATGAACGACACGGCGCTTGCCGGGATCCCGAGCAACTACGGCTGGGCCCAGGGTCCCGGGTACCTGATGATGGGCAACACCCCGCGCGGGACGAACACGCCGTCGTGGTGGCAGGTCGACAACCAGCGCTTCAAGAGCAGCGCCTGGTGGAACGCCATCCTCCCCTGGATCGTGATCTTCGACGGCGTCGGCAACCAGGCAAGCAACACGCGCGTCCAGGTCCGCGACATGAAGATCTACATGAAGAGCAAGCAGAGCGGCAGCTGGAAGCTGCTCAGCCATACCCCCGGTGTCTCCGGCGAGAATTACCCGAAGTCCCTGCAGGGCGACAACGTGACCACCCCGGACTCGCGCGACGAAGCCGACGGCTCCACGTCGATCCGGCCGCCGGGCGGCAACCTGGTCTTCCATGGCTGGGGCACGTTCAGCGACATCGACGGCTCGGATGTCGCGGCCATCTTCATGACCCTGCAGGCACGACTGGTGAAGGACGATGCAAACGGCAAGGACGACCGTGGCGCCGCCAAGTACCTGATCCACGTCGGCGGCGACTACTATCCCGACCGCTCGACCCGCGTCTCCGACCTCGGCCCGGCGTATTACTTCCCCGGCATCGGCACGTCGCGCTCCAAGCTGGTCTCCAGCGACTGGCAGGCCTTCAACTTCGCCACCATCGACGTCGCCAAGCAGGACCCGGGTGGCGCACTGACGGAAGCCGAGTTCCGGTCGAGCCCGCCACCGCTGCAGTAGGGCTGGCGCAACGCAGAAGGGCAGCATCGGAAGCGCGAACTTCCAAGTGCCGCCTGCGAGCCCCCGGTCGACGCCGGGGGCTTTTGCTTTGGACGGTCAGCTCGCCCGGATCGGCTTCGCCGCCGTGAAGCCCCTGCCCCGCTACGATCGTTCAGGCCATCGAGCCTTGGAGCGGGAGCTTCATGCCGAAGTGCGTCGACTTGAATCCCAGCTCTTCATAAAAGCGGATGGCATCGTCGCGCCGGCGGTCGGTGGTCAGCTGGACCATGATGCAACCGGCTTGCTTGCTGAGCTCCACCGCCTCGCGGAACAAGCGCTTGCCGAGGCCCTGGCCGCGACTGCTGCGCTTGACCCGGACGGACTCGATCTGGGCCCGCATGCCTCCCTGGTGCGAAAGCCCCGGGATGAAGGTCAGTTGCAGCATGGCGACGACTTCATCGCCGCGGACGCCGAGCAGGATCTGGTTGCCCTGTTGCGCGTGGATGTCACGAAAGGCGGCTTCATACCTGGCTCGCG
>JAEZQX010000111.1 GCA_023441105.1 Pseudomonadota bacterium | reverse complement strand
GCACCCCCGCGAGCAGGCAGAGCCCGCCGGCGCCGGTTACGACCAGTGCCATGCGGGCACCGCGACGGGCGTCCTGGCGGTGGTGCCAATATCCGATCAGGAGGAAGGAAAAGAGGCTCGTCAACTCCCAGAAGAACACCAGCTGGATCAGGTTCCCCGAGATCACCATCCCGAGCATCGCGCCCATGAACGCGAGCAGGAAGGAGAAGAAGCGCGGCACCGGATCCGCCGGCGACATGTAGTAGCGGGCGTAGAGCACCACCAGCGCGCCGATTCCCAGCACCAGCATCGCGAACAGCCAGGCGAAGCCGTCGATGCGGATCACGAAGTCCAGGCCCCAGTCCGGCAGCCAGGCGATGCGCTGGCGGATCACCTCGCCGGCGGCGATGTCCGGGAACAGCAGCGCAACCTGCACCAGCCCGATCACGGCGATCGCCCCAGCCACCAACGACTCCGCATTGCGGGCATGGATCGGCAGCAGGATGGCGAGCAGGCTGCCGACAAAGGGCAGGATGATCAGGAAGACCAGGGACATCGGCCGATTCTACGGGACGGCCGTTGCGATTCCTTCCGCGGTATCAGGTCTTGGTCGTGCCGCGCCGCCTCACTGCGCGGTCGCCTGGTGCACGACGACCTTGTAGGTCACGGATCGGGTCGGCGCGCCGGTGGTCTGCCAGGGCAGCCGGTAGTCCATGCGCACGTCGGCGGTGCCCGGCTGTGCCGCCCTGAACCGCCACGCCTCGTAGCTGCCGGTGCCGGAGACGCTGCCACGGATGGTGTCGTCGAAGAAGGACGGCTGGCCCGCCTGCTGGAGCGTCGGCGTCACCACCGAGCCGAGCGACAGCGTCAGGTTGCGGCCGGAGAATGACTGCATCACGATCTCGAGGACCTGCCCGGTCTTCAGGTCGATGGTCCTGCCGCTGTCGTCCGCCTCGACGCGCACCACGTCGTCCACTGGCAGTGCCGCGCAGGCCGCCAGGGACAGCAGCGCGGCGGACAGCATGGCGCCCGCGAGCGCGCGCGCCAGCCGCCCGGCCGGCAGCTCCTGCCGACCCGCCCTCATGCCTTCGACCTGGTCGCGGCGGCCTGGGCGTCGCAGACGGTGAGCGCCGTCATGTTGAGGAGCCGGCGGACGGTGGAGGAGCTGGTCATGATGTGCACCGGCGCCGCGCTGCCGAGCAGGATCGGACCGATGGTGACCCCCTGGCCGACCGTGACCTTGAGGACGTTGAACAGGATGTTGGCGGCGTCGAGGGACGGGCAGATCAGCAGGTTGGCCGAGCCGGTCAGCGTCGAATCCATCAGCACCTTCTTGCGCAGGCTTTCGCTCAAGGCCACGTCGCCGTGCATCTCGCCGTCGCATTCCACGTCCGGGTTCTCCTCCTGGAACAGCCGGCGCGCCTCGCGCATCTTGACCGCCGCCGGGCGGTCGGACGATCCGAACATGGAATGGGACAGGAACGCGACCTTGGGCGGCAGCCCGAAGCGGCGCAACTCGTTGGCGGCCATGCGCGCGATGTTGGCCAGGCTGCGGGCGCTGGGATCCTCGTTGACGAAGGTGTCGGCGACGAACAGCGTATGCGTCGGCAGCATCAGCGCGTTCATCGTGGCGAGCTCGGTGGCATCCGGCGCCAACCCGAAGATCCGCTTGACCTGGATCAGGTGGTCTTCGAAGCGGCCGACCAGGCCGCACATCATCCCCTCGGCGTCGCCCATGTGGATCATCATCGCGCCGATGACGGTGTTGTAGCGGCGCAGGTCGGTCTTGGCGGACTCCGGCGGCACGCCGCGGCGTCCGAGCAGCCGGTGATACTCCTCCCAGTACTCGCGATAGCGCCGGTCGTCCTCGGGATCCACCACCTCGCAGTCGACGCCCGGCTTCAGGCGCAGCCCGGCGCGCTCGCAGCGCATGGCGATGACCGCCGGGCGGCCGATCAGGATCGGCGTGGCGAGCCCTTCCTCGAGCGCTTCCTGCACCGTGCGCAGGACGCGCTCGTCCTCGCCGTCGGCATAGACGATCCGCTTCGGCGCCGTCTTGGCGGCATCGAAAACCGGGCGCATGAACATGCCGGTGCGGGTGACGAAACGCGACAGCGAGCGGCGATAGTCGTCCATGTCCGCGATCGGCCGGGTGGCGACGCCGGAGGCGACGGCGGCCTCGGCGACCGCGGGCGCGATGCGCAGGATCAGCCGCGAGTCGAACGGCTTGGGAATGATGTAGTCGGGACCGAACCGAAGCTCCTGTCCCGGGTAGGCGGCGGCGACCTCGTCGCTGATCTCCGCCTTGGTCAGCTCCGCGATCTCCTTCACGCAGGCGAGCTTCATCTCCTCGGTGATGCGGCTCGCGCCGCTGTCGAGCGCGCCGCGGAAGATGTACGGAAAGCACAGCACGTTGTTGACCTGGTTGGGATAGTCCGAGCGGCCGGTGGCGATGATGCAGTCCGGCCGCGCCTCGAGCGCCAGCTCGGGCCGGATCTCCGGCTCCGGATTGGCCAGTGCCAGCAGGATCGGCTGCTTCGCCATCGACCGGACCATGTCGGGGCTGACCACGCCCGGCGCCGAACAGCCGAGAAACACGTCGGCGTCCTTCATGACGTCCGCCAGGGTGCGGGCGTCGGTCTTGCGGACATAGCGGCTCTTCGATTCGTCGAGCCTGCCCTCGCGGCCTTCGTACAGCACGCCGCGAGAGTCACAGACGAAGACGTTGTCGGACTTAACGCCGATCGCGATCATCAGGTCGAGGCAGGCAATGGCGGCGGCGCCGGCGCCGGACACCGCAACCTTGACATCGCCGAGCTGCTTGCCGACCAGCTCCAGCCCGTTGACCATGGCGGCGGTGGAGATGATGGCCGTGCCATGCTGGTCGTCGTGAAACACCGGGATGCGCATCCGCTCGCGCAGCTTGCGCTCGATGTAGAAGCACTCCGGCGCCTTGATGTCCTCGAGATTGATGCCGCCGAGGGTCGGCTCGAGCGCGGCGATGATGTCGACCAGCTTGTCCGGGTCGCGCTCGGCGAGCTCGATGTCGAAGACGTCGATGCCGGCGAACTTCTTGAACAGGCAGCCCTTGCCTTCCATCACCGGCTTGCCGGCCAGCGGCCCGATGTCCCCGAGCCCCAGCACCGCCGTGCCGTTGGTGATCACGCCGACGAGGTTGCCGCGCGACGTGTATTCCGCAGCCTTTGCCTCGTCGTCGCGGATCTCGAGACAGGCATAGGCCACGCCCGGCGAATAGGCCAGCGACAGGTCCAGCTGGTTCGACAGCGGCTTGGTCGGCAACACCGCCACCTTGCCGCGAGTCGGCAGGCGGTGGTATTCGAGCGCCGCCTGGCGCAAAGATTCCTCCGCCGGCGACAACTTGCCGGTGATCGGCCCCGGTTCTCCCCCTGCCGTCTTGCTCTGCATCCTCGCTCCTCCTCTAACCCGCGAGCTGCGGGCCGAGGCTACATCCTAGCAAGGATACGGATCACTGCTGCAAGGTGGCAGTGGTGCCGCGCAGGTCGAAGACCCTGCCGTCGACTGCGATGGCGGCATGACCGAGGGTCAGCGAGGTCACCTCCCGGACGACACCACCCGGTTCGCCTGGATCGTCGACGGTGTCGCGGTCGATGGGAAGGTCGGCATTGACCCGCCAGATGGCCGGCACCCCGCCAACCGCCTGGACGTCTGCGGCGATTTCGCCGTTCACGATGTTGGTGATGGCGGCATGGAAGAGCTGGCCGTTGCACCCCACCGCGTACGGCCCGGCGATCCAGCAGATGTCGTCGAGGCCGGGGATGGTCCTGGGGCCCGGCAGACCGGTACCCCAGACCACCACCTTGCCGTCGCGCGCATCTTCCGGGCTGCGCAGCAGCGCCCGGGTCTGCTGGATGTCCTGTCCGCGGGCCAGCATGGCGACATTGGCCAAGCCGCCGGCGCGGCCGTCCTCGGCGACCATGAACGCCTTCTCTTCCGGCTGCAGCGAATCGTCGCCGATGAGGTTGACCCCCAGCGCCCCGCGGTTGATACCCCAGGCATGCACGGTGCCATCCGAATACACCAGGTAGCGGTTGCCGAAGTCCTGGAACGCCTGCACCACGTAGCGGCCGGCGGCAGCCTGCGCAAGGCCGGGATGGAAGTCCTGCACGTCGCAGCCTTCGGTGGTGCCGGTCTGGCCGCTGCGACGCACGAACAGGATGCTGTCGCCGCCCTGGATGCTCGCCGACAGGCTCTCGGGCATGATGCCGACCACCGGATCGGTCGGATTGGCGACGTTGCGGGTCACGAAGCCGCCCGCCTGGCCGACGCGCCAGGTCAGCAGCGACTGGCCATCAAGGGCGGTGGCGACGAAGCAGTTCTGCCACTGGTCCTCGGGCGTCGGCTCCTCGGCAAAGGTCCGGGTGGAGCGATCGAAGACGTCGATGCGCGAGAAGCGCGCGCCGGCCGGCAGCGGCGGCGGCTGCAGCACCGGTGCCGCGGTGCGCACGATCTGCAGGACGCCGTCCGACTGCAGGGTGAAGGTCCAGTTGGGCGCGGCATTGAAATCCGTGCCGACCCTGGCCCGCAACCGCTGCATCGGGACGGTGGCGGTCTTGAGGTTGCCGGCGCCGAGGGACTTGGCCACCGCGCCGGTCTCGCTGGTGACCCGCGCGGCCAGCGTGTCGTACTGGTAGGTGCCGCCGCCGATCTCCGAAGACACCGGCGCCGCACCCCGGCGCAGGTCCAGCACGCCGTCCTCGAGATCGTCGGCGATCTGCTTCTGGATGGCCAGGGCGGGACCGGTCGAGGCCGGCTGCGATCGTGCCGCCGCCTTGGCGAGGCCCGCAAGCACCGCGCCGTAGACGCCGTTCTGGTTGTCCGTCAGCGCCGCCGAATTGGCCTGGCTGTTGGCCTGGTTGACGATGACCGGCAATCGCGTGAGGTCTTCCAGCCGGTAGATGCCGGGCAGCAGGTCATTGACCGCCGCGCGCACCTCGTCGTGGGCGATCTGCACCCGGGCCGGATCCTTCCAGGCATCCGCGGCCTTCTCGATGGCCTTGAGCGGCCGGCCTCCGGCGGTGGCCACGGCATCTCCCAGCAGCAGCGCGCGGCGCACCATCGCCTCGGTGAAAGGCGTGACGCCGCCATTGCGGTCGAGCCGGGTCAGGATGCCACGCAACGTCTGGTTCTCGAACTGGACTGGGGCGCCGAGGTGCTCGTCGAAGTAGACGGCACCCGAACCCGGTGCGCCGGCGAACGTCACCAGCACCGGCGCCTGCAGCTCGCAGGGCACCAGCGTGACCATGCCGTTGCTGCTGTCCGCCCGGACGGGACCGAAGACGGCGCCGGAAGCGAACTGCACCGTCACGTCGACGTTGACGAACTGGCCGAGCGAACCGCCGACGCCGACCCCACCCGCGCCCTCGCCGCCGATTCCCCCGGGGCTGTCTCCGCCACCGCCGCCTGCGTTCGGCTCGCTGACCACCCGCGTGACCTCGTCCTGGATAGCCCTGTCGAAGCCGGCGATGATGCCCGGGATGCAGGTGGCGCCGCCTTCGATGGGCACCACGACCTGCAGCGGCCCGGTCGACAATTCGATGGCCGCAGCCGCCAGGCTCTTGTTCTGGATGGCCAGCTTGTCCTGCAGCAGTTCGAGGGCGCCATCCATGGCGTCCCCCGGCGCGGCGGTGAACGGCTGGGTCACCCAGTTGACCGACGGCATCTGCGCACCGATGCGCTGGAGTTCGCTGGCAACGGCACCCTGGGCCGCGGAGATGTCCTGCTGGGTGATGGCCGCGTAGGTGGCGGCGTCCGCGCTGGCGAAGCTCGCCGCGGGGGTGCCGCTGCCCAGGAGCCGGGCCGTGAGCAGATGGGTCAGCGAGGTGATGTTGGCCGTGCCGCCGGCGGTGGCGGTTGCCGACACCAGCGCGCCGGACGGGCTTGCAGCCTGCAGCATGCAGGGCCCCTGCGGGCCGGTGATGGCCACCTCGAACCTGCCGGTGGCATCCGTGGTGCCGGAGCCGCTGCCCCGCTGGCACTTGACCTCGACGGCCGCATTGGCGACGGGTGCGCCGATGGCGGCCGTGCCCGCGATGGTGGTCGGCGGAGCCGTGCTGCCGCCGTTATTGCCATCGCCGCCACCACCGCCGCCACCGCCACAGGCCGAAAGAAACAGGGCCAGCACGCAAGGAACCCGGAAATCCCGCATCGCGACCTCTTTCAGTAGACTGCATCAGCGGCCTGCATACCGGCGACCGCAATGACCTTACGGCTCAAAGGAATATGCAGCATCCCACCGATGAAGTAAACAACGCCGATCGGTTACCCGCAAGGACTACCGGATGAACCTGGATCCCGAATACCAGCTGGCGCGCCTGCAGGAACGCACCGCGCTGGCCCGCCGCGCCCACGGCCCCGGCTACCGCGCCGGGGGACTGCGGGCGCTGGGCGTGCTGCTGGTGGTGCTGCGCGACCTCGCCTTCGGCCAGCTCACCCTGCGGGCCATGAGCCTGGTCTACACCACGCTGCTGTCGATCGTGCCGCTGCTGGCGCTGAGCTTCTCGGTCCTGAAGGCATTCGGCGTGCACAACCAGATCGAGCCGGCGCTGTCGCGATTTCTCGAGCCGCTCGGCGAGCGCGGCGCCGAGGTGACCCAGCAGATCATCCAGTTCATTGGCAACATGAACGTCGGCGTGCTCGGCTCGCTCGGCCTGGCCCTGCTGCTCTATACGTCGATCTCGCTGATCCAGAAGATCGAGATGTCGTTCAACTTCATCTGGCACGTGCCCGAGCCGCGCCGCTTCGGCACGCGTTTCAGCAGCTACCTGAGCGTGCTGCTGGTGGGCCCGCTGCTGATCTTCTCGGCCCTGGGCATCACCGCGGCGGTGAGCAGCATCGGCATGGTGCGCGGCCTGCTGGCCATCGAGCCGCTGGGCTGGCTCGCCGCCGAAGCCGGCAAGCTGCTGCCCTATGCGCTGATCATCGGGCTCTTCACTTTCATCTACGTGTTCATTCCCAACACCCGCGTGCGCCTCGGGCCCGCCTTCGGCGGCGCCCTGGTCGGCGGCATCGCCTGGCAGACCGCAGGCTGGGCGTTCGCCAGCTTCGTGGTCGGGTCGTCGAACTACACCGCCATCTACTCGGGCTTCGCGATCCTGATCTTCTTCATGATCTGGATCTACGTCAGCTGGCTGATCGTGCTGATCGGCGCCAGCGTGAGCTTCTACCTGCAGCACGGCGAATACATCCTCGCCAAGCCCGGCGAGCCGCCGCTGAGCAGCCGCATGCGAGAGCGCCTGGCGCTGCTGGTGATGCAGCGCATCGGCGAGCGCCATGCGGGCGGCGGCGCACCGCTCTCGCTGGATGAGCTCACCCGCGAGCTGGCGGTGCCGACTTACGCGATCCGGCAGCTGCTCGACCTGATGACCGCCCGCCGCATCCTGGTGCCGACCCGGACCGAGCCTTGCACCTGGGTGCCGATGCGCGAGCTGGCTTCCATGACCGCCTGGGACGTGGTCGAGATCGTCCGCGAGGACGGCGAGGACCATTCGCTGGATCCGGACCTGCTGGTGATGCCGGAGCCCCTCGAGCGGCTGGTGCAGGCGCATGACCAGGCCATCGCGGCGCTGCTGGGGCGGGCCAGCATCGCCTCGCTGCTGCGCCAGGATGCGGTTGCCGCCGCCGCGTCGCCGGCCAGCGACGAGGCGGTGGTGGTGATGCCGGAGGAAACCTCCGAGGAGGAAGCGCTGCCGGAGCCCGCCGTCAGGGACGGGCTGGCCTGACG
>JAEZQX010000361.1 GCA_023441105.1 Pseudomonadota bacterium | reverse complement strand
GGCTCCGGCGCCGCGGCGCCGAGCGGCGTGGCGCCGGCACGCACCGCACCCAGCGTGCTCTGCGCGGAGGCGGTCCTGGTGCCGGCCAGCCGCGGCGTGATTAGGAACATGCGCTCCACGCGAGTGGTGGACGACTCCCTGCTCTTGAACAGGTTGCCCACCACCGGGACGTCGCCGAGGCCCGGCACCTTGTCGGTGCTGTTGGCGGTGACCTCGCGCACCATGCCGCCGATCAGCAGGCTCTCACCCTCGGCGATCAGCGCCTGGGTGTTGATCGTCGAGCGCTCAACCACCGGGATCTGGTCCACCTGGCGCCCGGTGATGTTGCCGTCCTCGACGTTGACCAGCAGCTTGATGCGGGTCTGGTCGACGTCTCGAAAGACATGGGGCGTGACGCGCAGGGAGGTGCCGGCGCTCACGTTGAACAGGTCCACCTCCTCGCGCCCAGCCACCCGGACGAAGAAGGTCGAGCTGTTGTCGAAAATCGCCTCCACGTTGGAGAGGGTGACGACCTGCGGGCTCGATACCACCCGCGCAGCACCGTCGGTCTGCAGCGCCCGGATGCGGGCGATGAACTGGCCGACCGATCCCATGACCACCGAGGCCACGCCGCCCGGTCCGGCCAGCGGCAGCGAGCCGTTGAAGGCGGCTTCGCGGCCGTCGTTGTTCCAGCGCCAGTTGATGCCCAGCTCCCGGGCCCGGTCGACGTTGACGTCGATGATGGTCGCCTCGATCTCGAGCGACTGCGGCTCGACGTCCAGCGCGGCGATCAGCTGCTCGTAGCGCGCCAGCCGGTCGCTGGAGTCCCTGACGATCACCGCGTTGAGCCGCTGGTCGGCTTCGATGCGGACCTGGAACGGTTCCGGCATCGTGGTCTGCGGCTGGGCGGCGGCTTCTTCCGGCCTGGCGACGTGGGACAAAGCGGTGACCAGGCGGTCGACCTGGTCGCCGCGCACCTCCTCCCGCGCGGGCTTCGCATCCACCGCCACACCCTGGCCGGCCAGGCCCTTGCCGCGCAGCGACGGCTGCGTCGGCTTGAGCAGGGTCTCGCGCCCGAGCGGCCGGTAGTGCCGCGTGTCCACCAGCGAACGCAAGGTGGAGGCGACGCCGGGCACGACGATCTGGCGGCCACCGATCGTCATCGTCACGTCGTGTGCCCAGGCATAGCGCAGGTAGAAGACGCGGAAGTCGGCCGCGGCGCCGGGCTGGTTCTGCGGCGCCTGCCGCGCCTGCGCCGCACGCACCAGCTCTTCGACCTGCTCGACGAAGCGCGGCGCGCCCACCACGATCAGGTTGCCGTCGCCGCTGCGGCGCACCGTGTTGCGGGTGTCGGTCAGGTCGAGGTCGAAGACCTCGCGCATCGCCCGTTCCGACATGGATGCGTTGACGGCGAAGGTGCGCCTGCTCAGCTCGGACGCCGGCACCACGTGGACCACGGCGCCATCGTAGTAGGTGACCAGGTTGTAGACCCGCGACACATCGCGCAGCACCTTGGCGGCCGGCCCCGAGAAGCTGCCGTTGACCGATCCGCCGAGCGCCGGCGAAATCGCCGCCGGCACGTCCATCGTGGCGAACAGGTCCTGCAGGAAACCGGCGATCGGCTGCTCGCGGGCGGTGATGGAGATCGGCCGGCCGCCGTTCGGCATCGACGCCGCGCCGGCAGCGCCGGCCGCGAGCAGCGCGAGCGCGGCGACCGCAACCCGCGCCGACCGAACCCAACGAACGAACGGCGCAACGACAACGGGAAACCGGATGCTGCGCCGGGCTTGCTGGGTGGAGGCCATCGGACGACTCCTGGTTGGGGGTTCTACCAGTAGGTGGCAGTCCCGGCCGGCCGGGTTCAATGAACGCCCCGGGGAGCCGGGGCCGCACGCTTGAAGCGAGGAGAAAAGGCTCCTACGCCGCCTGCAGCAGCGGCGCGCCCGGCGCGGCGATCCGGTCGACGACGTCCAGCTGCAGCGTCGGCACCAGTTCGTGGTACGACAGCACCGGAACGTCGAAGCAGTCGGCCTCGATCAGCTTGCGCACGTGGTAGCGTAGGTCGATGGTGGTCAGCACCACCGCCTGCCGTTCGCGTACCGTGCGAGCGATCGCGTCGGCGATGGCGCGGGCGGCCTCCGGTTCCAGGGCCAGTTGCGGCACGCCGCCGGCCACGCGGATCGAGCCGCGAAGCAGCTCCTCGAGCTGCGGCTGCAGCATCACCGCCTGAAGGCTTCCGGCCGGCGCAACCTGGTGGCTGATCTGCCGACGCAGGGCCACGCGCGTGAACTCGGCAACCGTGTGCAGGTCCTTCTCGCGCTGGCTGATCTCGGCCATCGCCTCGAGGATGTCGCGCAGGTTGCGGATCGACACGGATTCGGCGACCAGCCGGCGCAGCACCTCGGCCACGCGCTGCAGCGGCAGTGCCCGCAGCACTTCCTTCACGATGTCGGGCATGTCGGCAGCCGCCCGCGACAACAGGTTGGTCGTGTCCTGCGCGCCGACGAACAGCGGCGCATTGCGCTGCAGGGCCTGGCGCAGCAGCCCGCCCAGGGCGACATGCGGTTCCTCCGGCAAGGGCCCGGCGGCGATCGGCACCTCGAAGGCGAGCAGCTCCCAGCGGCCGTGGTCGATGCCGCTGTCGTCGTGGCCATGGACGTGGATGCGCGGCAGGGTCAGGCCAAGGCCCAGCTGGAACTCGTCCAGCATCTCCTCGAGGGTCACCGTCAGCCTGTGCGCATTGCCGTCGACCAGCATGGCGGCCGGCACCCGCAGCAGCAGTGCCACCGACGGACGCTGCTGTGGCAGCGCGGTCATGGTGATGGCGGCCGGCGAGTCCAGCCGCCTGACCAGTCCCTGCACCGCCGGATGGCGCAGGTTGCGCAGCCGCCGGGTGAGCGCCGGCGTGAGCATGGCGCCGCACACGGCGAAGGCGAAGGCGAGGGCGGCGAAGATCGGCTTGGGAAAACCCGGCACGAACATCAGCAGCAGGCAGATGCCCGAGGCCACCATCAGCACGCGCGGCTTGGCGCCGAGCTGCTTGCGGATCGAATCACCGAGGTGGCGGTCGTCTTCGTCGCTGGTGCGGGTCACGATGAGGCCGGCGGACATCGCGCCCAGCAGCGCCGGGATCTGCGCCACCATGCCGTCGCCGATGGTGAGGATGGAGTAGCGCGTGATGGCGGTGCTCATGTCCAGCCCCTGCATCATGACGCCCACGGCGAGCCCGCCGATCAGGTTGATCGCGATGATCACGATGCCGGCGATCGCATCGCCCTTGACGAACTTCATGGCGCCGTCCAGCGAGCCGTGCAGCTTGCTTTCCAGCTCGAGGGTGCGTCGCCGGCGCCGGGCGTCGTCCTTGTCGATCAGGCCGGAGCGCAGGTCGGAATCGATCGACAGCTGCTTGCCGGGCATGGCGTCCAGCGAGAATCGCGCCGCCACCTCGGCGACCCGCTCGGCGCCCTTGGCGATCACGATGAACTGCACGACGGTGATGATGAGAAAAACCACCAGGCCCACCACCAGGTTCCCGCCGGCGACGGTCTTGCCGAAGGTGTCGATGATGTGGCCGCCTTCGCCGTGCAGCAGGATCATGCGCGTGGTCGCGATCGACAACGACAGCCGGAACAGCGTGGTCAGCAGCAGGACGCTCGGAAACGACGAGAATTCCAGGGGCGACTTGATGTAGACCCCCAGCAGCAGCAGCACGAGGCCGGCGGCGATGTTGACCGCGACCAGCAGGTCGATCAGCCAGATGGGCAGGGGCAGCACCATCATCGCGACGATGGCGACGATGCCCGCGACCAGCAGCAGGTCGCTGTAGCGCGACGCGATGCCTTCGTGCGGCGTGGCGGCGCTGCGGAAGTAGGCCGACATCGTCATCATCTGCTTCCTCGCTCGATCAGTTGGCCGGAAGGCGAGACGCTGAATGAATCACTCAGTCGCCGATGCACCGCCATCACGTTTCGCACATACGCCTGGGTCTCCGCATAGGGCGGCACGCCGCCGTATGCGGCCACTGCGCCTTCGCCGGCGTTGTAGGCCGCCAGCGTCAGGCGCAGGTCGTCGCCGTAGCGCTGGCGCAGCTGCTGCAGGTAGGCGGCGCTGGCGCGCAGGTTGACCTGCGCGTCGAACAGCGCCTGCTCCGGGTTGCCGACGCCGAAGCGGCGCGCCGTTGCCGGCATGACCTGCATGACGCCGCGGGCGCCGGCGTGCGACACCGCCTTCGTGTTGTGGCGCGACTCCACATGCGCGACCGCATGCAGCAGCAGCGGATCGATGCCGAATTCGGCCGCGGTTTCGGTGATGGCCGGGGCCAGGGCGATGACGCGAGCCGCGTCGCGACCGGGCGGCGCCGTCGGGCGGCTGCCTTCGGCCGCGGGTGCTGCGGGCGCAGCGGATGCATCCGGTGGAGCCTCGGTGGCGTCGGCAACGGCCACCGGCGCACGGCCGTACACCTCCAGCTGCGCCGCGCGATGCGGCTTCAGCGTGCCGGCGAGGCCGGGGCATTGCTCGGCCAGCAGTCCGAATCGTTCGCCGGGCGCAGCCTGCTTCATCGGCCCGGGCGTGCCGGCACAGACCTGGGCTTCTGCCGGGCCGCTCGCCAGCCATGCAGCAGCGATCAGGCAGAGGGCACTTCGCCGTGAATGACCTGGCAGAAGATTTGGCAGAAGACCCGGTAGGAGACCCGGTAGGGCAGGGCAGGACATGCGCTTCGCTCCCGTTCGGCCGTCGATCCCACTGGGTTGCAGATCGGCAGCCGGCGGTTCAACTCAACGCGCGCGCAGCTCCAGGAACTCCTGGCCCAGCACGCCGCCGGCCACGTCGATGAAGGCTGCCCTGACCTGGTCGAGGCTGCGGGCCTGCAGCGGGACGAGGTCGGCCTGGCCCAGGTCGCTGGGGAGCTCGACAAGCACGTCGCGGTCGGTGGCGAAGCAGGCCACCGTCTCGGTCACGCCTTGCGTGTTCATCACCAGCCGAAAGCCGTGGCTGCCGGGCAGGCGCAAGATCGCGTTGGGCCGGACCCGTGAGTCGCGCTGGAAGCGATTGGGGAAGAAGCGCACGATCTGGCCCTGCTCGTCGTGGAGGAAGCAGTAGACGTTGGCTTCGCGGCTCGGGACGATCGACAGGTTCACCGGCTGGCCGCGCGTGAATCGCCTCGCGTCGCCGTCGGCCGCGACCCACAGCCGCAGCGGCTGTTCGCCGGCGAGCGGCGCAGGCGTGACCACGGCTGTCGGGATCGGCGTCACCAGCGGCGGCGCGGACGGCGCGGCCTCCGGGACAGTGG
>JAEZQX010000052.1 GCA_023441105.1 Pseudomonadota bacterium | reverse complement strand
CGGCTCCCCCCCCCCGGGGGGGGGGGGGGGGGGCGCGGGGGCCCGCGGCCCCCACGACCCGCAACTCGCCGATGGCGAGGCGCTCGAGCTCGAGCGACAGCGGCAGGGAGAGGTCGCCGGGCATCTCGATCCGCTGGCGCGGCGCCGGAGCCGGTTCCGCCGGTGCCAGCCTGACGGTCAGTTGCGACGCCGACAGCTCGGGTATCAGCAGCTGGCGCCGCAGCAGTCCCGGCAGCGACCAGCGCATGGCGAGATCGCTGCCTTCGACCTGCATCCCGTCCCCGCTGCGCCAGGAGAGCCGGCCGATCCGGATGCCGCGATAGAGGCTGCCGGTGGTTTCGTCCAGCGCCAGCTCTCCGCCTTGCGCGCTTACCGTCTGCTGCAGCCGGTTCATCGCGAAGCGCAGGCCGCCGTCGGTACCGAGCCACCAAAGTCCGGCGGCAGCGGCGCCGAACAGCAGCAGCAGAAGGAGCCCCAGCGCGGGTAGCAAGCGACGGCGCATCAGAACGTGTACCCGATCGAGAAGTGCACCCGGTAGCGCGACAGCGCCTGGCCGTAGGCCACGTCGAGGTTAACCGGTCCGATCGGCGTGCGCCAGCGCAGGCCTACTCCGTAGCCGGCGACCGGATCGAATTCGGCCCAATCGTCGCCCGCGTTGCCGTAGTCGAAGAAGGCAGCCGCCGAATAGGCGGCGGTGATGCGATGCTGGTACTCGAGGCTTGCCACCGCCAGGTAGCGCCCGCCCACGACCGCGTCGCCGCGCTTGACGCCCAGTGATTCGTACGGATAACCACGGATGGACTGCACGCCGCCGGTGCGGAACAGGTTCTCGCTCGGGATCTCCTCGCGCGAGCTGGCGCCGACGACGCCGAACTCCAGCAGGCCGACCAGCATCCCGTCCTTGAAGAAGCCGCCATCGGGCAGTGGCTGGAAGCGCGTCGCCCGCGTGTGCAGGCGCGCGAAGCTGCGGTCGGTCAGGATGCCCTCGCGGGCGCCGGAGATCTGGAAGCTGACCGCATAACCATCGGTCGGGTTCAGCACCGAATCGACGCGCCGCAGGGTCCAGGCCTTGCCTAAGACCAGCGCCTTGTGCGAACTCCGCTCGTCCGGCAGCCCGGCGCCCTGGATCACCTTCTCGTTCTCGAGCTGGTACTGCAGCGAGGTGAAGGAGTCGATGTCGCCCTCGCGCTTGCCGATGCCGACGTAGGTGTTGCTGCGCACGTCCACCACGTTCTCGATGTCCTCGCGCTCGAGGCGCTGGCCGAAGCCGATGTAGTTGCTGTTCTCGTCGAAGGGCGTGCGGAAGTTGGCGAAGGCGCGCTGGCTCTTGCCCGACAACACCAGCGCCGATTCCATCTGCACGTTGCGGCCCAGCAGGTCGCGATGCTGGAAGCCGATCTGCCCGCGGGGGCCTTCGTCGGTGCTGTAGCCGATCCCGAAGACCGTGCGTCGGCGCTCGAGCTCGTCGACCGTCACCTGGATGCGCACCCGCTCCGCCTTGGGGTCATCCTGCAGCGCGATCAGGTCGGGCAGCGCGCTGACGCTCGAGAAATAGGCGGAGGTGCGCAGCCGCTGCTGGAAGGCCTGCAGCTTGGCATCGCTGTACGGCTCGCCGGGGGTGAAGGGTCGCAGGTTGTCGATGATGCGCCGGTCGTAGCGCTTCAGGCCCTGGATCTCCAGCTCGCCGAAGGCGATGCGAGGTCCGCTCGCCACCTCCAGCTCGAGCGCGGCGCGGGCCGCGGCGACGTCGACCCGCGCTTCGCTCGAGGCCACTTCGGCCCGAAGGTAGCCCTGGCGGTTGAGGATGTCGACGATCGCCCGCTTGGCGCTTTGCCAGGCCGGCGCAAGGAATGGTCGACCCGGCGCCAGGTCCGGAATGCCGTGGATCAGCGCCATGGTGTCCCGATCATCGCGCGCCGGGCCGGTGATGCGCAGGTTGGCCGCCGACACCACCGTCTGCCGCCCGGGCGTGACCGAAAGCCGCACCCGTCCCGGCGACGAGGTCACCGCGACCTTGCCCTCGAAGTGACCCTGGGCGCGCAGGATGGCCTGCACCTCGTCCTCCAGGCGCGCGACCAGGCCGTCGAACTGGATCTTCTCGAAATCCTCCCGGCGCTGCCAGCGCCCGACCAGCGTCTGGCGCCGGATCTCGTCGACCAGCGATTGCGGCGCTTCGATGTCGAAGGCGTAGTTGGTATTGCGCCGTTCCGCAGGGGCGTTGCTCGTGCCCGCGCCTGAGTCCGGGCCGCTTGCGCCGTCGGGCCCGGCGCCCTCGCCTCCGGCACGGGGCGAGGTGGCGCAGCCGGCGGCGAGCGCCAGCAGCACCAGCCAGGCAGCGCGGCGACAGACAAAGGGGAGGCGGCGGAGATCAGGCAAACTATGGGCTGGCGCTCGGGTGGCAGCCGCTAGCATGCCACGTGCCCACGCGCCTGGCTGCCGGCGGGCGTGCCCCGGCCTGTTCCTCCAGGAAGACCGCATGAGCGAAGAATCGGAAGACGGCAAGATCGACATCCATCGGGGGTTGAAGGGCGTTTACTTCGACCGATCGAAGGTCTGCTTCATCGACGGCCGGGCCGGCGAGCTGCGCTACCGCGGCTACTCGATCCACGACCTCGCCGAACGCTCGACGTTCGAGGAAACATGCTACCTGCTGCTCGACGGCGAATTGCCGACGGCGAAGCAATTGCTGGCCTTCGATGCCGAGCTCAAGGCGGCGCGCCAGCTGCCCGCCCCGATCTACGACATCGTGCGCAGCATCCAGGCCGCGCATCCGATGGAGGTGCTGCGCACCGCTGTCTCGGCCCTGGCCGCCTTCGACGACGAGGTGGCGGACAACTCGCCGCAGGCCATCCGCCGCAAGGGAATCCGCCTGACCTCGCAGGTGCCGTTAATCGTGGCAGCGCACGACCACATCAGGAACGGCAGGCAGCCGGTGGCGCCGCATCCGCAGCTTTCGCATGCCGCCAACTTCCTGTACATGCTGCAGGGGCGCGAGCCGTCGCCGGAGGCGGCGCGGCTGATGGACATGGACATGATCCTGCATGCGGAGCACGGCTCCAATGCGTCGGCCTTCACGGCGCGCGTGGTGGCCGGCACCGACGCCAACCTGCATGCGGCGGTGACGTCGGCGATCGCGGCGCTTTCCGGGCCGGCGCACGGCGGCGCGGCCGAGAACGTGATGCGCATGGCACAGGAGATCGGCGATCCGGCCAACGCCGCCGATTTCGTGAAGCGCAAGCGTGCCAACAAGGAGGCGGTGATGGGCTTCGGCCATCGCGTCTATCGCGCCGAGGATCCGCGCGCGCGGCACATGCGCGCCGGCGTCGAGCAGCTGTCGAAGCAGATGGGGCAGCCGCAGTGGTACCAGATCCTGGCGGCGCTGGTCGAGGCGATGCGGCCCTATGCGCGGCTCGGGGTCAACGTCAACGTCGACTTCTATGCCGGGGTGGTGTACTTCCTCAACGGCATCGCCGAGGACCTGTTCGTGCCGATCTTCGCCATCGGCCGGGTGCCGGGCTGGACCGTGCAGGTGCTCGAGCAGATGGAGAACAACATCCTGATCCGGCCGCTGACGCTCTACAACGGTCCGGCGGCGCGCGACTACCTGCCGCTGGATTCCCGTTGACCCGTCGTTGAGGTCGCGTCGACGCCGATTGCCGCGGGGCGTCAAGCGCGGCATGCGGTCCACGTGGACATGCAGGCATCGAGGCCGCCCGCAGGTCATACTGCCCGAATGAACCATCAATACACACGAATCCACTATGTCCGGTCCGGCGGCTCGCCCACCGGGCGCGATCCGTTCGCTGCGGTGAGGGCGCGCGCCGCCGGTCCCATCGGCCGCGCGCTGGCGCTGGTGGCGGGCGGCCTGGTGCTGGTGGCGGCGCTGTTCGTCTCGGCCATCGTCTTTTCCGTGCTGCTGGTGGCGGGCGCCATCGCCGGTGGCTGGTTCTGGTGGAAGACGCGCGGCCTGCGGCGCGAGATCCGCGAGCGGCTGGCCCAGATGCAGCAGATGCAGGCGGGCGACGGCGCGCCGGCGGCGTCGGGTCCGTTCGGCTTCGCCACCGGTGCGGATGCCCGGACGCGCCCGGGCGAGGCCGGCGATGTCATCGACGGCGACTTCATCCGCGAGTCGCAGCCGCCCGGCCCAGGCTCCTAAGCTGGCGGCTTGCACAGGCGCCCGGGGGCGCCTTTCAGCGCTTTCCCGATGCCTCCTCGCTGCCGCTGGGCGGCCGGCGAGCTCAGGCCTGCGCCAGCGCGAGGACTGCGGCGGCGATGATGTCGTCGACGCCGGCGCCGCGCGACAGGTCGCTGACCGGTCGCGCAAATCCTTGCAGCACCGGTCCGATCGCCTGCGCGCCGCCCAGGTACTGCGT
>JAEZQX010000521.1 GCA_023441105.1 Pseudomonadota bacterium | reverse complement strand
CTCGGCGGCGGTGAACGAAGCCGGCCTCGCCGGCGCGCCGCTGCGGGCGTTGCAGGTCTGCGCTGCGGTGGAAGTAGCGCCGCTTGCACGACTGCGCCGCGTCACCGCCGCGGCCGGCCGCGAAGTGTGGATCGGCAACGCGGCACAGGCGCTGCACCCGGTCGCCGGCCAGGGCTTGAACCTCGGTCTGCGCGATGCCTTCGAACTGGCGCGCGATCTCGCCGACAACGAATTCGCGGCGCGACCGCTGGAAGTGAGCCAGTTGCTGGAGCGCTTTGCCGCCCGGCGCCGCCTCGATCGCCGCATCACCACCGGCATCACCGACCTGCTCGCATCCGCTTTCACCTGGCCGCTTGCGCGGCCCTTGCAGTCCGCGCTGCTCGCCACCATGGACCTGTTGCCGCCGGTGCGCCGGCCGCTGGCCAGCACGCTGCTGTTCGGCCGCCGCTGACCTGACGCAGCGCCCGACGCGAGCGCCGCCATGATGCAGGACGGCGTACGCTGCGCCCCGCGACAGTGCCTCGCGGCATCAATGTCGTGCAACCTCTGCCAACGCGTGGCGAGGCGCGTGCATCCGCGTCATGTGCAACTGCATCGCCGCCAATGCGCGCGCGCCGGCACCTGTTGCGGCGTTCGGCGGCCTGCTAGAATTCCCCTCCCTTGAATCCGCCATCCCACGTTGAGCGTCGTCTTTCGCAATGCCCGCGACTTCCGTTCGGCCCGAGATGAAGACCGTAGCGGCCGGCAATGTCTTGCCGGCTCGCGGCCTGCACATCGGCCCCTATCGCCTGCCGAACAGGACGCTGGTCGCGCCGATGGCCGGCGTGACGGACCGTCCCTTCCGGCAGCTCTGCAGGCGGTTGGGCGCGGGCTACGCGGTGTCGGAGATGGCGGCATCGAACCCGCGCCTCTGGGATAGCGTCAAGACTGCCCGCCGCATCAACCACGACGGCGAGGCCGAGCCGAAGGCGGTGCAGATTGCCGGCGCCGATCCGGCGATGATGGCGGAAGCGGCGCGCTTCAACGTCGAGCGCGGTGCGCAGATCATCGACATCAACATGGGCTGCCCGGCCCGGAAGGTCTGCAATGTCGCGGCCGGCTCGGCGCTCATGGGCGACGAGCCGCTGGCGGTGAAAATCATTGCAGCCGTGGTGGCGGCGGTGGACGTTCCGGTCACCGTGAAGATGCGCACCGGTACCGATGCCGGCAACCGCAACGCCGTGCGGCTGGCGCGCGCGGCCGAAGACGCCGGCGCCGCCATGATCACCGTCCACGGCAGGACGCGCGCGTGCCAGTACCACGGGGCCGTGGACTATGACACCATCGCCCGGGTCAAGGCCAGCGTCAGCCTGCCGGTAGTGGCCAACGGCGACATCGATTCACCGGAGAAGGCCCGCGACGTCCTGCAGGCAACCGGCGCCGATGCCGTCATGATCGGCCGCGCCGCCCAGGGCCGGCCGTGGATCTTTCGCGAGATCGACCACTACCTCGGCAGCGGCGAGAAGCTGCCGGCGCCGACCTGGGACGAGATCTGGGGCCTGCTGCGCCAGCACCTGCTCGACCACTATGCGTTCTACGGTGAGTTCGTCGGCGTGCGCACGGCGCGCAAGCACATCGGCTGGTACCTGCGCGGCATGCAACTGGACCGCCTGCTCGCCGACGAGGTCGTCGGCGAAATGGCAGCGCTGCGAGCACGGATCAATGCGAGCGAAACACCGCAGACGCAACTGGACCTGATCGACGAGTTCTTTTCGGTTCAAGAACGGGTGCCTGACACCTGCAAGAAATTCGGGGAGACCCTGCAATGACAAGACCACCGACGATTCACGAAGCCGTGACCAGGAACCTTGAGAAGTACTTCCAGGACCTGGCCGGGACGCAGCCCGGGCTGATCTACGACATGGTGCTGTCGGCGGTCGAGAAGCCCATGCTCGAGGTCGTGATGAAGAAGGCCGAAGGCAACCAGCTGAAGGCCTCCGCGATGCTCGGCATCAACCGCAACACCTTGCGCAAGAAACTCAATTCGTACGGAATGCTCAATGGCCACGGTGGACACTAGTCCCGACCCTGCCACCGCCGCTTCCGCCCTCACCTCTTCCAGCGACACGCGGCCGCCGGTGCGGCGGGCGCTGCTTAGCGTTTCCGACAAGACCGGCATCGTCGATTTCGCGCGCGCGCTGAGCAGCCGCGGCGTCGAGATCCTCTCCACCGGCGGCACCGCGCGGTCGCTGACCGAGGCCGGCATCCGCGTGACCGAGGTCTCGGACTACACCGGCTTTCCTGAAATGCTCGATGGCCGGGTCAAGACGCTGCATCCGAAGGTCCACGGCGGCCTGCTCGCGCGCCGCGATTTGCCGGCGCACATGTCGGCGCTGCAGTCGCAAGGCATCGACACCATCGACCTGCTGGCGGTCAATCTCTATCCCTTCCAGCAGACGGTGGCGCGGGCGGACTGCAGCCTCGAGGAGGCGATCGAGAACATCGACATCGGCGGTCCGGCCATGCTGCGGGCCGCGGCCAAGAACCACGACGGCGTGACGGTGGTGGTGGATCCGGCCGACTATCCGGCCGTGCTTGCCCAGCTCACGGAGCACGGCGGCGTCGACCGCGCCATGCGCTTCGCGCTGGCCACCAAGGTCTATGCGCACACCGCCGGCTACGATGCCGCCATCGCCGCCTACCTGTCGTCGTTCGGCGCCGACGGCAGCCGCAGCACCTATCCGGAGGTGCTGGGCCTGCAGCTGCGCAAGGTGCAGGCACTGCGCTATGGCGAGAATCCGCACCAGACGGCGGCGTTCTACCGCGATGCCGAGCCGCCGGCAGGCGCGCTGGCCAACTACCGGCAGCTGCAAGGCAAGGAGCTGTCCTACAACAACATCGCCGATGCCGACGCGGCCTGGGAATGCGTCAAGTCGTTCGATTCACCGGCGTGCGTCATCGTCAAGCATGCCAATCCCTGCGGCGCGGCCATCGGCGCGGACCCGCTCGCCTGCTATCAGCTGGCGCTGGCCACCGATCCGACGTCGGCATTCGGCGGCATCATCGCCTTCAACCGGCCGGTGGATGAAGCCACCGTGGCGGCAGTCTCTAGGCAGTTCGTCGAGGTCCTGATCGCGCCCGCCTTCTCCGCCGGCGCGCTCGAGGCGATGAAGGGCAAGCAGAACGTCCGCATCCTGCAGATCGAGCTCGCCCGTGGCGGCAACCGGCTGGACCTGAAGCGGGTGGGCGGCGGCTTGCTGGTGCAGTCGCCCGACGACCATCGGCTGGCGCCGGCGGACCTGCGGGTGGTGAGCGACAGGCAACCCACCGCCGCCCAGCTGGCGGACCTGCAGTTCGCCTGGCAGGTCGCCCACTTCGTCAAGTCCAACGCCATCGTGTTCTGCGGCGGCGGCCGGACCCTGGGCGTCGGCGCCGGCCAGATGAGCCGGGTCGATTCGGCGCGCATCGCCGCCATCAAGGCCGCCAACGCCGGTCTTGCCCTGCAGGGCTCCGCCGTCGCCTCGGACGCCTTCTTCCCGTTTCGCGACGGCCTCGATGTCGTCGTCGACGCCGGTGCCACCGCGGTGATCCAGCCCGGCGGCTCGATGCGCGACCAGGAAGTGATCGACGCCGCCAACGAGCGCGGCGTGGCGATGGTGTTCACCGGAGTCCGGCACTTCCGGCACTGACCGCGGCATGCGCATCCTCGGCATCGATCCGGGACTGCGGGTGACCGGGTTCGGGTTGGTCGACGCCGATGGCGACAGGCTCACCTATCTCGCCAGCGGCGTCATCCGCACCGGCGACGGCAACCTGCCGGCCCGGCTCCAGAAGATCCACCAGGGCATCGTCGAGCTGGTCGAGCAGTACCGGCCGGACATCGCGGCCTGCGAGATCGTGTTCGTCAATGTCAACCCGAAGTCGACGCTGCTGCTCGGCCAGGCGCGCGGCGCAGCCATCGGCGCGCTCGTCAGCCGCTCGCTCGACGTCCACGAGTACACCGCGCTGCAGGTCAAGCAGGCGCTGGTCGGCTACGGCCGCGCCAGCAAGAACCAGGTGCAGATGATGGTGCAGCGCCTGCTGCTGCTGCCCGGCACGCCATCGCCCGATGCCGCCGACGCGCTGGCCTGCGCCGTGTGCCACGTGCACGCCGGCGCGCTGATCAGGACGCTCGGCTCGCGGATGCGGCGCGGGCGGGTGCTCGGCTGAGCGCGCAGCCGCCGGCCGGGTGCGGGCTTCGGGCATACTAGTCCACTGCCTCCCGGGCCCCTCATGGTCCCCTGCCTTTCCGGATCGCGTGCATGATCGGTCGCCTCGCGGGCATCCTGCTCGACAAAATTCCGCCTGAAATCCTGGTCGACGCCGGCGGCGTCGGCTACGAGGTGAGCGTGCCGATGAGCACCTTCTACGACCTGCCG
>JAEZQX010000517.1 GCA_023441105.1 Pseudomonadota bacterium | reverse complement strand
CCACGGCAACCCAGGTTGCAGGCCGGCTGGCGTCTGATCGGCGCCGAAGGTGCACGCGACCCCGCAAACTCTCAGGCAAAAGGACCGCTTCGGATCGGACTCTCTGGAGAGTAGGCTGCCCGCGCAGTCTCGCCGAAGGTCAATATCTCAGGCAAACGGACAGAGGGGGTGATGAGAGCAGGCGCAGCCTTGCCCTCCGCCTCCTCAACCCGAATTCCGGAGATATGCCGTGTCCAGTTCCAATCCCCCCGAGCTGAAGTACACCGAATCGCACGAATGGCTGCGCGCCGAGGCTGACGGCAGCTACACCATCGGCATCACCGCCCATGCGCAGGACGAGCTGGGCGAGCTGGTCTACGTCGAGCTGCCGGAAGTGGGCCGCAAGCTTGCCAAGGAAGAAGCCTGCTGCGTGGTCGAATCGACCAAGGCGGCATCCGACGTCTACGCCCCGATCGCCGGCGAAGTCGTGGCCGTCAACGAGACGCTGGCGGATGCGCCGCAGACCGTCAACGAGGCGCCGTTCGGCGGCGGCTGGCTGTTCCGCCTGAAGCCGGACAATCCGCGCGATCTGGATGCCCTGCTCTCGGCTGCGGACTACGCCAAGGCCATCGAGGGTTGAGCATGAAGGCCAACGAGTTGCTCGGTGCCAACGTCGCAGCGCTGTTCGGCGACGACGAATTCCATCGCCGTCACATCGGCCCGTCGGTGCACGAGGAAGCCGAGATGCTGGCTGCGCTCGGCTACCAGTCGCGCCACGAGCTGGTCGCCGACACCGTTCCGGCGGCGATCCTGCTGGGCGACTCGAAGGCTATCTCGCCGACGGCCCCGGCGGCCGGCACGGTGCCGCTGGACATCGGCGAACCCGTCACCGAGGCCGCGGCGCTGGCCGAGCTGGCGGCCATCGCCGCCGACAACCAGGTCTGGCGCAGCTACATCGGCGCCGGCTACCACGGCACCATCACGCCCGAGCCGATCCGCCGCAACGTGCTGGAGAACCCGGGCTGGTACACCGCCTACACGCCCTACCAGGCCGAGATCGCCCAGGGGCGGCTGGAAGCGATGATGAGTTTCCAGCAGATGGTGATCGACCTTACCGGACTCGAAGTGGCCAATGCTTCGCTGCTCGACGAGGCCACCGCCGCCGCCGAAGCCATGACCCTGATCCGGCGCGCCGTCAAGTCCAGATCGAACCGCTACTTCGTCGAGGCCGCGACCCATCCTCAGGTGGTGGCGGTGATCCGCACGCGAGCCCGCTGGCTGGGCATCGAGGTGGTGATCGCCCCGCTCGCTGAGCTCGATCCGGCGGCGGTCTTCGGCGCCCACTTCCAGTCGCCTGACACGGAAGGCCGGGTCCGCGACTTCTCCGACCCCATCGGTGCGCTGCATGCCGCCGGCGCCAAGGCCTGCGTCGGTACCGACCTGCTTGCCGGCCTGCTGGTGAAGCCGGCGGGCGCGCAGGGCGCCGACGTCGCCATCGGGTCGGCGCAGCGCTTCGGCGTGCCGCTCGGCTTCGGCGGGCCGCATGCCGCCTTCATGGCCACGCGCGAGGCGCTGGTCCGGATGATGCCGGGACGGATCATCGGCGTCAGCAAGGATGCCGCCGGCAACGTCGCCTACCGGATGGCGCTGCAGACGCGCGAGCAGCACATCCGCCGCGACAAGGCGACCAGCAACATCTGCACCGCGCAGGCGCTGTTGGCCAACATGGCGGCGTTCTACGCGATCTACCACGGGCCGGAAGGCCTGCTGCGCATCGCCCTGCGCACGCACGCGATGGCACGGTTGCTGGTACAGGCCGTGGCCCGGACCGGGAAGCTGGCCGCGCCCCTGCATGCGCACTACTTCGACACCGTCGCCTTCGATGCAGCCGGGGACCTGGCGCAGGTCCTGGAACGGGCGGCCAGCCGGCGCATCAACCTGCGCCAGCTCGGCGGCGAGCGGCTGGCAGTGGCGTTCGACGAAACCGTGGGGCTCGCCGACGTCGCCGACGTCGTCTTCGCCCTCACCGGCCTGCAGCCGCCGGCCGGGCAGTTGTCGCTCGATGCGCATGCGATGGCGGTGGAAAGCGACGTGCTGCCGGGATCCCTGCGGCGCCGGGATGCGGTGCTGACGCATCCGGTCTTCAACCGCTATCACAGCGAAACCGAGTTCATGCGCTACCTGAAGAAGCTCGAGAACCGGGACATTTCGCTGGTGCATTCGATGATCCCGCTGGGCTCGTGCACGATGAAGCTCAATGCGGCCAGCGAGATGGCGCCGATCACCTGGCCGGAACTGGCGGCCATCCATCCGTTCGTGCCGGCAGCCCAGGCGGCCGGCTATGCGACCATGCTCGGCCAGCTCGGCCGCTGGCTGGCCGACATCACCGGCTTCGAGGCCGTCTCGTTCCAGCCCAATTCCGGCGCGCAAGGCGAGTACGCCGGCCTGCTCGCGATCCGCAACTATCTCGCCGCCCGCGGCGAGGCGCAGCGCGACGTCTGCCTGATCCCGTCGTCGGCACACGGCACCAATCCCGCGACGGCGCAGCTGATGGGGCTCAAGATCGTGGTGGTGGGCTGCGACAGCCAGGGCAACATCGACGTCGCCGACCTGGCGGCCAAGGTGGCCGCCCACCGCGACCGGGTCGCCGCGCTGATGGTGACCTACCCTTCCACCCACGGCGTCTTCGAGGACGGCATCCAGGAGGCCTGCCGGCTGGTCCACGAAGCCGGCGGGCAGGTCTACATGGACGGCGCCAACATGAACGCCCAGGCGGGTCTCACCAAGCCCGGCTTCATCGGCGCCGCCGTCTGCCACCTCACCCTGCACAAGACCTTCTGCATTCCGCACGGCGGCGGCGGGCCGGGCATGGGCCCGATCGCGGTCGCCGGGCACCTGGCGCCCTTCCTCGCGCGCGATCCCTTCGACGACTGGTCACTCGCGGGCTCGGACGACGTCGGCTCGGTGTCGGCGGCGCCGTTCGGCAGCGCGCTGATCACCGCCATCTCCTGGATGTACATCCGGATGATGGGCTCGAGCGGCATCCGCAAGGCGACCGAGGTCGCCATCCTCAACGCCAACTACATCGCCCACCGGCTCAAGGATCACTACCAGGTGCTGTTCACCGGCGCCAAGGGGCGGGTGGCGCATGAATGCATCCTCGACCTCAGGCACTTCAAGTCGACCTACGGCATCAGCGCCGAGGACGTGGCCAAGCGGCTGATGGATTTCGGCTTCCACGCGCCGACATTGTCGTTCCCGGTCCCCGACACACTGATGGTCGAGCCGACCGAAAGCGAGAGCCGGGCGGAGCTGGACCGGTTCTGCGAGGCGATGATCGCGATCCGTCAGGAGATCGAGGACGTTCATGCAGGAAAGCTCGATGCGAGCGACAATCCGCTGCGCAACGCGCCGCACACCGCGGCGGAGCTGGCCGGCGAATGGCTGCATTCCTACAGCCGCGAGCAGGCCGCCTTCCCGCTGCCCTGGGTCCGCGAAGCGAAGGTATGGCCTGCGGTCAAGCGGATCGACAATGCCGGCGGCGACCGCAACCTGATCTGCACCTGCCCGCCGATGTCGGAGTATGCGGATGCGCAGCCGGATTCCGCGGCGCAGGGTGGCCGGGCGGATCAGGCGGACTGGAAGGAAACCGCGGACCGGGCGAAAGCCGCCGCTTGAACGGAGCTCGAATGTTCGCTGCCATCGCCCTGATCGCCGTCGGCTCGGTGCTCCTGCTGTCCAACCTCGGTTACATCAAGATCGCCAACCTCGCCGGGCTCATCCACACCTGGTGGCCGCTCATCCTGATCCTGGTGGGCGTGAGCATGTTCATCACCCGCTGGCGGAGAAGCCGCTGATGGCCGAGATTCCCGATTCCGCAGCCCCGGAAACCATGCCGGAGGGCCTGCTGCGCGTACCGCTCGATGCCCTGCACCGCGAGCTCGGCGCCCGCATGTCCGGCTTCGCCGGCTTCGACATGCCGATCCAGTATCCCGGCGGGCTCAAGAGCGAGCACCTGCGCACGCGCAGCGCCTGCGGCCTGTTCGATGTCTCGCACATGGGGCAACTGGTGGCGCGCCCGCGCGACGGCCGCATCGAGACGCTGCAGCGGGAGCTCGAGGCCTGCCTGCCGCTGGACTTCGAAGGCTGGCATCCCGGCGTGCAGAAGTATTCGCTGCTGCTCAACGAACGCGGCGGCATCGAGGACGACCTGATGCTGGTCAACCTGGGCGACGAGGTTCGCATCGTCGTGAACGCGGGCAACCGCGCCCACGACCTGCACCTGCTGACCATGCGCTGCCCGGGGCTGGATTTCGAATGGATCGACGCCGCCTTGATCGCCCTGCAGGGTCCGCAGGCGGAAGCGGTGCTGTCGCAGCTCGATCCGCGCGCCGCCTCGCCGTCGTTCATGGAGTCGGTGGCGCTCGAACTGCTCGGTGCGCCCTGCTTCGCCACCCGCTCGGGCTACACCGGCGAGGACGGCTTCGAGATCTCGATCCCATCGGTCGAAGCCGAGATGGTGGTGCGCCAGCTGCTGGAGGATTCGCGGGTGACGCCGGTGGGCCTCGGGGCGCGCGACACGCTGCGGCTGGAAGCCGGCCTGCCGCTGCATGGCAACGACATCGGCCCGGAGACCACGCCGGTGGAGGCGCAGCTGCCGTTCGCCATCGCGCGTTCGCGGCGCAGCGACGGGCCCAAGGTCGCCGGCTTTCCGGGCGCCGAGGTGGTGCTGAACCAGCTGGCGCATGGGGCGGAACGCAAGCTGGTGGGCCTGGTGTCGCAGGAGGCGGTGCCGATCCGGGCCCACGCGCCCGTGGTCGACGGCGAGGGTCGCCCGGTGGGCGAGGTCACCAGCGGCACGATCTCCCCCACGCTGGGCCACCCCGTCATGCTGGCGTATCTGCCGGCGGCGCTGGCCAAGGCCGACACGCCGCTGTTCGCGCAGGTGCGCGGCAAGCGGCTGGCAATCACGCGCAAGCCGCTGCCCTTCGTGCCCAAGCGGTACAAGCGCTGACTTCCGCCCGGCCAGCGATGGCCGGCGCGGCATCATCGTCGCCGATCCATGGCCCGCGGCGTCGGTCCGCTGCTGTCACACGGCCGCGGGTCTGCGCGTCTTGCATTCAGTGACTGCGCGGATCGCGCAGCACAGCGCCATGCAACCGTAACCGGAAGGAAGAGAATGCAGCCGAGAATCGATTTTCCCGCGGCCGATCCCGCCAGCTACAAGGCGATGCTGGACCTCCAAGGTCACGTCAACGACAGCGGCCTCGAGAAGCCGCTGATGGAACTGGTCAAGATGCGCGCGTCGCAGATCAACGGCTGCGCGTTCTGCCTCGACATGCATGCCCGCGATGCTCGCCTGCATGGCGAACGCGAGAATCGTCTTCACCTGCTGCCGGCCTGGCGCGAAGCACCGGTCTATTCCGAACGCGAACGCGCTGCGCTCGCCTGGACCGAAGCGCTGACGCTGGTCCATGCCACCCAGGTTCCGGACGCGGTCTACGAACAGGCGCGCGCACAATTCAGCCAGCAGGAGCTCGCGAAGCTGTCGCTGGCCATCGTGGCCATCAACGGCTGGAACCGGCTTTGCGTCGCCTTCCGCACCCCGCCGGCACTGCGGCCGTACCCCGGCGAAACCGCGAGGTAGCCTCGCCGATCAGGCGAGGCGCGTCACGCGCCTCGCCCAGGCTTCGGATGCCGCTCAGGCAGCCAGACGGGCCGCCGCCGGCTTGCGCTCGGGCTCCGCTTCCACGTCGAGCCCCAGCGCGCCCAGCAGGTCGGCGAGCAGCCGCGCCAGCTCGCCGGCCATCATGGTGAAATCCGAGTCGAAGCGCTCGGCGGCATCGCCGCCTTCCGACTCGCCTTCCTTCATCACGTCGAGCGGCGCGATGCGCTTGAGCGCCAGCGTTTCCGTCAGCACGAACGAAATGCGGTCGGACCAGGTCATGGCGAGACGCGTGCACTGCTTGCCTTCGTCGATGTGCTTGCGCACTTCGGCGGCCTCGATCGACTGCCGGACGTAGCGGATCGCGGCACGGCTGTCGCCGGTGGCGCGCAACTCGGTATCCTGGTCGATGGTGAAGCCGGCGGGCGCCTCGTCGCTGGCGAGCCAGGTCGTCATCGCGGCTGCGGGCGACTGCGGCACCTGGAGCTGCTGCAGCGGAAACGGCTCGATCGACTTGGACAGCAAGCCGATCACTTCCTCGGTCTTGGCAGCCGAGGTCGTGTCGATCAACAGCCAGCGATTCTTCGGGTCGATCCAGACGCGGGTATCGCGGAAGATGCTGAACGCCTTGGGGATCAGCTCGTCGGTCACCGCTTCCTTGATCTCCTTCATCTGCTTGCGGCCCGGCTTGTAGCCCTGGCGCTCCTCCGCTTCCTGCGCCCGCGCCTTCGCCACCTGGTTCACCACCGACGCCGGCAGGAGCTTCTTCTCCACGCGCAGCGTCAGCAGGATCTGCCCGCCGACCACATGCGCCAGGGCGCCGTTCTCGCGCGCCGGCACCCAGCCGATCGCTTGCGTCTGCACCGACGTGCCGGGCGTGAATCGCAGCCGCGCCAGTTGCTCCTCGAGCGCCTCGGTGGTGAGCGACCAGTCGGCCGACAGGCGATAGACCATGGCATTGCGGAAGAATGCGTTCATCTTGGGGGCTACTCCGGGAAAGCGACGAAGGGATGGCGACGACGGGATGGCGACGGCGGCAGCATGCAGCGATGCGCAGGCGGCATCCGGGCTGGCCTGAATCGGGGGCGCGATTATGCCACGGGTCGGTTTTGGCGTCGGCGGGTGTATAGG
>JAEZQX010000491.1 GCA_023441105.1 Pseudomonadota bacterium | reverse complement strand
GCCCTGCGCGGCTCTCGGGACAGGCGCATGATTGACCCGATGTCGCGGCCGTCGATCAGGCGGGCGCGGCGCAGGTCGAGGACCTGATCGCCGATCGCCACGCCGATCTGCCAGTCGCTGCCGCCGTCGCGACGGAAACGCCCGAACGGCAGGTTCTGGATCGGGAAGTCGCTGGTGGGATCGTTCGCTGCGTCCACCCAGCTTCGCAAGCCGGCGTCGTGGGTGCCGTCGATCGGGAAGGTCGTCATCGATGTGCTCCGGGGAAGTGCTTCTCCAGCCCCTGCCAGCAGCGGAAGTACTCGTGCTGGAGCTGGGCCGAAGCCAGCGCCTGGGTGGTCGGTCGCCAGACGCAGCGCGTCTCGAACATGAACGCCATCGTGTCGCGGACGACGTCGGGCTTCGACAGGTCGGCGGTGCTGGCCTTCTCGAAGGTCTCCGCGTCCGGTCCATGTCCCGACATGCTGTTGTGCAGGCTGGCGCCACCCGGCAGGAAGCCTTCCGCCTTGGCGTCGTAGACGCCGGCGATGAGCCCCATGAACTCACTCGCGACGTTGCGGTGGAACCAGGGCGGACGGAACGTGTCCTGCATTGCGAGGATCCGCGGCGGAAAAATGACGAAGTCGATGCTGCTGACCCCTGGCGTGTCCGAAGCGCTGTGCAGCACCAGGAAGATCGAGGGGTCCGGATGGTCGTAGCTGATCGAGCCGATCGCGTTGAAGCGACGCAGGTCGTACTTGTAGGGTGCGTAGTTCCCGTGCCAGGCGACCACGTCGAACGGGGAATGGTCCATGCGGGCCGACCACAGGTGGCCCATGAACTTGGCGACGAGTTCGTACGCTTCGTCGCGGTCCTCGTAGGCAGCGACGGGCGTCAGGAAGTCGCGCGGGTTCGCCAACCCGTTCGATCCGATGGGCCCGAGATCGGGAAGCCTGAAGTTGGCGCCGTAGTTCTCGCAGACGTAGCCGCGCCCTTCGCCATCGGGAAGTTCGACGCGGAACCGGACGCCGCGAGGGATGACGACGATCTCCTGCGGCTCGGCATCGATGACGCCGAGCTCGGTGACGAAGCGCTGACGACCGGATTGCGGCACGATGAGAAGCTCGCCGTCAGCGTCGTAGAAGGCGCGCCCCGTCATCGATCGATTCGCTGCATAAAGATGGGCCGCTGCGCCGACCTGCGCGTGCGGATCGCCCTGCCCTGCCATCGTGACCAGGCCCTCGACGAAGTCCGTCGGTTCGGAAGGCATCGGCAGTGGGTCCCAGCGCAGTTGATTCGGGGGCGCTGGCTCTGCGCTGAAGTCGCTGACGATCCGGCCGGCGCTGAAGCGCTCGAAGGGACGGTGCACCGCGGCCGGGCGGATCCGATAGAGCCAGCTGCGCCGATTGTCGGCCCGCGGCGCCGTGAAGGCGGTGCCGGAGAGCTGCTCGGCGTAGAGGCCGTGCGGGCAGCGTTGCGGCGAATTGCGCCCGACCGGCAGCGCACCGGCCATGGCTTCGGTCGCGAAGCTGTTGCCGAAGCCGGTCTGATAGCGATCCTTTGACATGGGAATGTCTGCTCGAATCGGGTGGCGGGAGCGCTAAGCCTTGTCGGCCGACAGGACTCCGCGACGAATCTGGTCGCGCTCGATCGACTGGAAAAGGGCCTTGAAGTTGCCCTCGCCGAAGCCGTCGTCGCCTTTGCGCTGGATGAACTCGAAAAACACCGGACCGAGCTGCGTCTCCGAAAAAATTTGCAGCAGCAGCCGGGACTTGCCGCCCTGCGTGGTCCCGTCGAGCAGGATGCCGCGAGCCTTCAGCTCGCCCACGTCCTCGCCGTGGCCGGGCACCCGCTCCTCAAGCATTTCGTAGTAGACGTCGTTCGGCGGGGCCAGCAGCGGGACGCCCGCCATCTGCAACTCGTCGATCGTCGTCTTCAGGTCATCGGTGAGCAGCGCCACGTGCTGGATCCCCTCGCCGTTGAACTGCATCAGGAACTCCTCAATCTGCCCGCTGCCCTTGGCCGACTCCTCGTTCAGCGGGATCCGGATCCGACCGTCGGGCGCCGTCATCGCCTTGCTGGTGAGGCCCGTGTACTCGCCCTTGATGTCGAAGTAGCGGATCTCGCGGAAGTTGAACAGCTTCTCGTAGAAGTTCGCCCAGAATGCCATCCGGCCACGGTAGACGTTATGGGTCAGGTGATCGACGAGTCGCAGCCCGTGGCCTGCGGGCCGCCGCTCCACGCCGTCGTGGAAGCGGAAGTCGATGTCGTAAATCGACTGGCCGTCCTCGAAGCGATCGATCAGGTACAGCGGCGCGCCGCCGATCCCCTTGATCGCGGGCAGCCGCAGCTCCATCGGCCCCGTAGGCATTTCGAGCGGCTGGGCCCCGAGCGAGAGCGCCCGTTCATAGGCGAGGTGCGCGTCGCGGACGCGGAACGCGAGCCCGCAGGCACTCGGCCCGTGCTCGGCCGCGAAGTAGGCGGCGTGGCTCTTCGGCTCGCGGTTCACGATGAAGTTGATCTCGCCCTGCCGGTAAAGGACAACGTCCTTGGACCGGTGCCGGGCGACCTCGGTGAAGCCCAACATCTCGAACGTCCGCTCCAGGACGCCCGGCACCGGCGAAGCGAACTCCACGAACTCGAATCCGCAGAGGCCCATCGGGTTGTCGAACAGGTCAGCCATGACGAATCTCCTCAGTCCAGGGTGACGTTGGCCTTCTTGGCCAGCCTGCCGTAACGTTCCTGCTCCGACTGGAGGAAGGCAGCTGTCTCTTCCGTCGGCGACAGGATCAGATAGTCGTCGCGACGGGCGAAGCCTTCCTTCACCTGCGGATCATTGAACGCCTTGACGATCGCATCGCGAAGCTGTTTGACCTTGTCGGCCGGGAGCCCCTTGGGGCCGGCGGCGGCGAACCAGCCCGCGACGTCCACCTCCGGGAAGCCCTGCTCCGCGATCGTCGGCAGGTCCGGCATCGAAGCGATTCGCTGCGTTCCCATGACGCCGATCGCGCGCAGTTGCCCGGCTTTGACTTGCGTCTGGACGGCCGCCACGGCGCCCACGCCCATCTCCACCTGGCCGCCGATCAGATCGGTGAGCATCGGGCCCGTGCCCTTGTAGGGCACGTGTCGGACCGCCACGCCGAGGGCGTCGTTGAACATCTCCCCTGCCAGGTGGATGATGGTGCCGTTGCCCGCGGACCCATAGTTGTAGGCATCCGGCTTCGCCTTGAGGAAGGACTGCAGTTCCTTCGCATTCTTGGCCGGGACCTTGGTCGGGTTGACGACGAGCAGGAACGGCGAGCCCGCGATCACCGTGATCGGCGTGATGTCCTTCAGACTGTCGTACGGCAGCTTCTTGTAGACGCTGGGATTGACCGCGTGGTTGTTCGACAGGAAGGCGATCGTATTGCCGTCGGGGGCAGCGCGTGTCAGCGCCTGGGTTCCTGGAATGCCGCCGGCGCCGGGCAGGTTCTCGATCACGACCGGTCGGCCATCGAGCGCCTTGATCAACGCCGGCTGGGCCGACCGGGCGATCACATCGATGGCGGCGCCAGCGCTCACCGGCAGTATCACGCGCAGCGGGGGCTGCGACTGCGCCAAGGCCTGACCGAAGCCAAGGCCGAAGCCGGCGGCCGAGATTGCGGCGACGACCTGGCGACGCCGGAAGGAAGAAATCGACATGGCTGATCTCCTATGGATACGTGCAAGGAAAGGCGCGTCGGTCATCGCGACCAGGCGGCCCTTGAGTCAAGAATCTCGTCGTTGTGCTCGCCGATCCGGGGCACCGCGATTCGCGCTGCGGGATGGGGCCAATTCATGCGTAGCGGCAGCAGCACCGGCTCACTCTCCTACCGGTCTCGGTGCCCAGGTCCCTCGCCGCTGGTAGCGCTCCAGCGGATGCCGTGACTTTAGACCTTCCGAGAAGATGTACAAGTGGTATTCTGGAAGTCCAATGATTCCCAACCGGAATCTAACGATCGCGTTTTTCGCAGTGCCGCCTGGAGGGACAAATGCGCGACCTGGACTTCAAGACCTTGCGTCTGCTGGTTGCAGTCTGCGACCTTAGGAACATCAAGGCAGCTGCCGACCAGGAGAGCATCGAACCATCCGCCATCAGCAAGCGCATCGCCCAGCTGGAACAGGCGCTTGGCACGCGCGTGCTGGTGCGCTCTCGACGCGGCGTTCAGCCCACCCCGGCCGGCCTGGCCCTGCTGGACCACGCCCGGACCTTGCTCTTCACGGTCGAGCGCCTTGAGCATGATGTCGCGGCGTACAGCGGCGGCCTCAGGGGGCATGTCCGGCTGATCGCGAGTGCCTCCGCCATTGCCGAATCGCTGCTCGACGATGTCGCGGCCTTCATGCGCCAGCGGGAGAATCAGAACATCAAGGTCGACATCGAGGAACGGAACTCACGCGACCTAGTCAGAGCCGTCCGGGAGAGCGTCGCGCTGCTGGGAGTGTGCTGGGACAATGTCGATTTCGAGGAGCTCGAGCATCTGCCGTATCGGAGTGACGAACTGGCGGTCATGGTGCACCGCGCTCATCCCCTGACGTGCCACAAGGCGGTCCGCTTCGAGCAATCGCTCGACTACGATCACGTGGGCTTGCCGCCGACCAGTGCCGTCCACAGCATGCTGCATCGCGCCGCGGCGCGCGCCGGACGAACCGTCTCCTACCGCGTCATCGTCTCAAACTTCGATGCAGCGCTGCGCGTGGTTGCCGCGAACCTCGGCATCAGCGTGATCCCAATGGAAGTCTTCCGCTCGCACAGCCGAGCGGAAGTCGTGGCGCTGCCGCTGACGGATCGCTGGGCCAAGCGACGCTTCGCCATCTGCTTCCGGGGGCGCGACACGCTGCAAGCGCCGTCGGCCCGACTGCTGGAATTCCTGGTGGAAAAGGCTGATTCCGCCTGACCTGATCTAAAACCGGGCCTTGCAATGCACCTCGCGCTTCGCCGGCCGTCAGCCTGGGTCTGTCCTGGGTCCACGCTCGGCGCGCCAGCGGTCGCCGGGAGCACAGCGGAATTGCAGCTCAGGCGCCGGCAAGTCTCCGCTCCCCCAGAGAGGTTCTACCAGACGCTGCTCCCCGGCGTTTCGCCGTGCTGACACAGGACGACCGATCGGGCACGGGGATCCTCTACAACCGATGGTTCCATTCGATCGGGCTGCGACCCGACAACACGCTATTCAGCAACAGCCTGGTCGCCCTGGTCGGCTTGACGATATCGGGAATGGGGATCAGCTACCTGCCCCGGAAGTGCCTGGCGCCGATGATCAGGTCCGGGAGCCTCGAAGCGCTCACCGTGACCCCACCGCTGCCGCCTGCGAGTTACTGCCGCCGTCTGCAAAGGCGACCAACGCAGCAAGCTGGTGCTGAGCATCGTCGAACTCGCTCGCCGGCACTGCTACTTCGGTACGATGTTCCAGACCGGCGACGAGTAGGCTTCGTGGTGAGGCTATGGGTAATCCGCGAGAAGCGCGGGGCGGTCGCTCAGTAGGACGCACAGGGCAGCAACGTTGCGTACCGCGTCTTGGAACTCCCCCATCTCCCCGCCGGTAGCGCAATGCAGCTACGGCTGTCTTCAGCCGCAACCATCTGGCGGGCGGGAGGGCTACGAGAAGTTCCCCGTTGAACCAGAGACAGTGTGACGCAGTTCCTCCCGAAGAGTCGGAGCCAAAACCACAATCGCCGTCTTCCGATCGATGGCTGCGCCGCCTACCTACGGCTCATCTAGCTTGCCCTCGGCTATGACACGCTGCATGTTGCCTAGGACGTCTTAGCAGCTTCGGGGCCAACGACTTCACCATGCGCAAGTGGGCGCAGATCTCAAGATGAACATGCAAGCGTCATTCAAAGCAGTCTTCGCCGGCATCACCATAGCCGTGTGCCAACTTGCCAACGCCTGGATCGCTGCATCGCCAGCGCAGGTTACGGAGATGTGGCATTGGGAAGGAGAAACCGCACCTGTCTATTTCAAGTTGTCCACTGGGCAAACATGCTGGATAACGGCGGACGAGAAGGCGGTGTACACCTTCGTCATGACGCTTCATATGACCGGGAAAAGTGCGCAATTCCTCTGCTACGACAATGTAGTGACTTTTAACGGCATGAGCGGTCATAAGCTCCATAGGGTCGCTAGCCATCCCTAGCAGCTTTGGCGTATCCCGCCCGGTAGGGCACTCCAGCACTCCCCGATGCGACCCCGGGGTAGGTCATCTCGCGGCCGGGAAAAAACGGGGCCGAACCGGTCCGGGTGTCTGCCCCGCCGAGGGATTTCTTCTCCCCAGCCCCTCGGGACGCCCTGACGAACCTTCACTAGGGCCGTGACGCCGCCTCGGGGTTCGCCGGGTGGGCCCACCCGAACAGTCGCGGTTGCCCGAGGATCCTGAGTCAGTGCCTCCGCAACGGCACCAGCAGCACTGGCACCGCTGCATGGCGTACCACCGACTCTGCGTCGCTGCCGAGCATCGCGCGCCGCAAGCCGCGGTGGCCATGGGTGCCCATCACGATCAACTCGGCCTCGCAGCGCCCGGCTTCGAGCACGATCTCGTCAGCGGGGCGGCCGGTCATGATTTCGACGCTGCCAGCCTCGGCCTTCACGCCGGCCGCGCTTGCGCGTTCAAGCGCCTGATCAAGCAGCGTCGCCGCCTCCTTGCGGCTCAGGTCAGCCAGCTGGCTCGAGTGGAACGACGTGCCGTCGCCGCCGGTCCTGGCCAGGTAATTCAGGTCGATCACGTTGAAGAAGCGCACGCTGGCGCCCATCCTCGCCGCGACCCCCAGCGCCTCGGCGACACCTGCGTCGCTGGCCTCGCTGCCGTCGATCGGTACCAGAATGTTCGAGTACATGGCTCATTGCCTCCCGCTAACGTCTCGACCGTCATTTGAGCCGGCCCGCGCAAGGATCGCCTTGCGCCAGATCAAGCGAACGGTGCTTCCTGCGAAGCGCCTCGCGCTGCGACGGCAGCAGGCTCGGGACTGATCCGGGTGGAGCGCGGCGTGCCGGCGCAACCCTAGTGTCGGCTTGAGCGCGCCGCATAACCGTAAACTGTGGCTCAGACTAGGGTCCAGGCCTGCAAGCCGGCTGTACCCGCAGCGGTCCGGCGGCGGCGGCCATTGCCAGCGAGGCTCGACATGCTTCTCGGCTTCGTCCTGTCCTATTGGGTCATTTCGGTCTCGATCGGCATCTGGGCCACCCTGCGGGTCCACACCACGGCCGACTTTGCGGTGGCTGGCAGGCTGCTGCCGTGAATCGTCATCGTCGTGGGCATGTTGTTCATCGGTTGGGACGTGGCGGAACGCGCGGGCGGCGTGGCAGCGGTGGTGGGTCATGCCAGCGAGGCCGGGCTCCTGATCCGGGTGCCGGAGGCTCTTCCTCGGCTACGCCGCGGCGCCGATAGCGCCCGACCTCGTCGCCCGGTACATCGACAGCGCCCCCCAGACGATTCCTGCCGCAGATGGTGATGCAGCACGCGCCGCTGCTTGCCCAGGTATTGTTCTTCGGTGCCTTGCTGTCGGCGATCAAGAGCTGCGACAGCGCGACGTTGCTGGCGCCGTCGGTGACCTTCGCCGAGAACATCCTGCGGCCGATGCTGCCGGGATTGAACGACCGCCCGACGTTGCGCCTGATGCAGTTCGTAGTGCTGTGCTTCACCGCCATCGTGATGACCTATGCGCTGAACAGCGAGCTGACGATCTTAGGGATGGTGGAGAACGCCTACAAGGTGATGGGTAGCGAACGTCGCGCCTAGCGATCGCGACCTGATCGCCGGCGCGTAGCCGGAACGATTGCTCAGGTGATGAACTTGAGCCCCACGATCCCGGTCAGGATGAGCCCGACGCACAGCAGCCTCCCCCAGGCCGCCGAGTCGCCGAACAGCACGATTCCCAGGATCACGGTCCCGACCGCACCGATACCGGTCCAGACCGCATAGGCGGTTCCGACGGGCAGGTCGCGCATCGCGACACCCAGCAGCGCGATGCTGATCGCCATCGCCGCCAACGTGCCCAGCGTGGGCCACAGCCGGGTGAAGCCCTCCGTGTACTTGAGACCGATCGCCCAGCCGACCTCGAACAAGCCGGCAACCGCCAGCAGAATCCAGCTCATTGACTTCCCCTTCGTCATGGGGTCGTCCCCGGCATCGAGATCCAGCCGGCGGGGTCGTCCCCGCCGTCACCAACGATACCGTCAAGCGACAGATCGGCGCCTCATGGCCTCACGCGCCCTGGGTGGTTGAGAGGCGACGGCCCTTCACACCCCGCGGCCACGATCCTGCGGCGCGGCTCGTCCAGGCGTGTTCGCCGCGGTATTCGCCTTGCGTCCAGCCGCTCGCAGCGAATCGATCGCACTTTTCAGGTGCGTCAGCACATCGAGGATCTCGGGCTGGCGGATCAAGTCCGGCTCGAGCTCCACCAGGCGAAAGACGCACGTCTCCGCCTGGTCCAGCTGGGTAAGCGCTCTCTCCAGTTCGTCTCTGTCCATTTTTTCTTCCGATGCGATGGCAGGCTGCCGTTGTTGGCAATGGAAGTGCCCACGCCCAGGGACGCTGCTGCGGCGGCGCGCGGGTTCGGCTGTTACCAGCGTAGAGCGGGTCGCGCGACTGGGACCGGTTCTTGCCCTGACAAGCGCGCGTGGACAGGAGGACCGCCGACATGGAGCAGATTCGAGACGACCAGACGCCCGCCGCCCTGGCGGAGCAGGATGCGCTTTCCGCGGAGGATGCCAATCGGCAGGCAGCGGCCGAACGCGCCTACCGCCACGCTGGTGTCGATTGGATCGACGACCGGAGGAAGCGGCCCGGCACCCGCGCGAACCGCCGGGAAGGACCGACCGAAGGCTGACCGCGCACGGTCTCGCCGCCGAAACGGCATCGCGGCGAGCCGGTCAGGCTGACAGCGCCCGCGGATCAGCGCGCTTCGGCCTCCCGAACGACCAGCCGCCGGACGGCGGCAATCAGCTCGGCCGTATCCAGTGGCTTGGCGCAATGCGCATCGAAGCCAGCCTCGAGTGCCAGCTGCCGATCGCGCGGCCGGGCAAACGCCGTCAAGGCGATCGCCGGTAGCCGAGCCGAGCCGCGCTCCTGGCGGCGCACCTCCCGGATCAGGGCATACCCGTCGCTGCCTGCCATGCCGATGTCGCTGATCAGGATGTCGGGCCTGGCGTCTCCGATGCGACGCAGGCCATCCGCATAATCGGAGGCCTGGACGACAGTCGCGCCGCGCTCGCGCAGGATCATGGCCAGCACCTCGCGAGCTTCGTGGTCGTCTTCCACCACGACGATCCTGAGCCCCTGCAGATCCGCGACCGCTTCGCCCATGGCTGGCCCCGATCCGCCGCCTGGCGAGGCGATGGCCGCGGCGGCGACGGCACCGACCGGCGTGGCCGGAATCGTCACGGTGAACGTCGCGCCCATGCCGGGGCCGTCGCTGGCGGCGCTAATGGTCCCGCCATGCAGGTCGACGAGGCGCTTGACGATCGACAGGCCCAGGCCAAGCCCGCGGTGGAACCGGTTGCTGGCGGAGTCGCTCTGGGTGAAGCGATCGAACAGGTACGGCAGGAACTCCTTGCGGATCCCCTGGCCCTCGTCCCTCACCTCAAGCGTCAGGTTCTCGGCGCCCTGTTCGAGGCGCACGTGGATCCGGCCGCCGGGCTGCGAGAACTTGATGGCATTGCTCAGCAGGTTCCAGATGACCTGTTGCAGCCGCGAACCGTCGGCAAGGATCGGCAGCCGCGGACCGCTGGCATCCACCACGACCTGGATCGACTTCTCCGCCAGCTGGCCGTCGAAGGCGTTGATGGACGACTCCAGGAGCTCGGCTGCCTGGATCGGCTGCAGGTGCAGGCGCAGCTTGCCGAGATCGAGGCGCGAGACATCGAGAAGATCCGAGATGAGGTGCGTCTGCGCCCGGGCATTGCGCTCGATGGTGTCGAGGCCGCGCTCGAGGCTCGCGTTCTTCGAATGCTTCAGCACCTGTACCCAGTTGAGGATGGCATTCAAAGGGGTGCGCAGTTCGTGCGACAGCACCGCCACGAACTCATCCTTGGCGCGGCTGAGGTGCTCGGCTGCCGCACGGGCCGCCTGCTCGCGTTCCAGCAGCTCTTCGCGCTGCCGCAGCAGCGCCACGCGCTCCGAGACGTCGTTGGCCACTGCCAGGCTGATGCCCTGCTCCACGTGCGCCGACAGGCGCCAGTCGAGATGGACCAGCCGGCCATCGGCGCCCAGGAGCGGAAAATCTCCCCGCCACATCCCCGCCCGGCTTTCGGCGAGATGCTGTTCGATCGGCACGACCCAGTCGGGCGGCGCGAACTCGACCAGCCGGCGCCCGACCACGCCGGCCCGCTCCCGCTGCAGCAGCCCCAGCATCGCCGGATTGGCGTCCACGACCCGGCCGGCAGCGTCGAGCAGGCAGATGCCGCTGAGCGCGTTGTCGTAGACGGCCCGGAACCGCGCCTCGCTGTGCCGCATGCCCTCTTCCGCACCGCGGGCCCGGATCAGCGCCTTGACGGTGGCCACCAGCAGCGCCGGATCGGCCGGATGGACGATGTAGGCGTCCGCTCCCGAGTCGAGCCCCTGGACCTTGTCGTCGTTTCGGACATAGGCCGCGGAGAGGCAGATCACCGGCATGTTGGCGGTTTCCGGGCGGGCCCGCAGCGCCTGGCAGACCTCGAAGCCGTTGACGTCCGGCAGGTGCATGTCCAGGATGACCGCCGCCAGGCCCTTGTCGGCGAGCGCCAGCGCCTCGGTTCCGGTGGCGGCCTCGCGGGTCTCGAACCCGGCGGCCCGCATGACCCGGGCGGTGGCATAGCGCGAGGCGGGATGGTCGTCCACAACCAGCACCTCCTGCGCAGCACCGCCCGCCGCGGTGGATGCGATCGGATCAGTCATTTTCCCGTCCCTCCTTGGCGCCGAGGTTTCCGGCGCTTGCCGCCGCAGCGCCGGCGGCTTCGGGATACCTGAGTGGCAGTATCACCGAGAAAGTGGAGCCGACGCCAGGCTCGCTCTGCATCTCGACTCGACCGCCGAGCAGGCCGGCAAGCCGCTTGCCGAGCGACAGCCCGAGCCCGGTCCCCCGCAGCCCCTTCTGGATCGGCGACTGGACCTGCGAGAAGTCCTCGAAGATCAGGTGGTGCGATTCCGCAGGGATCCCGATGCCGGTGTCGCTCACCGAGAAGATGACATTGGCATTCTCGAACACGCGCGCTGAAATCCGCACCTCGCCTCGCTCGGTGAATTTCAGGGCGTTGGAGATGAAGTTGCGCAGGATCTGCGCCAGCTTGCGGTCGTCGCTGAATATGGCCGGCACGCCTTCCGGCTCCTCGAAGATCAGCGCGACATCCGGGTTGGTCACCAGCGGCTTGAACATGCCGCGCAGCGCCGAGAACAGGTCGACCATCTCGAACCAGCCGGGCGACACGTCCACGCGGCCCGCTTCCACCTTGGCGAGGTCGAGCAGGTCGTTGATCATCTCCGAGAACTCGTCGGCCGCCTGCTGGATCAGCCGCACCTGGACCTCCTGCTCCTGGGTCAGCGGACCGTCGATCTTGTCCATCAGCAGCCGGGCCACGCTGTGGATGGCGACCACCGGCGTGCGGAACTGATGGCTGGTGTAAGCGAGAAAGCGGCTCTTCAGGTCGGTGGCGCGGCGCAGCTCGGCCGCCTGCGCGTCCAGTTCGGCATAGAGAGCCACCACGCCACGGTTGGTCTCTTCCAGCTCTTCGCGCAACGCCTCGAGCTCGGCGGCCTTGTCGCTCAGCTGTGCCTGGAGATCCGCGACGGTCGCCGCGCCGGCACCAGCCGCGGCCCGATCGCCATTCGACGCCTCCCCCATCACAGCTGCCGTCGCCTGACGACGACCACGGTCGCATCGTCGCGCACGCGCCGATGATTGTTCGCCAGCCAGGCGGCAACCAGCACCGGATGGTGCTGCAGCAACGTCGGCGCCTCGGCCAGGCTCCAGCGGCTGGCGATGCCGTCGGAATGCATCACCAGCAGCGAGTGCGCGGTCCACGTATGGCGCACATCCTGCAGCGACCTGATCTGCATCCCGGCAGTGCCGTTCTGGCAGACCAGCGTGCGATCCTCCACGCCGTTGATGATCCGCGCGCAGACGTTGCCCACGCCCGCGAAGACGAGCGATTCGTCCTCGAAGTCGATCCGCGCCAAGGCCACGGCTGCGCCGCGCGTCGCCTTGAGCCCGAGATGGACCCGGCCGAGGACCTGGCTGGGCAGGCCGTACGGATCGTCCCCGAACATCGCCGTCGCCGCCTCGGAAGCCTCGGCGGCCAGCGGGCCGTGTCCGAGGCCGTCGGCAACCATGACCGCGGCACGGCTGGCGTCCGCCGTTATGCGCCAGGCATCGCCGCAGGCGGTTTCCCCGGGCGCGCACAGGGCGACGGCGCCCACCAGGCAGCCGGGGGCCGCGGCCTGCTCCGGGGCCAGGGGCGCCACGGCGACGACTGCCGGCGCAGCGGCAGCGACCCGCGCCAGGATGACCGTACCGCCCGGCGGCTGCGAAAAGACGTCGAACGTTGCCGCGAGGCGGCGGACGGCACCGATGCCGGTTCCCGCCGTGCCACCGGTGGAGAAACCGTCCTCGAGGCAGGCGCGCAGGTCGGCGATGCCCGGACCCGCATCGAGCGAGATCAGCTCCACCATCCAGGTGCCATCGTCCGCCTGCACCGGAGCCAGGAGCATCCGGCCGTCCCGCGCATGCTTGACGAGGTTGCTGCCGAGTTCGGTCGCCACCAGGGCGACCCGCCCGGCCGCCACCTCGTCGAACCCGAGCTGCCGCGCCAGCTGCACCGCTGCCCGCCGGACCTCGCCCGGCTGGCTGCCATCCGTGACGTCGAAGGCGCGGTGAGGAGCAACTGGCATCACTTCCATCGGGTGATGGTGACGCAGGTACCCGCGCCGACCGCCGTGCGGATCTCGAACTCGTTGACCAGCCGCTTGCTTCCGGACAGCCCGAGGCCGAGGCCGGAGCCCGAAGACCAGCCGTCCGTCATCGCCGCCTCGACGTCGGGAATCCCGGGCCCGTGGTCTTCGAAATGGACTCTCAATCCCTGGCGGGTACCGTTGACGAGGACCTCCCAGCGCATCTCGCCGCCGCCCCCGTAGATCAAGGTGTTGCGCGACAACTCGCTGGTTGCGGTCACCATCTTGGTCTGGTCGACCAGCGAAAAACCAAGCTCCTGTGCAAGCTTGCGGACCACCTGGCGGCTGGCGACGATATCCTGCTGGGTGCCCAGGGGGATCGCCCCTTCACGACTCGTCGTCAAGACCCTGCCCCTCGCCCGGCTGGAAATCGGCATCGCGGGCCGCCAGCAATCGCATGCCCCGTTCGACGTCGAGCGCGGTGAGGACCCCGGGCAGTGACAGCCCCAGTTCCACCAGCGTGATGGCGACGGCGGGCTGCATGCCCGCCACCACGGTCGTGGCATCGAGGACCTTGGCGATGCCGGAGATGCTGGCCAGCATCCGCCCGATGAACGAATCGACCATCTCGAGCGCCGAGATGTCGATCAGCACGCCCTTGGCCGCGGTGGCCTCGATCTTCGTCGCCAGGTCGTCCTGCAGCGCGATGGCCGTCTGGTCCTGCATGTCCACCTGGATGGTGACCAGCAGGCACTTGCCCATCTGCAATATGGGGATGCGCTCCATGATCGCCGGCTCAGACCCTGGCCGTCGTCACGACATAGCCGGTTTGCTTGAGCGCCGTGGCCAGTGCATCGGCCAGGGAGGCCTTGGTGGTGACGCCGTCGAGATCGATGCCGAGGTGCACGATGGTCTGGGCGATCTGCGGCCGGATGCCGCTGATGATGCAGTCGGCGCCCATCAGGCGGATGGCGGACACGGTCTTGATCAGGTGCTGGGCCACCAGCGTGTCCACGGTCGGGACGCCGGTGATGTCGATGATCGCCAGTTCCGAACCGGTTTCCACGATCCGCTGCAGGAGCGTCTCCATCACCAGTTGGGAGCGGCCACTGTCGAGCGTACCGATCATCGGCACGGCCAGCACCTTGTCCCACAGCTTGATGACGGGCGTCGACAGCTCCAGCAACTCGCCCTGCTGCCGCTGGATCATGTCCTCGCGAGTGCGCTGGTAGGCGTCGACGGTGAATCGCGCCATGGCGTCGACCAGGGTGGTCACCCAGAGAATGGACTCCATCAGCTGGTCCGGGTCATTGCCGGCGCGCTGCTGCAGTGCGAGGAACAGCGGCCGCTTCAAGGCCAGGATGAAGCGGCTGGTGTCGCCGGCGGTTCGCCCCTGGGCGGCATCGGTCGCCGAGCCGTCGGCAAGCGCTTCGCGCAGCGGCTGCCATGCGGAGGCGTCGAAGCGGACCGGCTCGCCGCCGTCCGCGATGCCCCGTTCGAGCGCGGCCAGGGTGGCCCTGGCGTTCTCCTTGCGGGCACCCGATGCGATCCCCTTGCCGTCGTACTCCTCCTCGACCCACTGGTTCAGCAACGAATCACGCGAACCCTGCAACAACTCCGCCAACCTGTCGCTCGGCGCTCCCATCCATTCCCCTTGTTCGTCGAATACCGCTCGCACTACGTGGATCGGCAGGGCATCTACCCTGGTACCGTCGGAGTATACGTGGCGGGAAAAACCGCTCGATCAGCGGGCAGGCGCCGCCCCCGGGGCGAACAGGATGAAGTTGCGTGGCGGCAGCTGGGTCGACACCGCGGCGGCCAGCAGCAGGAGCACGCCGGCGCTGCCGAAGCTGACCCAGTGCGTCCCGAACGCCTCGAAGGCCCAGCCGCCGAGCCAGGAGCTGATCGTCGCCCCCACCTGGTGGCCGAGGTAGGCAAGGCCGTACAGGACGCCGACCAGCCGCACGCCATAGACATCGGCAAGGATGGCCGAGGACAAGGCGATGCTGCCGGCCCAGGCAAGCCCGCCGAGGGTGGACACGCCATAGAGCTCCCAGTGCGTGCCGACCAGCAGCAGCGCGAAGAAGCCCAGCCCCCGCACCAGGTAGATGGCCGAAAGAATGTGCCGGCGCGGCAAGGTGTCCGACAGCCGGCCGAGGATCAGCGTGCTGAAGATCGCCACCAGGCCGATCAGTCCGATGCCCAGCGAACTGGTCGTCGAATCGAAACCGTGATCCATCAGCATCGGCACGCCGTGGGTACCGATCAGGTTCATGCTGAATCCACAGGCAAACAGGCCGAAGTTGATCTTCCAGAATGGCCCGGTCCGCAGCGCGTCGCGGAACTTGATGGCCGGCGCAAGCGCAGCCGCCCGTGCCCGCTCGGGGACTGCCCGCTCGCCAACCGCCACGCTGCGATCAGCGTTGCCGAGATCGGCAGCCGCCGGCTGCGACGCCGCCCGATGGGGCAGCAGGTCGGCATCCGCCGGCGCTTCGTCGCGCACCACCAGCAGCGCGAGGGGAACGGTTACCACCGCGAAGACCGCGGCGAAGCCGAGCAGCGTCCATTGCCAGCCCGCTGCGGCGATCGACTGGGTCAGGACCGGCGTCATCACCGCGATGCCCGCCATCGAGCCGGTCGACAGGAAGAACAGCGCCATCCCGCGCCGGCGGACGAACCAGTGGCTCAGCAGCGGAGTGAACGCGACCGGGCTGGTGAAGGCCAGGCCGAAGGACATCAGAATGCCGAAGGCCAGCAGGAAGCTGACCGGATCGCGGGCGTAGACCGTCCAGATGGTCGATGCGACCACGATCGCAGTGCCCAGCAGCAGCACCGGGCGGGTACCCCAGCGGGCCACCAGGTGACCGGCAAGCGGCATCCCGAGGCCGTAGCAGAGCATGCCCGCGGCGACGATGCCGGCCAGCAGGCTGCGACTGAAGCCGAGGTCCTCGGCCATCGGCAGGAAGAAGGGTCCGATGCCCATCCGCATGCCGACGGTCAGCAGCGTGACCAGGGTCGCCACCGCGACGATGTTCCATCCGAAGTACCACTTCCCGGCACCGGTGCCAGCCAACGCAACCTCCCGATCGATCGCCCATTGCGTCCGGTCAGCGCCGAACGGCGGCTATCGTAGCAGCAGCCGAAGCCTGGCCGTCCGCCGCTTCAGGGGCTGCGCAAGAGCAGTGCGACCTCCGAAGGAGTGAAGGGCTTCATCAGGAACTTGAATTCACCCGGTTCGCCCGCCGACGCATCCATCGCGGTGGTGGGGAAGCCGGAAACCAGGATCACGTCGAGGCCAGGCTGCAGACGGCGCGCTTCCCTGGCCAGGTCGACGCCGTTGGTGCCCGGCATCAGGACGTCGGCGAGCATCACCTCGATGTCCGACGTACCTGCGAGCGCTTGCATGGCCTCCTGCGCAGTCGCCGCACAGACTACCTCGTAGCCCAGCGACTGCAGCGTTTCGGCGGAAGTCGACAGCACATCCGCCTCATCGTCCACCAACAGCATTTTGCGCAACCTGCCGGCACTGTCGTTTCCGTCGTGGTCCCTCTCCTGCGCGGCTGTCATAAGATGCTCCCATGGGTGCGGTGCCAACACCTCCGCTGTTATCGAGTCCGCAGCCGAGGCTGCGAGGCGACCGCCGGCAACCTGCATGCCTATCCCTGCCGATGCTGCAGGACGGCAGGTCTGTCGCTTGCCTTCCACAGGCACCATCACAACAGGAGAAGTCGAATGCAAATTCAAGTGAACACGGATGACAACCTGCAAGGCGGCGCCTCGCTGGCGGCGTGGGTCGAGAAGGAAGTGTCCAGCGGCCTGTCCCGGTTCAACGAATATCTCACGCGGGTCGAAGCCCACCTAGGCGACGAGAACGCCGGCAAGGCCGGCAGTGCGGACAAGCGCTGCATGCTCGAAGCCCGGGCCGCCGGACAGGACCCGCTCAGCGTGACCCACCAGGCCCCCAGCGTCGAAGAGGCCTGTAAGGGTGCAATCCGCAAACTGCGCGGCCTGCTCGACAGCCGGCTCGGTCGGCTGCATGATCACAAGGGTTCGCCTTCGATTCGGGTCGCCGGCGACGACGTGGAATGACCGGCGCTCGAGCGAGTTGCGCGAGCGATCCGGAAGGTGCCCGGCACCGGGGCATCGGCGCGGAGGAGATCGGATGACACAACGGGTATTGGTCACCGCCGGTGCCAGCGGCATCGGCCTCGCGATCACCAAGGCCTTCGCCGCCGCTGGCGCGCAGGTCCATATCTGCGACATCGACCAGGCGGCGCTCGACAAGGCCACCGCCGGCAGCGATCTCGTCAGCGGATCCATTGCCGATGTGAGCGACGAAGCGGCGGTGCAGCGCCTGCTTGCCGAAGTCGACCGGCGCTTCGGCGGACTCGACGTGCTGGTCAACAACGCCGGCGTTTCCGGACCGACCGCGCCAGCGGAGCGCTACGACCGCAAGGGCTGGCGCAGCGTCGTCGACGTCAACCTCAACGGCACCTTCTTCGTCACCCAGGAGGCCATCCCGCTGCTCCGGAAATCGGCCCAGCCCGATGGCCGGCATGCGTCGATCATCGTGATGTCGTCGCTGGCGGGCCGCTTCGGCTATCCCAATCGTATTGCCTACGCGACCAGCAAGTGGGGCCTGATCGGCTTCATGAAGACGCTGTCGCTCGAGCTGGGCCCCTTCGGCATCACCTGCAACGCCATCCTTCCTGGCGCCGTGGAAGGTTCGCGGATCCAGCAGGTGATGCAGGGTCGCGCCAGCCACTCGGGCCGCACCGTCGAAGAGGAGCTGGAACGGGCCTACGCCAACCAGGCAGTCAGCAAATTCGTCGATCCCGCCGACATTGCGGCGCTGGTGCAGTTCCTCGCCGGCCCGCATGGCGGCTCCATCTCCGGCCAGTCCTTTCCCATCGACGGCGATTCGAAGGCGGCGCAGTAGGCACGCCGCCTGGCCCCCAGTCCGCCTACATCAAGGAGACAGCAGATGCCAGTTCAACGTACTGCCGCGCGTGCGACCTTCGCAGCAACCCTCGCCGCCATCGCGGTTGCGGCGAGCGCCCTTGCGCCACTTCCTGCCGCCGCGCAATCCGGGCCGGGGTGGACTACCCTGCTCGACGGTACTTCACTCGACGGCTGGGACCAGGTCGGCGAGAGCAACTGGCGCGTCGAGGATGGCGCGGTGGTCGCCGACAAGCTGGCCGGCAAGGCCCCAGCGCACCTGGTCAGCAAGATGCCGTACAAGAACTTCGCGCTGCATGTGGAGTTCTGGGCCAGCGACGACGCCAACAGCGGCATCTACCTGCGCTGCGCGGATCCGAAGACGATCACCGATCGCTCCTGTTACGAGGTCAACATCTTCGACAAGCGTCCCGACCCCACCTACGGCACCGGTGCGATCGTGCACTACGCCGAGGTCGATCCGATGCCGAAGGCCGGCGGGCAATGGAACACCTTCGAGATCGTCGCGGACGGCCGGCAGATCACCGCCACCATGAACGGCAAGAAGACCGCCGAAGTGCGCAACGGGTTGTTCAGCGAGGGCCCGATCACGTTGCAGCATGGTGCCGGCACCATCAAGTTCCGCAAGGTGGCGATCAAGCCGCTCTAGAACCCGCCACGGTCACCCGGTCACCCGGTCATCCAGCCATCCGGTGACCCGCTGATTGGGTCAGCAGGTCGTCAGGTCGCCCGCCTGGTCATTCGTCGCGCATCACGTCCTTGACCTTGCTGATGACCTCCGGCGGCACCTGGTCCACGCCGTGGACCTCCTTGGCATGCAGCGCCACCTGCTCGAGCGCCTCCTTCTCCGACGGCGCTCGGACGACGCCGTTGCAGTCGAAGCCGACATCCCGACACCGGACTACTTTCATGGTCCTCGCCTCCTGAGGGTCGCGGCTGCGACGGCCGCCGCAGCCGGGAGAGAATCTACCCCGGGCGCGGATCCTCGGAAATCGTGCGACTGCGGCGGCGCGGCCCCTTTTCGGCCTTGCCGCCGGTCGATCGCTAGCGCTCGATGGCCAGCGCGACGCCCATGCCGCCGCCGATGCAGAGCGATGCCAGCCCCTTGTGTGCATCGCGGCGAATCATTTCGTGAATCAAGGTGACGAGGATGCGGCAGCCGGAAGCGCCGATGGGATGGCCAATGGCGATGGCCCCGCCGTTGACGTTGATCTTGCCGGTATCCCAGCCCATCTCCTTGTTGACCGCGCAGGCCTGGGCGGCGAACGCCTCGTTGATCTCCATCAGGTCCAGATCCGAAGCCTTCCATCCCGCCTTCTCGAGGCAGCGCCTCGAGGCCGGCACCGGCCCCATGCCCATGATGGCCGGATCCAGGCCGGCCGACGCATAGGCCTTGATCCGCGCCAGCGGCTTCAGGCCCAGCTCCTGCGCCTTGCGCGCGGACATCATCAGCACCACGGCGGCACCATCGTTGATACCGGAGGCATTGCCGGCAGTGACGCCGCCGGCCTTGTCGAAGGCCGGCCGCAATCCCGACAGCGATTCCGTGGTGACGCCCGACTTGATGAATTCGTCGCTGTCGAAGACCACCGTTCCCTTGCGCCCGGCGATCTCCACCGGGACGATCTCGTCCTTGAACTTGCCCGCCTTCTGCGCCGCCTCCGCCTTCTGCTGCGAAGCCGCGGCGAACTCGTCCTGCTGGGCGCGCGAGATCTCGAACTTCTTGGCCACGTTCTCGGCGGTCACACCCATGTGGTACTGGTTGTAGACGTCCCACAGGCCGTCGACGATCATCGTATCCGCCATCTTCCAGTCGCCCATGCGCTGACCGTCGCGCGAGTTCGGCAGCACGTGTGGCGCCGCGCTCATGTTCTCCTGGCCGCCGGCGACGATGATGCTGGCATCGCCGAGCATGATCGCCTGCGTGGCGAGGTGCGTGGCCTTAAGGCCGGAGCCACAGACCTTGCCGACCACGTACGCAGGCACCTGATGAGGCAGCCCCGCCTTGATGGCCGCCTGTCGCGCCGGATTCTGGCCGCTGCCGGCAGTCAGCACCTGGCCCAGGATCACCTCCTCGACCGCCTCCGGCGAGACGCCACTGCGCTCGAGAACCGCCTTGATGACGGTGGCGCCGAGGTCCGGTGCCGGAACCTTGGCCAGGGAGCCGCCGAACTTGCCCACCGCAGTACGTGCCGCCGCGACGATGACCGCCTCTTCCATGTCGACCTCCAGGTGCATTGGTCCGGGGCCAGCCGCCCCGAACGCCAAAGATACCGCAGCCGCCGCTCTTCGTCCGGAACTGTTCATCCAGCGCCCCGGATTGCCGAGCGGCACTCTGGAGGCTGCCGAACGGCGCTCCTGCATCGTAAAACAACATCCACCTTTGATAGCCTGACCGGCAACAACAACTGGAGGAAACGCAATGGACGGACAGGCCAACTGGGATCGCCACCTGGGACTCACCTATTCCCAGCCTACGCCTCATGGCGATGGCATCGACTTCAGCGCCACCGGCGCGGACGGATCGAGCTACCGATTCCATCTCGAGATGAACGCGTTGAAGGCCCTTGGAGCCGAAGCGTTCTACGATGCGGACGTGCTCGATCGCTTCCAGGCTCACCAGGCCGACATCCAGCGCGTGGCCGGCAGCCTGGTCATGCTGCAGGTGCAGGCCGATCCGATCCGGCTGAAGGCCGCCCATTTCACCGACTCGCCCTGGCGCCGGTCGATGCGCTGAACGCGGCGCGGCAAGGCGCTGATCGGCGCCGGTCTGGCCGCTCGCCGGCGCGCGTCGGACGCCGCTGCGAGCAGGCGCAGCGCTTCAGCGTCCCACGGCATGGGGCGGTGGCCCGCGACAGGATGCCTTGCTTGCCACCGCGATGTCGCCGCTCTCGTCCGGCGGAAGAAAGCGCTCGCCGGCCGCGGGGCATACCTGCAGGCGATTGCCCGCTTCCCGATGAGTGCTCGCGGCATCCGCGGAAACCGCCGCCTGCATTCCGCGGATGATGTTGTTCTCGACCGATACGCCGCGCGAGGCAACCAGCTCGATGGCCGACGGCAAGGGATCCTGGCGACGACCGTCCACCAGGCTGACCTGGTTGTTGCGCACCACCGCTCCATCGGCCTGGATCAGCCTGATCACCGCCGACGTTTGCGTCTGACTGTCCTGATCCGGCCCGGGGGACAGCCCCAGGTCGGCGCGGACCTCGATCACGTTGTCCTCGATCAGCACGCCCGGCCCCTGGGCAACGATCGCGGTAGCGCTGTCCACCACGATGCGGTTGTTGCGGATGACGTTGTTGCTGCCGTCCACGAGGATGGCATGCCTGCCGGCTTCGATCCGGAGGTCCTCGAGCACATGGGCGGTATCGCGAAAGACGTTCGCCGGCCGGTCCGCCTGCGCCAGGCGCACCGGCTTGCCGAAGCCGGGCGTATCGTAGGTCCGGGACGAGACGAGGCGGATGCCGACGCCGCGGCTGCCGGGCGAGAACAGACTGCCGTTGTGGATCCGGGTGTGGACGAAGGCATGGAAGTGGCCGCGTCCCGGCTCGTATCGGTGATGCCTCAGCAGGGTATAGCCGAGCTCCCGATCATTGGAGATTCCGTGGCCTGCGAGATCGAGGCTGACATCGTCGGCCCCGACCAGGACGATGGCATCCCCGCCCGGCGTCCGCATTTCCCGGCCGGTCCTGCGGTCCAGCAGCTTGCGCTGGTGCAGGTCGTCCGCGAGGCAGTAGTGGCCGGGCTGGAGGAGGTTCACCTCCGGCCGGCGGGGCCTGGAGCCGGAAGGTGCGACGGCGGCACCGCCGAACTCCACGGCCTGCGCCGGAATGCAGCCATCGGGGCCCATGGCCGGCAGCGTCACGACGCTGCCGGTGCACGCCAGGGCGGCGACGAGCTTCAGCGCGCTCGGCAACGGCTTCCTCCTTCGAGGCAGACTCCCGGAAAGTCCTCCTCGCGCAGGGGCGCCCCGGTCTCGGTGTTGCGCAGGAAGACCAGGCGGTTGCTGCGCGCGTCCCGCTCGTTGTAGCCGTAGCGTTCGTCGTTGCGCAGGTCGAGGTGGCCGTAGCCGAGCGCGACGAGCCGGGACTGCAGCAGCCCGATCTTGCCGGCGAAGTCCCCGCCGCGGCCCTCACTCTCGCGAATGGCGTTGAACTCGCGCAGCGTGGCCTCGATCTCCGCGGTTTCCCGCGCCCGGGCGGGATCCCCCACGGCCAGCAGCACGCCGTGCAATTCGAGTTCCATCGCCAGGGTTCGCGCCTCCCGGCGCCAGGGCGTACGTCCGATGGGCAACACGCCCGGAATCACCCCGCTCCAGGCCGGCAGGTCATCATAGGTCAGGTCCGGCTCATGACCGGCAAGCCCATGGCCTACGCCGCAGCCAAGCATCAAGGCATCGTAAGGGACGTTGCGCGGATCCCGGTGGGCATAGGTATCCGCCAGCGCATGCAGGTACTCCCCGAGGAACTGCAGGCTGGCATTGCGGCCGAGGCCGGCGGTGCGCGCGGCGCGCAGGAGATTGGCCAGTTGCGGGCTGTCTTCGATCTCCAGCCGGTCATTGCGATAGGGCGGCAGGGTTCGTCCATCAGCGCCACTGAGGACGAAGTGATAGTTGAGCAGGCGCGCCTGGTTGCCGAGCACCGACGCCACGGTGGTGCCGATGCCGCCCGGGTCAACCGGACTGGTCAACGGGTTGTCGTCCACGTACTGGGCCGCCAGTGCCACGATCCTCGCCTCTTCCGGATCCAGTCCCGCCGTCACACCGAGAAAGAACGTCATGTAGTAGTGGACATCGATCTCGTAGAGCCCCGTCGGGTCCGTGCGGTTGACCGGATCTCCGCCGGCGTAGGCATAGGCATCGACGCCGTCGGGATAGCCCAGTGGATCAGGCTGCAGGTAGCGGCCACGGCGCGGGTCGTAGCTGCGATGCCAGTTGTCGTGCAGCCCGGTCTCGGCGTCGAAATACTGGCCCGGCAATCGCAGGTTGGTTCCCGCGTCGCCGGAGACCGACTGCACGGTTGCCGTGCCCCATGGTCCGACCTGTGCCTGCCAGGCCAGGCGACCGCGCTCGTCCGTCAGGGCGACCGGCGCGCCGCGATGGTCGGCATGGATCGCCAGGATCGACTGGCTGGTGCGGCGCGCCCGTGGCGCCGCCCTGCCCGGCGCAGCGGCCCGCAACTGGACGATCGGCAGGCGGCGCTGGCCGTCGTCGAGGGCCAGATACTGGGCGACGACGCCGCCGTCGGCGTCGATCTCGGCCACCAGCGCCTGCTCGTCCCACAGGAAGTAGCGCGTGACGGGCCGTGCTTGTGGAGCATGCACCGTCTTGCGCACCCGCTGGCCGCGATGGTTGTAGGCGTAGGTGGCGACCAGTCGCCCCTCCAGGTCCGTCACGCGCTCGAGTTGCCCGCGAGGACTGTAGGCGTAGCGAAAGCGGGCATCGGCGACGACGCGGCCGGCGCGGTCGCGGTCGAGGCCGACGCCGTGCGTGGATGACGGCCCATCCTGCTGCCCACGCATGTCGTCGTGGCCAGGGCGCGGTTCACCCGCAAGCGCGCCGTCCAGCTTCTCGATGCCGGCGATGCGCGAGCCGCCGGCATAGTGATAGCGCCAGTGTGCCGCGGGCCGATCCGGATGACCGGCGAGCAGACGCAGCGTTCGTCCGGCGGCATCGACGGTCCGGCTCATCACGCTGCCGTTGAAGAAGGTGAGCCCGGTCAGTCCATCGAGGGGATGCACGGCGACATCCCGTGCCAGCGTCATCGCGGGCAGCCAGCCGGTGACGTGGGAAGCCGCCGCCGCGGGCAGAATGCGATCCAGCCAATCGCGGGCGGCGCTCCAGAACCGGCTGCGCAATTGCAACTGTCCCGGCAGGTCGTCATGGCTTGTGCCGGAGTGGCTCAGCGACAGCGTTTGTCCGTCCACAAGCCCTTGCTCCAGGACAGCGTCGGCCACGGCACCCCAGGTGCGCGTGGTGCGCAGCGGCCTTCCCGGCAACCCCGCCAGCTCGATCGACGTCGACAGCATCCTGCCGGCAGCGTCATGGGTCCAGCGGGTGGCCTGGGCGGGATCGTCCGCCTGTACCAGCAAGTTGCCCTGCCAGCCGAAAGCCACGGTTTCCTCGCCTGCCGGGCCGCTGATGGTGCGCGCCAGCAGCCTGCCGGTCACATCGTGCCGGAAGGCGTACCGGGTGCCCGCGGCGTCGGTCAGCTCGATCATCCGCCCGGCCTCGTCGTAGCGCAGGTTACGCGACCCGTGGTCCGGCAGCACCTGCAGTACCGGCCTGCCGAAATCGTCGACCGATGTGCTGGTGCTGCCGCGAGCGGCCGATGGCAACGCGACCAGCCGCACGGAGCCGTCCGACCCGGCAATGGCCAGAGGGCGACCGGCGACGTCGTAGTGCAGCCCGAAGCGCCGGCCGTCCGGCAGCAGGAGCGTCTCCAGCCGGCCATTCCGGTTGCGACCGAAATAGGCGGCCCGCCGCGGCCCGGTGCCGCCCGGTTCGAACAGCAGGCTGGCGACCACCCGCCCTTCCGCATCCCGGCGCACCTCCGCGCGGTATCCGCGCCGATCCTCGATGCCGAGCAGTCGGCCGGCTGCGTCATGCCGGTAGCTCAACCGCTGGCCGCCGGCATCCTGCCAGTGCAGCAGATGCCCGCGCGGATCGAAGCGGCGACTGCTGACTGCAGCGATCGCCCCGTCCGGCAGGCGTCTTGCATCCGCCGCGAGCCAGGCGACGCGGCCCAGCTCGAGCCATCGGTGACGATAGTCCAGCACCCGGCGATGCTCGACTTCCCGATATCCGTCACCGGACCGGGTCACCAGCTCCCGTCCGGCGGCATCCCGCTGCACGGCGCGACGCCACCAGCCGCCCGGCAGCTCCATGGTCTGCAGGAACCGGCCGGCCTCGTCGTAGCCGAACCGGGTGATGTCGGAATCAGCCGGTGCGGCCGCCGGTCCGTTTGGCAGCGGACCGTCGACCTCCGCCAGCACCAGCCGCCCGGCGATGACCCGGTAGCGAAGGACGGTCTTCCTGGCGATGGGTTGCCATGGCGCTGCGCCAAGCGCCGGCGCATAGCCGGACTCGAGGTACTCCAGCAGGTTGCCGCGCTCGTCGCGGTTCAGGAGGATGCGATGCTCCCTGCCGGGCACGACGCTCGGCCGCGCGACGAGACGCGGCAGCTGGGTCTGGCCGTCCCCATACTCGAAGCGCAGCAGGTAGTCCGCCGCTGTCGTCCCGGCTGCATCCAGGCGCGACATCCGCACCACCCGGCCTTGCGCATCGCGCTGGTAGGCGATGCCGTCGCCGCCGATGCGGCGCCGGGCCACGAGCAGTCCACGAGCGTCATGGCGCAGGCGCAGGTTGGTCGGGCCGCATTCCTCGCATCCCGCGCCGGCGATTTCCGTGATCCGCCAGCGTCCGGCCAGCTCCACTGCACGGAACCTGGTCCGCTCGCCGGCTGCGTTGGTGAGCTGCGACCAGGCTTCGTTCCTGCCGCGCGCCCCGGCGGGGGACTGCCGGTACTCCATGTGCAGTTCGCCGCCATCCGCCCGCCGATGCCTCACCACCCTGCCGGCGGCGTCGTAGACCCATTGCGCGACCAGGGCTTCGACCTCTCCCGGCGGCTGGATCGTGACGGCAGTGAAGCGGTGCGGATGGCCCGGGTCCTCGTAGCGATAGCGACGCGTCACGCCGTCAGGCGCGGTGACGGACTGCAGCCGGCCGGCGTCGTCCACCGCGTATCGCCAGGTTCCCAGGGGATGTTCGATGCGACTGAGATGCCCATTGCCGTCGTAGCCGATCTGCAGGCTGCGGCCGAGGGGATCGGTGATGCGGACGATGCGCCCGACGGCATCTCTTTCGATCCGCGCCGACTCCGCCGCCGAGCCGCCGCGCGGACCGATGGCGACGAGATGGCCGGAGCCATCAAAGCGGAGCTCCCGCTGCTGGGGCCAGCGCCAGCGAAACCCCTCCCCCTCCGCGGTCAGCTCGCCCTGGCCGGGCGACGCCGCCGCACAAGCCGCCGGCTCCCTGGCGGCAGCCGACGGTACGCCGAACAGCAGGCGGCGCCCGTCCGCCTGCACGATCTGCAGCATGCTGCCGTGACGGAACAGCCGCGTATCGTAGGACAGGGTCCAGCCCCTGCCCCACGGGCCCGGCTGGGCGGCATAGGCGCCGTTGAAGTGCCGGCGGATCTCCAGCCCCAGGAATCCGGGCAACGGCGAGGCATCGACTTCCTCCTGGTACTTGTTGCCGGTGATCGGGTGGAAGGGATTGCCCACCGCGAGGTCGCCGCCATCCGGATCGCCGAGGCTGGCCATGCCGTCGGCAGTCTCGCAAGGCGAGCCGCCGCCGGCGGGACGGCATTGCTGCGCGGCGAGCGGCAGGAGGATCGCCGACCACAGCAGGGCACCGCCGACCAGCAGCCGCGCGGCGGCGAGGACGGGCGCAGACGCGCACGAGGGGGCGGGCACAGGCACGCACGACGGCTCGGGCGCAGGCCCGCGGGAGGACGCGGGCGTGGACCGGCGGGACGGCGTGCCGAGGCGGATGCTCGAGGTCTGCATGACGACCAGCATCGTGGCAACGGCTTCGACGCACCATCGGCCGGACGGCCGGAATGCGGCCTGCTCGCCTAGACCGGTCGATCGCGGCCCGGCCTGCCGACAAGGCCGCCTCCCCGGCGGAGCCTGCGACCGGGCCCGTCGGGGCAGGCGGCTATCATCTCCTGAGACCCGGCGCGGGCGACCAGGCAGGTCGCCAGCCGGACATTCGAATCGAGACTTGGAAGGAGATGCAACGATGCCCAGCAATGCACCCGGATCGCGCGCCCGCCGGCGCACCTGCCTGATGCTCGCCGGCCTTGGCGCCGCGGCCGCGGCACCGGTCCTGCAGGCGCAGGAAGCCTACCCATCGCGGTCGGTGACCATGGTCGTGCCGTTCCCGCCGGGCGGCGTGGCCGACACCGTCGGCCGTCCGGTGGCCGAAGCGCTGTCGCGGATTCTCGGACAACCGGTGGTGGTCGAGAACAAGGCCGGTGCCGGCGGCGGCATCGGCATGGCGCAGGTCGCCAAGGCGAAGCCCGACGGCTACACCGTGCTGCTGGCCTTGTCATCGATCACCATCCTGCCGGAGGCGGACCGGGTGCTGGAACGCTCGCCGATGTTCCAGCTCAAGGACCTGGTCCCGATCGCCCGCTTCACCGCCGATCCGACGGTACTGGTGGTGCGCGCGGACAGCCCGTGGAAGACCGCCAAGGAATTCATCGCCGACGCCAAGGCGCGTCCCGGGGTGATCACCTTCGGCTCGTCCGGCAACTACGGCACGATGCACGTCCCGATGGAGATGCTGAAGCAGAACACCGGAACCTACATGCTGCACGTGCCCTACACCGG
>JAEZQX010000423.1 GCA_023441105.1 Pseudomonadota bacterium | reverse complement strand
CGATCGGGGCGGTGTCGGCGATCGGGGCGGTGTCGGCGATCGGGGCGGTGTCGGGGATCGGGGCGGTGTCGGCGACCGGGGCGGTGTCGGCGACCGGGGCGGTGTCGGCGACATCGGTGGGGTGGGCGACCGGGGTGGAGTGGGCGACCGGGGTGGTGGCGTCGGGGATCGCAATGCCGGCTATTCCGGGGCCGGTGCCAGCCGCGATCACGCCTTCCAGGGCGTCGGCGGGGGCAGCGCGACACAGCGCGATTTCGACCGCGGCCGGGCCAGTACGCAGCCCTCGGGGGGCGGCAATCGCCAGGCAGTCAGTGGTGGCTCCCGACCATCCGGAGGCTTCAGCAGCGGCGGAGGCGCTCGCTCATCCGGCGGTTTCGGCGGAGGCGGGGCCCGAATGGGTGGCGGTGGACGCGGCGGCGGCAGGCGTTGACAGAGGGCTGCAACATGAAGAGATCGCTTCCTGCGCCTGCGTTCCGCTTACTTGCCAACTGGTCGGTCCTGGCCGCGGTGTTCATGCTTTGCCTGACGGCGATGCCGGCACGAGCGCAGAAGGCCTTCGCCTCGCCCGAGGCGGCGATGCAGGCATTCGGCGAGGCAGTCGCCACCAGCGACGACGACGCGCTGAAGAGCATCTTCGGCGCCAACTTCCGCAAGCTCATTCCGCCGCAGGGCGCCGACGCGCGCTATCGTTTCCTGGGTGCCTGGTCGAAGCAGCATTCCATCCGGCCGGCCGGCGAGGATCGCGCGCTGGTCACGGCAGGCGACGACGGCTGGACGCTGCCGATTCCCCTCGCCAGGACATCATCGGGCTGGAAGTTCGACCTCGCAGCCGGCCAGGAGGAAATGCGGGTCCGCCGGGTCGGCCGCAACGAGAACAGCGCGATGCTGACGATGCAGATGATCGCTGACGCGCAGCGCCGGTACGTCGTCCAGGACCATGACGGCGACGGTCTGCTGGCCTACGCCACCCGGATCTCGAGCTCGCCAGGCAAGCGCGACGGGCTGTACTGGCCGGCCGACGCGAAGCTCGGCCCAAGCCCGCTTGCCCGGGAGCTCCCCACGGCGCAGGCGGCGCCCCACCTCGGACCCTCCGGCTATAACGGCTACCGGTTCAAGCTGCTCACTGCACAGGGGCCGCATGCGCCGGGCGGTGCGATGGACTACATGGTGCGGGGCAAGCTGTTCGGCGGCTTCGGCGTCCTGGCCTGGCCGATCGACTACGGCGACACCGGGGTGATGAGCTTCATCGTCAACCACCAGGGCCAGGTTTACGAGCGTGACCTGGGTCCGGATACCTCAGCCAAGGCTGCCGCGCTGAAGTCCTTCGATCCCAGTCCCGGTTGGAGAAAGGTGTCGCCATGAAAGCGCTGATCGTCGCGAGCGCCTGCGCCGCACTGCTGGCGGGGCTGTCCGGATGCACCTACTACGTCGCGCCGGGCACACCCGTGCCGGGCTATGCCAACCCCAGCGCCTTCGATCGCTCCTTCTCGGCCGCGTCCGGCGCGATGCGCGACCAGGGACTGGCTGTGGAGGTGGAAGATCGCGCCAGTGGCACCGTGGTCGCCCGGCAGGGCGAGGGCACGCTGACCGCGACGCTGCGCCAGCAGGCCGACGGCAGCGTGCGGGTGCAGTTCGATTCCAGCAGGATCCGCGACCCGCAGCTGATCGACCGCGTCTCGCGCAGCTACGACCAGCGAATGGGGAGATGACCGGGCGGTCGCCGACCGCCTAACCAGGTCAGCAAGTCAGCAGGTCAGCAAGTCAGCAAGTCAGCCGCGGCCCCATCCAGCCGCGCCGGACATCCGCCTCAGGCGGCCACGCCCTTGGCGGCGGTGACCTTGGCGCCGGTCTTCGCCTGCAGCTCCTCGAAGCTTACCCCCGGCGCCAGCTCCACCAGGGTGAGGCCGTTGGGCGTCACGTCCAGCACGCCGAGGTCGGTGATGATCCGGTCTACCACGCCGACACCGGTGAGCGGCAGGTCGCATTCGGCGAGGATCTTGTGGGCATCGCCCTTGGCCACATGCTCCATCAGCACCACCACGCGTCCGACGCCGGCCACCAGGTCCATGGCACCGCCCATGCCCTTGATCATCTTGCCGGGAATCATCCAGTTGGCCAGGTCGCCTTTCTCGGACACCTGCATGGCACCGAGGATGGCGATGTTGATGTGCCCGCCGCGGATCATCGCGAACGAATCGGCCGAGTGGAAGATGGATGATCCGGGCAGCGTGGTGACGGTCTGCTTGCCGGCGTTGATGGTGTCGGCATCGACCTCATCCTCCGTCGGGAAGGGCCCGATGCCTAGCAGCCCGTTCTCCGACTGCAGCCAGACCTCGACGCCGGGCGGCACATGGTTGGCCACCATGGTCGGCAGGCCGATGCCGAGGTTGACGTAGAAGCCGTCCTGCAATTCCTTGGCGGCACGCGCCGCCATCTGGTTCCTGTCCCATGCCATGATCTGCGGCTCCTACGCCTTGCGGGTTGTACGCTGTTCGATGCGCTTTTCGGGGTTCGGGTTGACCACGATGCGCTGCACGAAGATGCCCGGCGTTTGCACCGCGTCGGGCTCGATCGAGCCCACGTCGACCAGCTCCTCCACCTCGGCAATGGTGATCTTGCCGGCCATGGCGCACAGCGGATTGAAGTTGCGCGCGGTGCTGCGGTAGACCAGGTTGCCGGTGCGATCGGCCTTCCACGCCTTCACCAGCGCGACATCCGCGACCAGGCTGCGCTCCATCACATAGTCGTGGCCGTCGAAGTTGCGGATCTCCTTGCCCTCCGCCACGATGGTGCCGACGCCGGTGCGGGTGAAGAATGCCGGGATACCGGAGCCGCCGGCCCGCAGCTTCTCCGCCAGCGTGCC
>JAEZQX010000372.1 GCA_023441105.1 Pseudomonadota bacterium | reverse complement strand
GCCACCAGCACGCCCAACGCGATGCCGGCATCGCAGGTCACCTGCGCATCGGCCGCGACCGGCGCGGCGGCGGGTTCCCGGTCCGCTGCGCCGGCGGCGGCTTCCACCACCCGGGTGCCGTGCACCTGCTCGAGCCAGCGGATCGGCCGGCCGACTTCGCGCGTGAGCAGCTCGCGATTGCGGGCAACCCGCTCCGGCGCGTCGCCGCAGCGGGCGCCGAGGTTGAGGCCGCCGCCATCGGCGCCGTCGCCCCAGCGACCGCTGCTGACGCCGCCGGCACGAGTGGTGAAGAGCGCCCTGACCCTCGGCGGCGCCGGCCAGGCGGGCAGGAGCGTCTTCATCCTGCTTGCGGCACCAGCAGCTCGGTATCGAGCTCGAGGCGTTGCGCCAGCAGCCTGATGTCGTCGGGCAGCGGACAGTCCACCGTCAGAGCGCGGCCGTCGGCCGGATGCTCCAGGCTCAGGCGCCAGGCGTGCAGCGCCTGGCGCTCGAAGCCGTCGACGGCCTCCCCGCCATAGACCCGGTCACCGACCAGCGGATGTCCGATGCTGGCGAGATGGACGCGGATCTGGTGGGTGCGGCCGGTGCGCAGCCGGCAGGCGAGCGCCGCATGGGCCGCGGGTCCGTTCGCACGGCTGCGCGCCAGCACCCGGTAGTCGGTCCGGGCCGGCTTGCCATGCGGCGGCGCCACGACCGCCATGCGCAGGCGGTTGTGCGGATCGCGGCCGATCGGCTCCTCGACAGTGCCGCTGTCGGCGAGGCGGCCGGCCCCGGCGCCACCGGCGCGGCCGACGATCGCCAGGTACTGACGATGCATGGTGCGCGCGGCAAGCTGCGCCGACAGCGAGACGAAGGCCCGTTCCGACTGCGCGCAGACCAGCACGCCGCTGGTGTCGCGGTCCAGCCGGTGCACGATGCCGGCGCGCGGCAGGCGCGCGCTGCGCGGGTTGGCGAACAGCAGCCCGTTCATCAGCGTGCCGCGCCAATTGCCCGGAGCCGGATGCGTCACCAGGCCGGCTGGCTTGGCGACGATCAGCAGGTCGTCGTCGCGATGGAGGATGTCCAGCGGCACCGGATCCGGCGCGAAAGCCTGCTCGCTTTCAAGTGGCTGCGGCTCGACCTCGATCGCCTCATGTCCGTTGAGACGGTAGCTCGGCAGGCGCATCGCCTGGTCGACGCGCACCGCGCCCAGCGCGATCCAGCGCTGCACGCGGCTCCTGGAAACACCCGCCAGCTGCGCGGCGAGGAACTGGTCGAGGCGCACGCCGGCTGCGCCGCGGGCCACCAGCTGCTGCGTCGAACCCGCCGCGGCTGCGTCAGGCAGCGACAACACCGCGGCAGATGCCCCTGCGCCGGAAGGCCCACTGGCAGGCGGCTGACTATAATCGCGCATCTGGGAGAGCCATGTTGAAGAATCGCAAACCATCTCTCGCCGCCGCTGGTATCGCACCTGTCGCAGGCGGCGCCATGACCATGGGCGGGCCGATCGACGGCCGCCTTGCTGCCGCGGCCGGGCATCGGCTGCCGGCTGCCCCAGCCGCGTTTTCGCTGCGCCTCGGTCGCCTGGCTGCCGTGCTGCTCCTGGCGGGCATGGCGATCGTCCTCGGCGGCTGCGCCACCTCCGACTACGATCCCACCGCCAATTGGACGGCGGACCAATTATATGCGGACGCCAAGGGCGAGCTCGACTCCGGCAACTGGGGCGCGGCGGTCAAGGCGCTGCAGAAGCTGGAATCGCGCTATCCCTTCGGACGCTACGCCCAGCAGGCACAACTGGACCTTGCCTGGGCCAGCTACAAGGAAGGCGAACGGGCCGAAGCACTGGCCGCGGTCGACCGATTCATCCGCCTGCATCCCACCCACGAGCGGCTGGACTACGCCTTCTACCTGAAGGGGCTGATCAACTTCAACAATCGCGAAGGTCTCGTCGCGCGGATGGCGGGCCAGGACCTCTCCGAGCGTGACCAGCAGGCTTCGCGCGAAGCCTATGAGGCGTTCAAGCAGGTCGTCACCCGCTTTCCGGAGAGCCGCTACGCCGAGGATTCCTTCGCGCGGATGAAGTTCCTGGTCAACGCGATGGCATCGGGCGAGGTCCACATCGCCCGCTACTACTACAGCCGCGGCGCCTACGTGGCGGCGGCGAACCGCGCCCAGGACGTGGTCACGCTCTACAAGCAGACGCCGGCCACCGAGGAGGCTTTGAACCTGATGGTCCTCTCCTACGACAAGCTGGGCCTTGCCGAGCTGCGCGACGACGCCCTGAGGGTGCTCGAGCGCACCTTCCCGGAGAGCCGCTTCCTGCCTGCTGCGCGACGCGCGGCGGCAGCCAACGGCAAGGCGCCGCAGAAGACCGCCAGCAACTGATCGCCGGCAGGCTCCGGGCGCGCCGGCAGTCGTCCATCGGGCAAGCCGGCGTGAATCAGGCCGGCAGGCAGCCCAACGCCTCCTGCAGTGACTCGACTCGCCGGAACGGCGGAATGCTTGCCAGCAGCTGCCTGCCGTAGCTGCGGCTGGTGAGGCGGTTGTCGCAGATCACCAGCAGGCCGCGATCCTGTTCCGAGCGGATGAGGCGGCCGGCCCCTTGCTTGAGCGACATCGCGGCAGCGGGCAGCGACAGCTCGCCGAAGGAATTGCCGCCCGCGGCCTCGATGGCGCGGCTTCGGGCCCGCAGCACCGGGTCGTCTGGCGGAGCGAACGGCAGCTTGTCGATGACCACCAGCGACAGCTGGTCGCCGACGACGTCCACGCCCTCCCAGAAGCCGGCGGCGCCGACCAGCACCGCCGCCGGCGCCTGGCGGAAGCGCTGCAGCAGCTCGTGCCGCGGCGCGTCGCCCTGGGTCAGCACCAGCAGGTCCGCCGCGGCGAGGGCACGGATCTCGTCGGCGATGATGCGTACCGCGCGCAAGGTGGTGCAGAGCACGAACGCCCTGCCCTTGTTGGCCTCGATCAGCGGCCAGACGCGCCGGGCGACGCGATTCGGGAAGTCGGGTGCCGCCACCGGACCGGCCTGGTCGGCCACCCACAAACCGGCCTGGCGCGGATAGTCGAAGGGGCTGGGAAGGATCGCCTGCGCCGCGTCGGGCATGCCGACCGCCCTGGCGAAGTGCTGCAGCGAGCCGCCGACCGCCAGGGTCGCCGAAACGAAGATCCAGCTGCCGCCGAGCAGCTGCCGTTGTTCGGCAAGGCGCTGCGCGACCGACAGCGGCGTCGACTTGAGGGCCGCATGGTTGGGCGTGGTCTGTGCCCAGATGATCGAGGCAGCCGCCACGCCTGCCTGCGGATCGGCGGCAGCCTGCAATTGCGTCCACCAGGCGGCGGCGCGCAGGCCCAGCTCCTCGGCCCGCAGGGCACAGCGCGCGATGTCCAGCGATCGCTCCTCCTGCGACTGCAACGCCGTCACCGCGTCCTGCAGCGCGCCCGCGATCGAACCCAGCGCTTCCTCCAGGTTGCCGTCGGGTCCCGGCGCCAGCGCCAGCAACTGCTCCGCGCCGAGCCGCACCGCCTGCTCCGGCAGCGCCAGCCGCAGGCGCCGTGCCGCCGTCTCGAGCCCGGCGGCGACCG